>JAFTVQ010000197.1 GCA_017461865.1 Lachnospiraceae bacterium | reverse complement strand
CGTCTTTCATAACTACGATTCTTGTACCAAGAGTCATAGCCTCTGTCTGGTCATGTGTAACGTAGATGATAGTTGTACCTAATCTCTGATGTAATTTAGCGATCTCGATACGCATCTGTACACGAAGTTTAGCATCAAGGTTTGATAAAGGCTCATCCATAAGGAATACCTTAGGATTACGAACGATAGCACGACCCATAGCAACACGCTGTCTCTGACCACCGGATAAAGCTCTCGGTTTACGGTCAAGAAGTGGAGTTAAGTCAAGGATCTTAGCTGCCTCTTTAACCATTTTGTCAATTTCCTCTTTCGGAACTTTTCTTAATTTAAGACCGAAAGCCATGTTATCATATACTGTCATATGTGGATAAAGAGCGTAACTCTGGAATACCATCGCGATATCTCTGTCTTTTGGTTCCACATCGTTTACTAATTTTTCTCCGATTCTTAATTCACCGGAAGAAATATCTTCAAGACCTGCGATCATACGAAGTGTAGTAGATTTACCACAACCTGAAGGTCCTACGAAGATGATAAATTCCTGGTCAGCAATTTCAAGATTGAAATCTTTAACTGCTTCAAATCCGTTAGGATATACTTTACATACGTTTTTTAATGATAAGTTAGCCATTAAATCTTCCTCCTAAATTATGTTTGGCGAGACCGCCATCTATGAATTAGTATATATGAAAGCTCGTTTTTTTCCTATGCCACAAGTACACAAATATTTTATTTATTCTTATACATGTTGCCTAATCATTATGAAATTTTTGTAAAATTCCTACAAACAGCTTTCCATCGGTGTATAAATGATACCGTTTTCTTCCGTTACTTTATCCGTATCCCGAAAACCCACCGCATGGTAGAAATCTACAGCAAAAGGTGCAGCATTGACCGTGATTGTACTCCTGCGTCCTTCGTATTTTACGTGGTCTTTCATGACCTCTATCAACTTTCTTCCAATCCCCTGTCTGTGATACTCATCCGACACAAACAAGAGTGAAATATGATTTATGCTCCGCAAAGAAATCATTCCAACCATCTCATCCCCGATAAAAGCCGCATATACAGGATATTCCCCCATAATGAACAGCTTCTTCAGCCGTTGGTCCGAAATAAAATCCAGAAAACTGCGTATGCCCTCTTCCGTATATTCCCCGGCTTCAAATCGCAAAAATACTTTCCAGGCAAGAGCCATGGCCGTATCCCATTCTTCTGCTTTCAAGTAGCGTATGTCTGTCTCTGTCATTTTCCTGCCTCTTATTTCGGAATGGTTACGGAAATAAATTGTTTTTTATCTCCGCTGAACTCATATATTTTCACTTCGTTTGTCTCATCATACTGATAGTCATCGACAATCAGCAAGTAGGTAAAAGTTCCTTCCGTACCTTCCGGAATATAATTTTGTATCGGATATTCGTTCATATCATTTCCATAGTATCTGATCCGATAACAACTCAAATCTGATCCCTTCCCGTTTTTTGCATCGATTGTCAGATAAGAAAGAGGATCCGAATAATTATTTTTTATTTTGAGTTCAACAAGATAATAATGATCATCTTTATTTACATAAATATCCTGTTCCTTTATGACCGGATCGTCACATGCTATCTCCGTAATTTCTGCCCCGGTATACTCAAATTCTTTTGTTCTGCGGTCATCATCTTTGGTTTCTGAAGCGTAACCGACACAAATAAATATTTCCAGAACCAATACAAGAATTAAAATGCTGTTGATTCCGAACACCTTAAACAGCTTGGAAAGCAACTTGATAATTAAAGAAAGAATTGTACTGAGTCCATGCATTATCTTGTCACCTCCAATCCGTCGATACAAAAGATTTCGCGAAGTGCGCCGGACCGGTAATTTTCTCTGTCATAATCCGCACTCGTAATATGCAGGCGTTTGATATCATCTTTTTTTACAAAGTAATACAATATTCCCTGTTTGTGTTCAAATTTTTCACCCAGTCCCATTTCGTCCGCTTGTTCGTAATTTTCGATTCCTTTTACCTTCCGTATACTGTATTCACTGACCGGTTTTAAAAAATGGCCGCTGACTGTCTCCAAATACGGAGTCAGACGAATCTCATGAAAAGAATCATAATCGATTCCTTCTCCGCCGAGGAAAGTGCGTTCAATACGGTAGGATAAAACAATGGCTTCATATTGATCCGGGAGATTAAACGCCGGATCCTCATCCACCGTCAAAGACTCAATGGTTATTTCGTATAAATTACTGTCCGCACGATATTCTATTGTATCCTCCTGCGTCAAATTCCTGACCGCCAACTCCTCCTGCACGGTCAGTTCTTTATGTACCTGATTCTGCGATATGAAAAGGAAAATTGCGGTTCCTGCTCCCACAAGGACAATCGCCGCAACAAGCATCACGGTAAGGACCGGATTGGATTTCTTTTTCTTTTCCGGCTTCGCATAATCAGAAGAAGACTCCGGCTCACGGCGCGGCGCCGGTTCCGGTTGTGCATAAGTTTCTGTGTACTCTTCCTGTGCATAGGTCGCTGTATATCCTTCCTGCACACTGTCTGTATGTACGTGACTTCCTTCCACATCACAATTCACATTTTGCGACGTCTCCATCTCTGGCGGACGCATATAATTTCCGCATTTCGGACAAACGCCGCTGTATAATTCATAATCAAATCTCTTTTTACAATCAACACATCTGACTTTCATAGGCAGCTCCTTTAAGTTTTTTTCTAAATACAAATATACTATATGCATCTTATTTTGTGCAAGAATGATATACTAACTCCTTTCATTTGTCGTAAATATTCCGGCTATCTGCTTTTTAATGTCTTTTATATTTAAATAATGCCCCTCCGCTTCATATGTCAAAATAAGGTTTTTCCCGGAATAAATCCCGTTTTTTCGATATTCTTCAAGTTTGGCAAGATTGTTCTCCCGATACTCTCCGTCATCCAAAAGTCCGAGATGTTCATGATATATAATTTCTCTTGTACTTACTTTCAGTAATGTAAAATCCGGATATTTCTTTTTACCATTTTGTAGTACCAATTCCGCTTCATATCGATAAGGTATCCCCATTTCATAATACATATCTGCCAGCATCACTTCTGATTTAGAACGCACACGTTCATCTTTTTTCGTCGAATAAACCCTTTGTTCCGGGTAATATGGATTCGTGCTATAACTTTCCTTTTCCCATGCTTCTGCAAAAATTTCATCCGGAATGACATATGGCGTCACTAAGTTTTTTCGGTAAATATTCATGTCTGAATATACTTGTTCCAATTCCTCTGCTCTGTGACGCATAAGATATTTGTTAATGTCTGCTATTTCCATACAGACTTTTTTATATAGTTTCTGTACATAATCTTTTTGTGCCAGTTGATACGGCAGTTCTTCTTCCTTTTTTGAAATATATGTTCCACAGGTGTCCTGAGGATTTGTTATATGATAATAACGCGGAATACCTTTATTATTACATACTCTCAACTTTCCTTCCGGCAAACTTTTCATCTCTTTTTCTATTATTTTCTTTAAGCTTTCCAGATATTCTTTTCTTTTTATCATTTGATAATGTAATAAATTGATTTAAAAATTGATATTTTCTAGGATAAAACAAGAAAATGACTTGATTTTTATCCTATCGCCGGCGCCCGGAACAATCTTCGGTGCTTGAAAGCAATTTTTCAGTGCCCGAGACAATCTTCGCCCGCAACACCGCCGATAGGAATATGATTTAAAATGTTATAGAAATGTCATAAAATATAATATCTACAAAAATTTACGAGAACAATCCCGCAAAAAATTCCTTAACGGAATCTACAATTTGGGTAAAAAATCCGCTGACTACATTTTTTCCCACTTCTTTCTTAATGGCATCGGCATCCATGTCCTTTAAGTTATTTAAGAAGTCTGTTCCGAACTGGCTGTAAAGATCCTCTGCCTGCTCGAGAAGCATCTGCGGATCCAGGCCCAATTCATTGATTTTCATCATAATATCAACGATCTGCTGTACCTGATCTTCCGGAAGCTTGACACCGAACTTTTCTTCCCCTTCTGCGATAACGGCACGGATATCTTCCTCCGTATCCAGACCGCCTGCTGCCACTTTCGCCTTCACAAACGCAATCAGTTCTTCAATCTGTGCACTGTCACCACCGGTTAACTTTGCCACCTCATCGGCAATCTCCCCTGTTGTAATCAGCTCATCCATGGCCGTGTCGAGTGTTTCTTCCGTCACTTCGGTTCCCGACATTGCTTCATAGCCTTTGATGGCACCGATCAGTGCTGCGGTACCTGAAATAGACGTCGGTGCTGCAACCAGGATTTCCGCATCGGATACCCCTGCGGTAAGCAGAGCGTTGCGATACATTCCCGTTGTACAGTAATTAATATTTTTAGTCGTGACAAGTACACCGTGTCCGCTTTCCTTCGGAGTAATCAGCACGCTGGATAAAGATTTTGTCCCGATTACGGATGCGTCCATGTATGACCCTAAATACTGATGTTCCATTTCATTGGTAATGGTGATTACCTTATAGCCTGCTACATCCTCCTCCGTGATTTCCATCAAGGAAAGAACCGTAGCTCTCTGCTCTGCGGAAAGATCCGCGCCAAGCGCAAGAATCGGCGTAGACGCGTCAATATTTACTATTTTATCCGGATCAATCACGTCCTTTTCCGTAGCCTTTGCTTCTGTCAGCATTACGGGTGCTGTAAGCAACATTGCGAATGCCAATACATAAACTAATATTTTTTTCATATTATTTACCTCCCTGAATTTCCATAGCAACTTTTTCGATCCAGCTGTAAATGTCTTCTCTCGCTGTATCTTTTACCTTTTCAAAGAGTAATTCATGTCTCGCACCCTGATATAATTTGAGCGTTACTTTTGTAAGATCCAAATTCAGATACTCGTCATATAACTGTTTTGGTGCAAGACCTTTTGCTCCCACCGGATCCTCTGTTCCTGATACGATCAGGATAGGAAGTTTTTTCGGTATTTTGTGCAGAATTTCTTTTTCCTGCATACGATATGCCAACTCAAAAAGTGTCTGATAACCGTTAACGGTAAAGCGGAAGCCGGTACAAAGCGGATCACCGGCATATTTTTCTATTTCATCCTCGTCCGTAGTAAGCCAGTCATGCTCTGTTTTGGCATTTTTGATACCACTCATGTAAGACTTTCTGGAGATGTCATGCAACAGACCTACTACTTCCTTCGGACCTTTTACTTTCTCCATTATTTTTGCCAGACATTTCCCGAAATTCAGCTCGGCTTTTGTCGGTGTTCCCGTCCCGCTGAGAATGGCTCCTCTGATTCCCGTTCCGTACCTTGCAATGTAATTGCGCACGATAAAAGATCCCATGCTGTGCCCGAAAATAATATACGGAACAGTCGGATATTTTTCTTCCGTTATCTTTTTCAAACGATGCACATCTCTTACAACGACTGTCGCCGGATCATGTTCACAAAAGTAACCGTAGGTACCCCCGTCCGGGACTGTTTTTCCGTGTCCCAGATGGTCTTCACCTACTACTAATATTCCTCTCTGAGCCAGATAAGAGGCAAACTCCTCGTATCTTCCCATGTGATCATTCATCCCGTGAATAATCTGCAAAATGCACAACGGCGGTTCCTCCGGAATCCAGCTGCAGGCATAAATTTTCGACTTCCCGTCCCGGGAATCAAATGTAAATTCTTCTTTTCTCATATTAGCAGATCTCCGCTCCTGCAGGCATCGGTTTTTCCGGAGTCATAAGTGCAAGGTTACCTTCTGCATCCTCTGCACAAAGAAGCATACCTTCACTGAGAACACCTGCCAGTTTTGCAGGTTTTAAGTTTACTAAAACCATAACTTTTTTGCCTACCATCTCTTCCGGTGTATAGTGCGCCTTAATTCCTGAGACAATCTGTTTCACACTGCTTCCGATCTTTACCTGTGAACAGAGAAGCTTTTTACTCTTCGGAACTTCCTCGCAGGCAATGATTTCACCGACCTGGAACTGCATTTTTCCGAAATCGTCGAATGTAATTTCTTCCTTCGGCTCAATATCAATCACATCTTCTTCCTCCGCAGGCTCTTCTGTAATACCCGCTTCGGCTTTTCTCTTTTCAAACATCTCATCCGCTTTTGCCACAATCTCTGCCATGTCCAGTCTTGCAAAAAGAATTTCCGGCTTCTCTGTTACTTTGTTTCCGTTTTCATATAAACCGAATGTCTCCAAAGTCTCAAAATCGCGGATTTTTGTATTTAATTGTGCTACTACCTTATCCGCTGTTTCAGGCATAAACGGTGCAAGAAGCGATGCTCCGATGGTGATACTCTCCACAAGATTGTAAAGAACCGTCGCAAGGCGGTCTTTCTTTGCCTCGTCCTTTGCAAGTACCCATGGCTCTGTCTCATCAATATATTTGTTGCAGCGTTTAAACAGCGCAAAAATTTCCGTAATGGCATCTGCCACACGAAGATCATCCATTTTCTTCACCGCACGTGCATACGTTCCTGTCACAACAGCCTTCAAATCTGCATCGATGGCTGCCTGTGCCACGTCGTCGCTTTCACCTTTGTTTTCCACAACGCCGCCGAAATATTTATTGCTCATGGAAATTGTACGGTTTACAAGGTTTCCGAGTGTATTTGCAAGATCGGAATTTAAGCGTTCTACCATAAGCTCCCAGCTGATGACACCGTCGTTTTCAAACGGCATCTCATGAAGCACAAAATAACGAACCGCATCCACTCCGAAGAAATCCACAAGGTCTTCCGCATAAATAACATTGCCTTTGGATTTACTCATCTTACCGTCACCCTGAAGAAGCCAAGGATGACCGAAAATCTGCTTCGGAAGTTCCTCGCCGAGTGCCATCAGGAAAATCGGCCAGTAAATCGTATGGAAACGGATAATGTCTTTTCCGATCAAATGCAGATCCGCCGGCCATAACTGTCCGTACTGCTCTGTTTTGTTACCGTCCGCATCGTATCCGATACCGGTGATGTAATTGGTCAATGCATCAAGCCATACATAAACAACATGTCTGTCGTCAAAATCTACCGGAATACCCCATTTGAACGAGGTACGTGAAACGCAGAGATCCTGAAGTCCCGGAAGAAGGAAATTGTTCATCATTTCATTTTTTCGGCTCACCGGCTGAATAAATTCCGGATGAGAATTGATATGCTCAATCAGTCTGTCCGCATATTTGCTCATCTTGAAGAAATAAGCTTCCTCTTTTGCCGGCTTACACTCACGTCCGCAGTCCGGGCATTTGCCGTCTTCAAGCTGTGATTCGGTCCAGAAAGACTCACAAGGTGTACAATACATTCCTTCGTACGCACCTTTGTAAATATCGCCCTGATCATAAAGCTTTTTGAAAATCTTTTGTACCTGTTTTTCATGGTAATCGTCTGTCGTACGGATAAATTTGTCGTAAGAAGTACCCAGCATATCACAGATGTCCTGAATCTGCTTTGCCACACCGTCAACAAACTCCTTCGGTGTCACTCCTGCTTCCTGTGCCTTAAGCTCAATCTTCTGTCCGTGCTCATCGGTTCCTGTCTGGAAAAATACATCGTACCCGTCCGCACGTTTAAAACGTGCAATACTGTCCGCAAGCACAATTTCATAACTGTTTCCGATGTGTGGTTTGCCTGATGTATAGGCAATGGCTGTTGTCATGTAATACTTTCCTTTGTTTGTCATAGCTACCTCCGTTTATACCGGTTTGTCACCGCTTATTTTTATTATATCCCAGAAAAAGAAAACGCCTTCTAAGCCCTAAGGCTCAGAAGACGATATTATCGTGGTACCACTTCTTTTTATCTCTGCCTCACGGCAGAAACCTCTCAAAGTACTTCCGGGCAACAGCCCGCTCATACTTCTCCGCTATAACAGGCGGAACCTGTCGCAGCCTAACGAATACTTCGGTCGGTGCGCTGCTCAGAAGCCATCTTCGATCTGTCCGCCATTCATCCCTCCCAGCGAATCCGCTACGCGGAAACAGGATGTTCTCTGGAAATTTAAAACAGACGTACTCTCTTCTTCACTGCGTTTTCTTTTCTGTTTCAAGTTAAAGACAGCGTAACACTTTGAGGCCCAAATGTCAATGAAACTCTTTTCTTTCTTCTTTTCCTGGGATATACTGGAAGATATTATGAATATCATAGGAACTTTTATAACGGAGGAAAAAAATGAAAAAACAATTTTCTTTTCTTTTGGCAATTGTTATTGTCATGTCTCATGTCATTTTGAATGTACCGGTTAACATTTCCGCAGAACAAGTCCCGACAGAAGACTTTACTGTGGTGGATGGTGTTTTGTCCGCCTATAGCGGACCGGGTGGTCACGTAATCATTCCTGACAACATTACTTCCATCAGCGCAAATACTTTTTTAAACCGTACCGACATTACATCAGTCTCATTCCCACAGGGACTTAAATCTATTGAATCCAAGGCTTTCAGCGGTTGTACAGGCCTGTCTTCCCTGGATTTCCCCGACAGTTTAATATACATTCACTATCAGGCCTTTTTCAATTGTTCAGGGCTTACTTCTGTATCTTTTCCGGAAAGTATAACCATCGGAGAGTATGCATTTCACGGATGCAGTAAACTCAGCACTTTATCTTTTCCGATAGATGCCTATATCCAAATGTGGGCATTCGAAAGATGTAGCGGACTTACTTCCGTTTATTTTTCAAGAGGTGTATATCTCGAGCAAGGCAGCTTTTTGTATACAAATCCGGTCTTCTATGGTTATTCCGGAAGCTCAGCCGAATCTTATGCACAAAAAACCGGAATATCCTTTGTGCCTCTTTACGGACACGACCATACATTACAGATGACATCTGCCAAGCCGGCCACAGCTACCGAAAACGGAAATATAAGTTACGGGTACTGTATTATTTGTGAAAAATACTATAGTGACAAAGAAGGAAAAACCGAAATCACCCTTGCCGATACTGTCATTCCAAAAACAGGAACTACGGCTGCGAAACCTTCGACTTCCGACGATGCACCGGCAACCGTCGGAACCACTTTCCCGGACAGCAAAAAGAATTCTTTCTTTAAAATTACCAGCACCAATAAGAAAAAACCTACCGCTACATATGTAGCTCCGACAAACAAAAACAAAAAAACTGTCAGCATACCTTCCTCGGT
>JAFTVQ010000046.1 GCA_017461865.1 Lachnospiraceae bacterium | reverse complement strand
ATTTTCTTATTGTAAAGCATTCATATGATCGGAGGCTTGAAATCCTGTTTTTGCGGACAATAAGAGCCTCCGTTCCCTGTCAGGGACCGAAGGCTCGGCGGTACCACCCTAATTAATGCTGCGCTCAGCAGCATTCTGCTTCTCTTACCGTTAACGCCGGTGCTACGCTGTGTTTCCAGAAAAATACCGCCTCATCCGATACCGGTTTCCACTGTCACACAGGACTCCAAGGCAGGTTCGGGATATTTCACATAAGGACCTCTCAGCCACGCACCTAAGCACGTCACGTCCGCTCTCTGGGATGCTTCCTATCCGTACTGTTCCTTTTCTACGTCACTCTTATTTTAAAGCTTCCCGACAGAGCAGGAAACTTTGTATGTGATGATTGTAGTGCATAATGGGGGAATTTGTCAAGTACTTATCTTTTTCCACTTTTCCCATACCACTTGTGCATCATAATCTTGTCCACACTCTGCTGCAATCCGGCATATGATACTGACTTTCTTGTCATCTTCCTTTAAGAATTTTCCAATCATATCTGCCGGGCAGCCTTCGGAAAACATTCTGCAGACATTATCTACTATGATGATTTCCCTCAAAGCTTCCTCTTTTGTGCGGAGCTCCTCTCTTTGGTTCTGAAGCTGCTGCTTTTCTGTCTGAAGCTGCTGCTTTTCTGCCTGCATCTGCTCCTTCTCGCTCTGCATCTGCTCCTTCTCGCTCTGCATCTGCTCCTTCTCGCTCTGCATCTGCTCCTTCTCGCTCTGCATCTGCCTCCGCTCTGCCTGCATCTGCCTTCGCGCTACCTGGATCTGCCTCCGCTCTTCCTGCACCTTACTCTTCTCTGCCCGAATTTCCTCCCGCATCTTCGGAACATCCACTTTTTCAAAACATTCAAATAATTCCGGCATCTTTCTCTCCTTTATCAAATCCAGAACCTCGTCTATCTCATCCTGAGGCAGACTCATCCGATTCAACAATGCAGTAGTTACCATTCCTATAATATCAATGAGATGCTGCGGCGTATCCTTAAGCAAATCCTTCTTATATTCCTGCACCTGAGAAATCCCCTGCAAGTCCGCCATGCTCTGCAGTTTATTCAGCAGCATGATAAGAGACATCTCATCACTGTGCTCCATTAGCTGGTCATTGGAATAGTCGTGAAGACGAATGAGTTCGTAAGTAAAATCCGGAATGTACTGTTCAAAAATGTCCGACAGATAGATTCGCTGTTTCAGGCTTCTGACTGCAGTCCATTTTCCGGAACCCTCAAAATAGACGATAGGTAATATGGGCGGATACTTGAAATCCTTATGGGCACTTACAGATCCCTTCTCCCTATGTTTCGCTTCTTCCTCTTCTTTCTTCCTGTCGCTCTCTGCCTGCTTCTCTTTCTCGAAATCTTCCCAGATATAACACATGTACCGCAACAGCTTCATAATTACATTATAATCAACTTTCGTCTTATGTTCAATAAGAGAAATTAAAAAAATTGCTTTTTCGTTATCTATTTTAATTCTTTTAACCGTGTCAGCCTCCCTTTCGGAGGTAAACAGCGGCAGATAACGCTCCGTCACATCCTCGATATCTTCCGGACGCACCGACTGCAGCATGGGAATCTTTACGTAGTCCCTGAGAAACTGGGCACATAGTATCGGATCTTCAAAGACCAGTCTGCTGCTGTTATCCTGATACTTTTTGTTATGAGCCAGGATATTCTTCGTGCTATTTTTCCTGCGTATCCTCTTGTTTTTCCGCATAATACTCCTTTTCTATATTACAGTTATTCTATTATCGTATTTACGTTTGTCAATATGTAAAACAAACCCTATTCTCTTACATATTTAAAAATAATTAAATCTTGGGAATATCAACCTGAAACAGGCCATGTGAAAACCTAAGACTTATAAGAAAATTTGTTACTACTATAATTATGGTACCATATGTTCTTCCTTGCAGGAAGATTATCAAAATATTACTTACAGCTATGTGCGTATCTCAATTTTTCCTTTTTCACTATAATATAATTACCGGATAATTACAATAGAGTTTATACTTTTTTAATCTTTTCAGGTAACAGTTCGTCACTGTTCAGAT
>JAFTVQ010000045.1 GCA_017461865.1 Lachnospiraceae bacterium | reverse complement strand
TTCGCTTATGAAGAATTTTTGCTTTTTTTGTTTGCAATGAAATCGCAGCAATTGAATACAGGGCGCAAGAATGTGCATAACATGCTGGAAACGGCAGATGTGAACAGATTAACGGAAAAGCTTCCGTATCAATTGACAGAATCACAGCTTCATGCCTATGAACAAATCAAACAGGACATGCTCGGTTCCGTATGCATGAATCGCTTGTTGCAGGGAGATGTCGGAAGCGGAAAAACAATCATCGCGATTATGGCGCTTTTGCTCTGTGTCTCTAACGGATACCAGGGAGCCATGATGGCTCCGACCGAAGTTCTTGCCAAACAACATATGGAAACCATTCAAAAAATGACCGAATCCTACGATCTTCCGTTTCGTCCGGTTCTGCTTGTGGGATCTCAATCTGCAGCAGAAAAAAGAAAGATCTATGAGCAGATTAAAAACGGAGATGCGAATCTTGTGATCGGTACCCATGCAGTAATACAGGACAAAGTATCGTTTCGCAACCTTGCCCTTGTCATCACGGACGAGCAGCACAGATTCGGTGTGAAACAAAGAGAAAAATTATCCGGAAAAGGGCAGGATGTTCATACGATTGTCATGAGTGCAACGCCTATTCCGCGGTCGTTGGGGATGATTTTGTACGGCGATATGGATATTACGGAAATGAAAGAACTTCCGTCGAACCGTTTGCCGATCAAAAATTGTGTTGTGAATCAAAATTACAGACAAACTGCATATAAATTCATGCAGGAAGAGATACTGAAAGGACATCAGGTCTATGTCATATGTCCGATGGCAGAACCGGGAATCATGGAAGAACTGGAAAATGTTGTGGATTACAGCGTGTTTTTGAAGTCATTTTTTCCGGATACCGTCCGTATTGCATATTTGCACGGAAAAATGAAACCGAAGCAAAAAACAGATATTATGGAGCGGTTTTCGCAGGGGGATATTGATATTCTTGTTTCGACTACAGTGATTGAAGTCGGTATCAATGTTCCGAATGCTACGGTTATGCTGGTAGAAAATGCCGAACGGTTCGGCTTAGCCACGCTGCATCAGATCAGAGGCCGTGTCGGAAGAGGAGCGGATCAGTCGTACTGTATTTTTATGGAATCCCATGAAAAAACATCCAAAAACGAACGGCTTAATATTTTAAATCATTCGAATGACGGATTCGAAATTGCGTCAGAAGACTTAAAATTAAGAGGTCCCGGCGATTTTATGGGCGTGGAACAAAGCGGTTCCTTCCGTTTTCGCTATGCAGATATTTATCAGGATGCTGACTTGTTAAAGGCAGCATCGTCTGATGTTGCCGAAATTTTAAAAAATGACTCTTTACTTATTGAAGAATCTCATATACCATTAAAAGGAAAAGTGGAAAATTATGTCGCTTCAGGATATATGCAGATACTTTAGCATATATACTTTCATGATTATATGGAGGAATTAACTTGAAAAAAGTAGCGGTTTTAACAGACAGCAATAGCGGAATTACACAGACAGAAGCCCAAAAGCTGGGGGTATATGTAATTCCTATGCCATTTACCATCCGGGAAGAAACTTATTATGAAGATATCAATTTGAGCCAGGCACAGTTTTATGAGTTTCTTGAGAACGAGGCTGCGGTATCTACCTCCCAACCATCGCCGGACTCAATTATTCTGATGTACAGAAAATTATTAAAAGATTACGATGAAGTGGTTCATATTCCGATGTCAAGCGGCTTGAGCGGTTCCTATCAGACCGCCTGTATGCTTGCTAAAGAGGATGAGTTCAACGGAAAGGTTTTTGTGGTTAATAATCAGCGTATTTCCGTTACCCAAAAGTCTTCTGTTGTAGACGCATCTCTTCTCGCCGAAAAAGATTATGACGGTTTACAGATCAAACAAATTCTTGAAGAAGATAAATTTAATACAACCATCTATATCATGCTGGACACCTTGTATTATTTAAAAAAGGGCGGCAGAATTACACCGGCAGCTGCAGCGCTCGGAACACTTCTGAAATTAAAACCGGTGTTACAGATTCAAGGCGAAAAATTGGATGCATACGCCAAAGCGAGAACGCCTCATCAGGGAAAAAATCTGATGATTCAGGCAATTAAAAAAGATATTGAAAACCGTTTCGGCGGATTTGATGAGCATACGAAAGACAGAGTCTTTTTACAGCTTGCACATACAAAGAATGAAGCAGGAATGGAAGAATTCCGCAAGGAAGTAGAAAGAGAATTCCCGGGGATTGAACTTCGGTATACGGAACCGTTATCCCTGAGCATTGCATGCCATACCGGCCCGGGCGCGCTCGGAATTGCATGTACGCAGAAGCTGAAAAAGCTGAAATAATTGAAAGAGGTATAGAAACATGTCGAAAGCGGCAGAAAAATATAATGCAGGAAGTATTACCGTACTGGAAGGACTGGAAGCGGTTCGTGTCAGACCCGGAATGTATATCGGTAGTGTGTCTACCAAAGGTCTCAATCATCTGATATATGAAATTGTAGACAACTCAGTGGACGAGCATCTGGCCGGTCATTGCAGCGAAATCCGTGTATACTTGGAGAAAGACGGAACTGCAATCATCGAAGATAACGGAAGAGGTATTCCGGTTGATCTTCACGAAAAAGGGGTCAGTGCAGAGCGTCTTGTTTTCACCACACTTCATGCCGGCGGTAAATTTGACGATTCTGCCTATAAAACAAGCGGAGGTCTTCACGGTGTAGGTTCTTCCGTCGTAAATGCACTTTCCACATGGCTTAAAGTTACAATCAAACGCGGCGGACAGATCTATGAAGATCAGTATGAGCGCGGAAATCCGGTTGTTGAACTGGAAAACGGTCTGCTTCCGGTTATCGGAAAAACAAAAGAAACCGGTACAAGGGTGCAGTTTTTACCGGATGATACTATTTTTGATAAAACATATTTCAAGTCTGAAGATATCAAGAGTCGTCTTCACGAGACCGCATATCTTAATCCGGAGCTTACGATTATTTTTGAGGACCGGCGCGGGGAGGAAATTGACCGCGTGGAGTTTCATGAGCCGGAAGGAATCATCGGCTTTGTCAAAAAAATCAACAAAGGGAAGGACGAGGTTCACGACGTTATTTATTTGAAGGGCGAAAGCGAAGGAATTACGGTTGAAGTGGCATTGCAGTATGTCAATGAATTTCGCGAGAATGTTCTCGGATTCTGTAATAACATATACAATGCGGAAGGCGGTACACATCTGACCGGTTTTAAAACCGTGTTTACAACTGTCATCAACAATTATGCGCGGGAACTGAATATTCTGAAAGAAAAAGATGCGAATTTTACCGGACCCGATGTCCGGAACGGTATGACTGCCATCGTTTCATTGAAACATCCGGATCCGCGTTTTGAAGGTCAGACAAAAACAAAACTTGATAATCAGGATGCTTCCAAAGTAGTCGCCAAAGTAGTCGGCGATGAAATTGTGCGTTTCTTTGACCGAAATTTGGAAACACTGAAAAATATTATCGGATGCGCGGAAAAAGCAGCCAAAATCCGCAAAACGGAAGAAAAAGCCAAGACAAATATGTTGACAAAACAGCGTTTTTCTTTTGACTCAAACGGTAAATTAGCAAACTGTGAGTCCAGGGATGCTTCCAAATGCGAGATTTTTATTGTCGAGGGAGATTCCGCAGGCGGTTCCGCTAAAATGGCAAGAAACCGTATGTATCAGGCAATTATGCCGATTCGCGGAAAAATTCTCAACGTGGAGAAAGCCAGTATCGACAAGGTACTTGCCAATGCCGAAATCAAGACTATGATCAATGCCTTCGGATGTGGTTTTTCGGAAGGATACGGGAACGATTTTGATATTACCAAGCTCCGTTATGACAAGATAATTATTATGGCCGATGCCGATGTGGACGGCGCACATATTTGTACGCTGCTTTTGACATTGTTTTATCGTTTCATGCCGGAACTGATTACAGAGGGACATGTGTATATCGCCATGCCTCCTTTATATAAAGCGATGCCTTCCAAAGGAAAGGAAGAGTATCTATATGATGACAAAGCACTTGCGAAATACCGCAAGACACACAAAGGACCTTTTACGCTTCAGCGTTACAAAGGTCTCGGCGAAATGGATGCCCAGCAGTTATGGGAGACAACACTGGATCCTGCGACAAGATTTTTAAAACGTGTCAGCATTGATGACAGCTATCTGGCTGACCATATTACGGAAAAACTGATGGGAAATGATGTTCCTCCGCGTAGGGCATTTATTTATGAGCATGCAGAAGAAGCGCTCCTTGATTTTTAGGATAGGATGGATAAAAAGAAATGGAAGACAGAATCATACAGACCGAATATTCCGAAGTGATGGAAAAATCGTATATTGATTATGCGATGAGTGTTATTATTTCCAGAGCACTTCCGGATATCAGAGACGGTCTGAAACCGGTACAAAGAAGAACGCTTTACGATATGCAGGAACTTGGCATAAAATATGACAAGCCTTATCGTAAATGTGCGCGTATCGTCGGGGATACCATGGGTAAGTACCACCCACACGGAGACAGTTCGATTTATGATGCCCTTGTCGTTATGGCACAGGATTTCAAAAAAGGGTTACCGCTCGTGGACGGCCACGGAAATTTCGGTTCCATCGAAGGTGACGGAGCCGCTGCAATGCGTTATACGGAAGCGCGTCTCCGGAAAATTACGCAGACTGCTTTTTTGGAAGATTTAGATAAAGATGTCGTGGATTTTATGCCGAACTTCGACGAGACGGAAAAAGAACCGGTCGTTCTTCCTGTTAAGATTCCGAATCTTCTCATCAACGGGGCAGAAGGAATTGCCGTCGGAATGGCAACCAGCATCCCGACACACAATCTTTCGGAAGTCATCGATGCCACGAAGGCATTTATGCGTGACAATACATTGACAACACGTGAACTGATGAAATACGTAAAAGGTCCTGATTTTCCAACCGGAGGTATTGTATGTAACCAGGATGAGCTTTTGGATATCTATGAAACAGGAACCGGAAAGCTCCGCCTTCGCGGTACAGTCGTGCGCGAGAAAGGGAAAGCGGGCAAGACTAATGTAGTTATCACCGAAATTCCTTATACGATGATCGGTGCCAACATTTCAAAATTCCTGTTTGATGTGGCTGCACTGGCAGAGAAAAAACAGACCAATGATATTGTAGATATTACAAACCAATCATCCAAAGAAGGAATCCGCATTGTGATTGAACTGCGAAAAGATGCGGATGTTGATAATTTCATTAACCTTCTTTACAAAAAAACAAAGCTGGAAGATACTTTCGGCGTCAATATGCTTGCTGTAGCCGACGGAAGACCTGAAACGTTGGGTATACGCGGAATTTTACAGCATTTTGTCAAATTCCAGTTTGAGGTGACGACGAGAAAGTATAAAACATTACTCGCCAAGGAAACGGAACGTCGGGAAGTGCAGGAAGGTTTAATCAAAGCCTGCAATGTGATTGACTTGATTATTGAAATTTTGCGCGGTTCCAAGGATCGGGCCATGGCAAAAAAATGTCTTGTGGAAGGTGATACCACAGGAATCAAGTTTAAATACAAAGAATCCCGCATTATGGCAGAACAGCTCATGTTCACCGAGCGTCAGGCCAATGCAATTCTTGAGATGCGTCTCTATAAATTGATCGGATTGGAAATCGAAGCGCTCATCAAAGAACATGATGAGACAATGGCAAATATCTATCGTTACGAAGATATTTTGTCCAGCCGTGATTCCATGACACAGGTAATTATCAATGAACTGGATGATATCAAAAAAGAATACGGACGCAAACGCCGTACACTGATTGAAAATACCGAGCAGGCGGTTTATGTCGAGAAAAAAGCCGAAGAAATGGATGTGTATTTCCTTATGGACCGTTTCGGTTATGCCAGAACCATTGATGTTGCAACCTTTGAACGAAATAATGAGGCAGCTCTCGCCGAAAACAAATATGTTTTCATGTGCAAAAACACCGGAAAAGTATGTGTCTTTACAAATAAAGGGCTTTTGCATACAATCAAGGTATCCGATATTCCGTTCGGAAAATTCCGTGACAAAGGTGTCCCGATTGACAATATCAGCAACTACGATACGACAACGGAGGAGATTGTATGCGTGGCAAGTCAATCCCAGCTCAATCTTTACCGCATTGTATTCGTAACCAAAGATGCCATGTTGAAAATTGTGGACGGAGGCGAGTTTGATGTAAGCAAACGAAGTGTTGCGGCGACAAAACTCCAGGACGGAGACACTCTTGTCAGCGTAGAAGTGTTAAAAGAACAGCGCAATATTGTTCTTCGCAGCAATGACGGATATTTTCTGCGTTTTCCTCTCGAGGAAATTCCGGAAAAGAAAAAAGCTGCAATCGGTGTCCGGGGTATGAAACTCGGCGCAAAAGACATGATCACAGACGTTTATTACACTCAAAACGCAGTGGAACAGACGATAGAATACAAAGATAAAATGCTCGAGCTGAACAAAATTAAACTCGGAAAACGGGATGGTAAAGGTGTTAAAGTAAGAGCGTAGGAGGTTGTATGCGGGTAATAGCAGGAACAGCCAGGAGTCTTCAATTGAAGGCACCTCTTGGCGATCACACAAGACCGACCACCGATCGAATCAAAGAAACTTTGTTTAATATGATTCAAACGGAGGTTCCGGGCGCAGTTTTCCTTGATATGTTTGCAGGAAGCGGAAGCATCGGAATTGAAGCATTAAGTCGTGGTGCTGTATTTGCGGTTTTTATTGAAAATGACAAAAATGCCCAGGCATGCATTGAAGATAATCTTGCCCATACAAAATTCAAGCCGAAGACCGTATTGTGCAAACAGGATGCTTTTGTATCCCTTCAGTCATTGGAATATAAATATCAATTTGACATTATATTTATGGATCCGCCGTATGATCAGGAATTGGAACGGAGAGTACTGGAATATTTGACGGTTTCCAGTTTGATTACGGAGGATACCCTGATTATTTTTGAAGCATCTCTGGATACGGATATTTCTTATCTGGAGCAGCTTGGGTACGACTTATTAAAAGAAAAGAAATATAAAACGAACAAACACGTATTTGTTCAAAGGAGCGTAAGATGAGCAAAGCAATCTATCCCGGAAGTTTTGATCCGATGACATGCGGACATCTCGATGTCATCCGCAGATCTGCAGATATTTTTGATGAAGTGACCATATGTGTGCTGAATAATGTCAATAAATCTGCATTGTTTTCTGTAGAAGAACGTGTTAATATATTGAAAGAAGCGACAAAAGATCTGCCGAATGTCAAAGTAGAAAGTTTCAGCGGACTTTTGATTGATTATGCAAAGAAAAAGGATATCTATGTTGTAATTCGCGGACTGCGCGCAATCACAGATTTTGAGTATGAATTGCAGATTGCACAGACGAACCGTAAGCTGTCCGGCGACCGTTTGGACACCATGTTCCTTACAACGTCTTTGGAATATGCATATCTGAGTTCTTCTACCGTAAAAGAAATTGCCAGTTTCGGCGGTGATATCTCAGAATGTGTGCCGGAATTTGTTGCAAAACTTGTTTATGAAAAATATGGCGTAGCACCGCAAAGATAAAAGGAGATAATAATATGAGTACGAAGATTGAACAATTGATCGATGAAATTGATGATTATATTGAAGGCTGTAAATATGTTCCGTTATCGTCTGTCAACATTATGGTAAATAAAGATGAAATCCAGGAACTCATCCGTGATCTTCGTATGAAAACGCCGGATGAAATCAAGCGCTATCAGAAGATCATCAGTAACAAAGAAGCCATCTTGAATGATGCAAGACAGAAAGCAGAAGCGCTGATCAATGAAGCTGCAGTTCATACCAATGAACTTGTCAGCGAGCATGAGATTATGCAGCAGGCACATGCACAGGCACAGGAAATCGTGGAACTGGCTTCCAAACAGGCTCAGGATATTCTTGACAGAGCGACCATCGAAGCAAATGAAATGCGTGCAGCAGCGATCGGCTATACGGATTCCAACCTCGGAGCAATGGAAGATATTCTTGCGCACTCCATTGATATTGCTGCTTTCAATTATGAAAAGTTGATGGCTCAGTTGAACGAGACTATTTTGATGATTCAGAACAACCGCGCACAGCTTTATCCGGTAGAAGAGATGGCTGCGGTAGAATCCGAAAAGAACACAACTGTATATCCGGAAGATGCTTCCAAGGAAGAGTTAGATATTATTTAAACTGAATAAACATATTAATGTAACAACGGTTATGCTGCATAAAATGATTTTATGCAGCATATATTTTTGTTTTGAAAAAGGAAGATTGTGCAGAATGGAAAAGGTCTGAAAGTGACAGCAAAACCCATTGAATACAAAAACGGCGGCACAAAGGATTTCCTGACAAATTCCGGGATTCAATGCCTGCTTTACACAGAGAAGACCTCCTGAGATTTCGAGAACACTCTGCATGCCTACATAAAGTATCGGATTATCCGAAAACAATGCATGGGGAATAATTCTTAACGCATTAAAGAAAACCATATAGCCGCCGAGTGTGGCAATTTGTACTAAGGCATTGGAAACAGCATCCGGAAGATAATATAACAGGTTCAGCGCCTCCGCATCACCTGCTTTATCTTTCTCTTTCATAACATGCCATTCTATATCCAGCGCCGGGCGGTATACCGTATAACGAAGTATAATCCCGTACAGCAACGGGATACCGTAAAAACAAAAAAGAGCATCGGGTGTGCTGATTTGAGGGTGAATCGTCCCCATATAAAAACCGAGCATATAAGCCGGACCGATATTATTACAAAAACAAAGTAAATATTCGGTATTTGCTTTTGATAATTTCCCTTTTTTATATAGATCAACGGCGCATTTGGCTCCCAAGGGAAAACCGGCCAAAAAGCCAAACAAAAGAACGAAAACGGCTGCATCATTATTTCTCAAAACCGGTTTCAATAGTGCAGAGAACGGACGGATAAAACGCTCGGATAAACCGGATAAAATCAACAGATTCATCAGTACCATAAACGGAAAAAGCGAAATGATCATACGGTCAAACCATGTTTTCAAGCCGATATATGCATATTCCGCTGTTTTTTCGGAATAAAAAAGAAAGCAGAATAACGACATAAGCAGAATACATATCCAGAGCGTATTTTTTCTTAAATTTTTCATAAATTACTCCATAAAAAACACGAAATAGTGTATACTTAAATAGTATTTTCGAAAGGAGTAAGATATGCGTCTGGACAAGTTTTTGGCGGATGCCGGAATCGGAACGAGAAGTGAAGTAAAAACAGCCATCCGTAAAAGATTTGTTTCCGTCAACGGAACCTTGGCAAAAGATCCCGGAATGGCAGTCTGTGAGACAGATATGGTTCTATATAAAGATCAGCCTGTAAATACTGCAAAAACGGGCTATTTTTTAATGAACAAACCGTCCGGCTGTGTCTGTGCCAACAAAGATGACTCCAAAACTGTTTTTGATCTGATGTCAATGCAAGACCGAAAAGGCCTGTTTACTGTCGGAAGACTGGACAAGGATACCGAAGGCTTACTTCTTCTGACCGATGACGGTGCGTTTGCCCATGCACTGACAAGCCCACGGCGTCATGTAAATAAAACCTACTATTTTGAAGGAGAAGGATGTCTGGTTGAGCAGGCGGTTGCGAAGGCCGAAGAAGGTATTGATATCGGAGATGATAAACTTACCGAGCCTGCAAAACTTGTTATTTTAACTGCTTCGCCGGAATCAAAAACAGTCACAGGTGAACTGACAATCAGCGAAGGCCGTTTTCATCAGGTAAAACGTATGATGAAAAAACTCGGTGTGACCATCACATATTTAAAACGTTTGTCCATCGGAGATTTGTGTCTTGACCCGAATTTGCTTCCGGGCCAATACCGGCCGATGACAGAAGAGGAACTTGCCCTCTTGCAACCGGAAAGGAAGAAAACATGAATTCATTTTTGCCGATATCCCGGGAGGATATGCAAAAAAAGCATATAGACCAGCTTGATTTCGTATATGTCATCGGAGATGCCTATGTCGATCATCCGTCTTTCGGACCGGCCATCATTTCCCGCATGCTGGAAGCGCACGGATATTCTGTCGGAATCATTTCACAGCCCGACTGGAAAGATGATAAAAGCATTGCCGTACTCGGTACTCCGCGTCTCGGATTTTTAATTTCCGGCGGAAATATGGATTCTATGGTCAACCATTATTATGTTTCCAAAAAGAAACGTCAGAGTGATGCCTATACACCGGGCGGCGTCATGGGAAAAAGACCGGATCATGCGGTTGTTGTCTACGGAAATTTGATACGGAGAACCTTTAAGGAAACCCCGATTATCATCGGCGGAATTGAAGCAAGCCTTCGGAGACTGGCTCATTATGATTATTGGTCGGATTCCTTTAAACGCTCTGTTTTGTTAGACAGCGGAGCAGATTTGATTTCCTATGGCATGGGTGAAAAATCCATTGTGGAAATTGCCGATGCACTGGCCGGAGGACTGCCTGTGTCAGACATCACATTCATAAAAGGTACTGTATTCAAGGCCCGTACAGAAGATTGTTTCTACGATGAAATACGTCTTCCGTCCTACGAGGAAATGAAGAATGATAAAAAACAATATGCTGTAAGTTTTAAAATTCAGTATGATAATACCGATCCGTTTACCGGGAAAATGCTGGTGGAAGAGTATCCCCACAACGTATATGTGGTGCAAAACCCGCCCCAGGAGCCGTTAACTACCGAGGAAATGGATTACGTTTACGACCTTCCGTATACGAGACGGGCACATCCGTCCTACGATGCATCGGGCGGTGTTCCTGCCACAAAAGAGATACAATTCTCGCTGATCAGCAACCGTGGTTGCTTTGGCGGATGCAGTTTCTGCGCACTTACGTTCCATCAGGGGCGCATTGTTCAGACAAGAAGCCATGATTCTATTCTGAAAGAAGCTAAGCAGATGACTTGCTCCAAAGATTTCAAGGGATACATTCACGATGTCGGAGGTCCGACAGCCAACTTCCGTCAGCCTTCCTGTGCCAAACAGCTAAAGCACGGTGTTTGCCGGAATAAGCAATGTCTGTATCCGAAACCTTGTCAAAATATGACCGCCGATCATACGGATTATATTGCATTGCTCCGCAAGTTGCGCAAACTTCCGAAGGTCAAAAAAGTATTTATACGCTCCGGAATACGGTTTGATTACCTGTTGGCTGACAAAAATGAAACTTTCTTCGATGAACTGATTAAGTATCATGTCAGCGGACAACTTAAAGTGGCACCGGAACATATTTGCGATACCGTATTACGACGGATGGGAAAACCTTCCAATTCTGTATTTGAACAATTTTTGAAAAAATACAAACAGAAAAATGATAAATTTCATATGAATCAGTATGTTGTGCCGTATTTGATGTCCTCCCATCCGGGATCCACCTTAAAAGAAGCTGTCGCTTTGGCGGAATACATCCGGGATTTGGGCTATATGCCGCAACAGGTACAGGATTTTTATCCGACACCTTCCACGATGTCTACGGTTATGTATTATACGGGTATCGATCCGAGAGATATGTCCTCTGTATATGTTGTCAAAAATCCACATGAGAAAGCAATGCAGCGGGCTCTGATTCAATATAAAAATCCGGAGAATTATGATTTGGTCAAAGAAGCTCTGCGTCTGTGTCACAGAGAAGACCTCATCGGTTTTGATAAAAAATGCCTCATTCCTCCGAGAAAATTAAAGAAAAAGGGAAGAAAATGAAAATAGCAGTTATTACAGGAGCTTCTTCCGGAATGGGAGAAGAATTTGCCAGACAAATTGATCAAAAATGTCTCGGTCTCGATGAGATATGGCTGATTGCACGGAGAAAAGACCGTTTGGAGCAGTTGTCAGATAAATTGACTTGTCCGGTCAAAATCTTTGATTTGGATTTATTGAAAGAAGATTCCTATTTTGCAATCAAGAATGCACTTAAAACTTATCAGCCGGTTATTTGTATTGCGGTCAATTGTGCAGGTTACGGAAAGACAGGTCCTTTTACCGCCATCTCCGAAGCGGATTCGGTAGGTATGATTGATCTCAATTGCAGGGCACTGACCCGAATGACCTATCTGTTACTTCCGTATATGCGCAGGAAAAGTTATTTGATTCAGGTAGCTTCGGTTGCAGGCATATTACCGCAGCCGAATTTTGCAGTCTATGCAGCAAGTAAAGCTTACGTTCTGTCGCTGAGCAGAGCACTTAGAGAGGAACTGCGCTCTGACATGATTTCTGTGACAGCGGTTTGTCCGGGGCCTGTTTCAACCGATTTCTTTTCCGTTGCGGAAGAGACCGGTTCTCCGTTTGCTTTAAAGAAATATTTTATGGCACAAAAAGAAAAAGTTGTGAAAAAAGCACTTCGGGACACTTTTGCCGGGAAAGATGTGTCTGTATACGGTCTCTCCATGAAAGCACTGCGTCTTCTTGTAAAAATTGTTCCGCAAAAAATCATTCTCTTTATCTACGGAAAACTTTGTCGCGGAACATGAAAGGAACAATACATCCATGAAAAAAATTACCAAAGGTGAAAAAGGATATTTTGAACAAAAGAAAAAACAGGAACTATTCAAAACTATTTTGTATTTTGCTGTTCCGATTTCTCTTTTTGTTGCAGGTTATATTACAACAAAAACCAGACTGAACGTGTTAACAATTGTCGCAGTTCTCGGAATGCTTCCGGCCTGCAGAAGCCTTGTCACGCTGATTATGTATCTGAAAAGCAGTGTCATTCCGGAGGAAGACTACGAAAAAATCCACGCTTTTGTTGCACCGCTGACACATTCTTATGACAATGTTTTTACTACATATGAAAAAACTTACGAGGTGCCTTCTATCGTTATCCGGAGCGGTAATGTCTGCGGATATGTCGCAAAAGAATACAAAAAAATTGGGGATTTGGAAAAACATTTGGAAACCTGTATCCGGAAAGAGGGATATTCTGTCAATGTGAAAATTTTTGACAGCCTGGACAACTACGAAACACGTCTCCAAAGTCTCAACAAGCTTTCTGAGACAGATTCTGCCAAAGATAAGGCTATTTTGCGGATTATATTTGATATTTCCCTATAAATACGAGGTTTTCATGAAAGAATTTACAATCAACGCAGCAGAAAGCGGACAAAAATGTATTAAATATTGTGAGAAACTGTTACCCGAAGCCGGAACCGGATTTTTGTACAAAATGCTTCGAAAGAAAAACATTACCTTAAACGGAAAAAAAGCAGACGGCAACGAACGCTTAAACCAAGGTGATGTGTTGCGCTTTTTCTTTTCCGATGATACATTTCGGGTGTTCAGCGGAAAAACACCCCAAAACAGCGTTATAAACATTCCGATGCTGGATCCGAAGCAGATTATATACGAAGATGAGCATATTCTGCTGTATAATAAACCGTCCGGTGTTTTATCCCAAAAGGCAAAACCGGAAGATATTTCCGTAAATGAAATGTTCCTTATGTATTTGCAATCGCAAAACAGTGCCGGCAGGACAATGGCAGAAGATAAGCAGACAAATCAAAATACCGTAAGCAAACCATCGGTATGCAATCGTCTTGACCGCAATACTTCCGGCCTGATATTGTGCGGAAAAACTTATCTGGGCCTGCGGACAATGAACGCCATGCTCGCGGACCGGAGTGTCGGAAAATATTATCACTGTCTGGTTGCCGGACGGATCACTGAACCGATTCGGTTACGTGGTTATTTAAAAAAAGATGAGAAAACAAATACGGTAACAATTAAAGATCAGGCGTTTGAAGGTGCCTCTTATATTGAAACAGAAATTATTCCGTTAAAGGCCACTGAGCACATTTCTCTGTTAGAGGTACATCTTATTACTGGAAAAACACACCAGATCCGTTCCCACCTGGCGCATCTCGGACATCCGATTCTCGGCGACAGCAAGTACGGCAATCCGAAAATCAACGATCGATACCGTAAAAAATATCATTTGAAACATCAACTGCTTCACGCTTACCGGTTGGAATTTCCGGTTTTGGAAGGTGAACTCGGCTACCTGAGCCGAAAACAGTTTATCGCACCAAAACCTGTGTTTTTTTCAACCATCGAAAAGGAGGAACTTCGTGGCAACATGGAATTCTAGAGGACTTCGCGGTTCCGCATTGGAAGAACTTGTCAATCGAACGAATGAAAAATACAGAGAAAACGGACTTGCTCTGATTCAAAAAGTTCCGACACCGATTACCCCGATCAAAATGGACAAAGAAACCCGTCATATTACCCTTGCCTATTTTGATCAGAAGAGTACCGTCGATTATATCGGAACCGTTCAGGGAATACCGGTCTGTTTTGATGCCAAGGAATCCGCAGCAGAAACCTTTTCCCTGCAAAATATTCATGCCCATCAGGTAGCGTTTATGGAAGATTTCGAAAAACAAAACGGAATCGCTTTTTTTCTGATTCATTACACCAAAAAGGATTTCTTGTACTACCTTCCGTTCCGTCATCTGAAAGTATTTTGGGACAGGGCACAGTCCGGCGGACGCAAAAGCTTCCGCATGGATGAACTGGATATGAGCTATGTTCTTCCGAAGAAGAGCGGAGTTTTCGTTCCGTATTTGGACATGCTTCAGAAAGATCTGATTGATCGGGAAAGTATAGATTGACAATGATATTGATTTTGTGTATACTAGCCATAGTTTGACATGGTAGCGAATTAGCACTGCACCATACTAAAGCGCAAGGAGAGAAATTTTTATGGATAAAAGACTTATACATACACCGGAAGGTGTCCGTGACATCTACGGAAATGAACTCAGAAAGAAAAATACCGTCCAAAATCATTTGATGAATGCATTTGATTCTTTTGGATACAAGGAAATCCAGACTCCGGTATTTGAGTTTTTTGATGTGTTCAGCAAAGAGATCGGCACAACAAAAAGTAACGAACTTTACAAATTTTTCGACAAGGAAGGAAATACGCTTGTTCTCCGGCCGGATTTTACCCCTTCCATGGCCAGATGTGCTGCCAAATACTATTTGGAGGAAGATATTCCGGTTCGCTTTTCTTACTGCGGAAATACATTTACCAATACCTCCGAATTGCAGGGAAAATTAAAAGAAGTAACCCAAACCGGTGTCGAACTGATCGGGGATGACAGTTCTTATGCAGATGCAGAACTGATTCATCTTGCTGTAAAAGCGCTGAAAGAAAGCGGATTGAAAGAGTTTCAGATCAGTATCGGTGAAATTGAGTTCTTCAAAGGGTTATGCAGCGAAGCAGGTCTTTCCGAGGAAATGGAAAGTCAGGTGCGCGAACTGATATCCAGCAAAAATTATTTCGGTGTGGAAGAATACATTACCAACGAGGGCATTGACAAGAAAAAAGCGGAAGCCTTTTTAAAAGTAACAGAACTTTTTGGTTCTTACGAATGTCTGGATGAGGCACAGGAACTTGTTTCCAACGAAAAAAGCCTCAAGGCGGTAAAACGCCTGAAAAAGTTATATGAAACGCTCAAAGATTTCGGGGACGAAAAATATGTTTCCTTTGACCTCGGAATGGTAAGCAAATACAACTATTATACCGGCATAATTTTCAAGGCTTATACCTACGGAGTCGGTGATGCGATATTAAAAGGCGGAAGATATGATAATCTGCTTTCTTATTTCGGAAAAAGTGCTCCGGCTATTGGTTTTATGATTGTTCTTGACGATTTAATGGTTGCTTTAAACAGCCAGAAACTCGCTCCGAAATGTAAACCGTACATTGAATATATCTTATACGATAAGTCTATGTACAAAGATGCCGTAAAACTTGCTGACCGCAGAAGAGAGCTTGGCTTCTCTGTGGAGTGTGTTGCTTATTGCAGCGACAAATCGTTAAACGATTATGTGCAATACGGCTACAACAATATGGTTTCGTATTTGTACCGCCTGACAACCGACGAAAAAGTACTTGTCTATGATCTGTCGGACAACAGCGGTGATGAACTCCCTGTAGACAATTATGATTTA
>JAFTVQ010000196.1 GCA_017461865.1 Lachnospiraceae bacterium | reverse complement strand
TCGGATAGTCACTTTTTGCCTGCTTGGCAGCATTTGCAATGTCTTTCGGATCTTTTTCCGGTTTGGACAAATTGATGGTGATATCAACAAGTCCATAGTCCGTCTGCGCCTGCCACTTCTCATCTTTTGCAATGCGGTCTGCACGGATATAATTTGTATCCTTGCTGAATTTGTAATAAAAATCGGTTGCCGTCTTAGGACTCTGTGCATACAACGCATCGAATTTGTTTCTTACAACCGACGGCATAGGTGTTAAAATTCCCATAATCTTTGTATCGAATAAATCTCTGTTTGTGATAGTGTCTTCCTTAAGAATTCCTGTCTTGACCGCATAATCCACCATATCAGAAAGAATTTCATGTATCGCTCTTGCGTCTGTATCAACCCATTCAAAAGCAGTTAACTCAAACAATTCCAAAAGTCTGTTGACGGTGTACACTTTATCTGCTGTATCAATCAAACCACAATTCATACCATATGTAACAAGTTCTGATATTAATTGATTCATGTCAATACCTCCCCAAAAATCATTTGTATCCGTTCGGATGATTTACATGCCATTTCCAAGCTGTTTCGATAATGGTATGCAAATCCGCGTATTTTGGTTTCCAGCCGAGAATCTCTTTCGCCTTTGCACTGGATGCGATAAGAGACGATGGATCTCCGGCTCTTCTTGCCTCTTCCTTTGCCGGAATCGGATGCTTTGTCACCTCTCTTGCAACATCAATAACTTCTTTTACTGTAAATCCAACTCCGTTTCCGAGGTTAAAGATATCGCTTTCGCCGCCTTCGGCTAAGTATTTCATTGCAAGAATGTGGGCCTGCGCCAGATCATTTACATGAATGTAATCCCTGATGCAAGTACCGTCCTTTGTATCGTAATCATTTCCAAATACGGAAATATACTCACGTTTTCCGTTTGGAACCTGTAAAATAAGCGGAATCAAATGTGTCTCCGGATTGTGTGCTTCTCCGATGTTTCCGTTCGGATGTGCACCACATGCATTGAAATATCTGAGTGATACATATCGCAGGTCATGTGCTTTGGATGTCCATTTGAACATTTTTTCCATGCAAAGCTTCGTCTCACCATAACAGTTTGTCGGAAGAGTACGGTCTGTTTCTAAAATAGGAACATTTTCCGGTTCTCCATAGGTCGCTGCTGTAGATGAAAATACAATCTTATCAATGCCATGCGCAACCATGCTTTCTAAAAGCACTTCGGTTCCGCAAAGGTTATTGCTGTAATATTTGAGCGGATTGGTCATACTCTCTCCGACCTGTGAGCTTGCAGCAAAATGAATAATTCCGTCAATCTGCTCTTTCTCAAATACATCATCTAAAAATTGTCTGTCGCGAATATCTCCTTCGTAAAATTTTGCATCCGGATGAACAGCTTCTTTAAATCCGGTTAAAAGATTATCAATCACAATTACTTCGTGTCCTGCATCAATCAGCTCATAAACCGTATGGGAACCGATATAGCCGGCTCCGCCTAACACTAAAATTCTCATCACCTATAACCTCCTCTTATAACACTTTGATACCACCATATTTCCGGATTCTTAAATCTTTACATGAACCTTCTCCGAAAATATGATCCATCTGTTCTTTATAGGTTTTTACAAAATCATTTTTTACAAATGCCTGAATCGTTCCTGCGAATCCACCTCCGTGAACCCGGCTTACACCTTCTGTCTCCAGCAAAATGTCACTCATCATAAGAGCAACTGAAACATTCTGATGCTGCACATCATGGTTGGAATAAACATTCTGCAAATATTTGTAAGAAGAATCTCCTGACGCTTTTACATTCTCCAAAAACAGATTCATATCCCCTGTTTTTAAAGCTTTTACTTCTTTTGCCACTCTCTCATTTTCACACAGGAAATGCATCGCTCTCATTACGCTTCTGTCGCCTAATGTATTTCTGAGCGTTGCTATCTCTTTTACAACCTCTGCATACGTAACGTCTCGAAGGACCTCT
>JAFTVQ010000195.1 GCA_017461865.1 Lachnospiraceae bacterium | reverse complement strand
GATCCGAAGAAAGCGGACAAGTCCGTGCGGGGATATATGTTAGGGCTCCTGCCGCTTTTATGGATGGTTGTGGTGTTTCTCTCACCGCTGGAACTTATTTTCCCAACTCATATGCCGTGGGAATATAAGTGGGAAGTGAAGACGATGAAAGAGAATGCGCCGGATAGATATTACTATTTTCCGGATGAGATTCCGAAGGGAGCAAAAAATATTGTGTGGAAGCAGTATCCGGGCTATCTGCAGGGGAAAGCATTTAAGTATTTGATGTTTACTGCCGATGAGGCTTATATTCAGACGGAGCTGGAAAAATATAAAGAGTTGACAGAACCGGCGGTATATGATGCCGGAACAAAGACATGGGATATTTCGGTTTATCCGCTTGAGCGGGAAGTTGCATCGGAACACAGGGACGAAGTGGACATTTATCTGCTATACCGGGCGACAAATCCGGAAGAATATCCTTGGGCGATGGGATTGATGGTAGATGAGGAGCAGGGGATGATTTGTTATTTTTTTGAATAAAATGGAAATGCAAATTTTCTCTTTTAGTCGTCTTTAACATTTGGTATACTATATTTTGTGGGTAAGAGACGCACAGTATACAAACAGGAAAGCAGGTAATGATTATGGCTTGGTATGATGAGGCAGTATTTTATCACATATATCCGCTGGGGCTTTGCGGTGCACCGAAGGAAAATGATTACGGAGAGCCGGTGCACAGACTGAAAGAGGCGGAGAAGTGGATAGATCATATAAAGGAGACGGGATTCAACGCGATTTATATCGGACCGCTGTTTGAGTCAGTCGGCCACGGATATGAGACGACAGATTATAAGAAGCTGGACAGCCGTCTCGGTGACAATGAGGACTTGAAACATTTTGTGAAGGCCTGTCATGACAAAGGAATCCGCGTGATTTTTGACGGTGTATTCAATCATACGGGAAGAGATTTCTTTGCGTTTCAGGATATCAAACAAAATCGCGAAAATTCCCGTTACAAAGACTGGTATTGCAATGTAAATTTCTGGGGCAACAACAGCTACAACGACGGATTTTCATATGAAAACTGGGGCGGATACGATTTGCTTGTAAAGCTGAATCAGCACAATCCGGAAGTGAAGGATTATATTGCGGATGTCATTCGCTTCTGGGTGAGTGAGTTTGACGTGGACGGTATCCGTCTGGATGCAGCGGATGTGCTGGATTTTGAATATATGAAAATGCTTCGCCGGGTGGCGAATGAGGTGAAACCGGATTTCTGGCTGATGGGAGAAGTGATTCACGGCGATTACAGCAAGTGGGCCAATGCAGACACACTTCACTCCGTGACAAACTATATGCTGCACAAAGCGCTTTATTCCGGTCACAACGATCACAATTATTTTGAGATTGCACACACAATCAAGTATTTAGGCGACCGTTGCAGCAACTTAAAGCTTTATAACTTTACGGACAACCATGACGTGGAGCGTATTTATACAAAACTGAACAATAAACAGCATTTTGCTCCGGTTCATATTCTCTCCTATACGCTTCCGGGAGTTCCGTCTGTATATTATGGTTCGGAATTCGGTATCGAAGGAAAGAAGGAACAGTGGTCGGACGATTCCCTGCGCCCTGCGCTTGACATCGACGATTACAAGGGCGCGATTACGGACAATCCTTGTACGGCGCTGATTGCAAAGTTGGGCAAGATCCGTCAGAATGTGAAGGCACTTTCTTACGGGGATTATAAAGAGCTTCTTCTTATGAACCGCCAGTTTGCGTTTTCGCGTAATTGCGACGGTATCAGCGTTCTTGTAACAGTCAATAACGATGACAGCGATTATACCATGACGTTACCTGCAGGTAACTGTGGTGAATATATCGGAGCATTATCCGGAGAGAAAGTGGCAGTTGTAAACGGAAATATCACCGTCAATGTGAAGGCGAATTCCGGAGACATCTGGGTACCAAATACGGGAGAGGATTTCCTGAAAGATATTCCGGAGATAAAGATTGAGACCGCGGAACGACCGGTGGTGCAGAAAGAGGAGCCGGTAGCTGAGGCTAAAGTTGAATCTGTGGCAGAAAATGAGACCGGAACGGAATCTGAAGTTGTTGCGCCTGTGACGGAAAAAGTTAGCCATGAGCAACCAGAAGCGACCGGTATGGATATGGCGAAAGCTGCTTACGATAAGGCGTTTGAGGAGGGTAAAATTGCCGGTCTTCAGGAGGCAATCATTGCACGTATGGAGAAAAACGGCTATGTGACCGATCAGATGCGCAATGATGTGTACAATCAGACACATATGCAGTCGCTCATTAATTGGGTAAAGAGTTTTTAGTACCGGGAAAAAATAATTTAATAATCCGGGCATACAGATTACAAGGGCATATAGCTTAAGATAACATGCTGTATGCCCTGTTTTTTATTTTGAAATAAACATTATGTAAACCAAATATATATATACAGAAAAGTATGTATTTTTTCTTTCTTTATTACAAACAATACTCCAAAAGGAGAATGGATAAATGAAAGATAAAATGTTCGGAGTGTTACAACGGGTAGGTCGGAGCTTTATGCTGCCGATTGCGATTCTTCCTGTGGCCGGGCTTTTGCTCGGTATCGGAAGTTCTTTTACCAATGAGGCGACGCTGGAAATGTATGGTTTGACGGGGATTCTCGGAGAGGGTACTTTTTTGCGTGCCTTACTTTTAATTATGAATGCGGTCGGGAGTGTTATTTTTGATAACCTGCCGATTCTTTTTGCGGTCGGGGTGGCCATCGGAATGGCGAAAAAGGAGAAAGAAGTGGCTGCTTTGTCGGCTGTCATAGCGTACTTTGTTATGAACATTGCAATCAACGCCATGCTGAAGCTGAACGGGGAAATTTTGGACACCGGGGAAATAGCAGGACATGTTTTGGAGGGGACAATTGCATCCTCCTGCGGAATTTTGACACTGCAGATGGGCGTTTTCGGCGGTGTCATTGTCGGACTTGGAGTAGCAGCGTTACACAACCGTTTCTATAAGATTCAGTTGCCGAATGCGTTGTCTTTTTTCGGAGGAACCAGGTTTGTACCGATTATTTCTACGATTGTATATATGTTTGTAGGAATTCTTATGTATTTTGTCTGGCCGCAGGTGCAAAACGGAATCAGTGCCCTCGGTGGTCTGGTGACCGGCTCCGGTTATGTGGGAACGCTCATTTTCGGTTTGATTAAACGTGCCTTGATTCCGTTTGGGCTTCATCACGTCTTTTATATGCCGTTCTGGCATACGGCGGTAGGAGGAACGATGGAAGTGGCCGGTCAAATGGTGCAGGGAGGACAGAACATTTTCTTTGCACAGTTGGCGGATGCTGCAAATGTAGCGCATTTCAGTTCGGATGCGACACGTTTCTTTTCGGGAGAATTTATTTTTATGATTTTCGGTCTTCCGGGGGCAGCGCTGGCTATGTATCACTGTGCCAAACCGGAGAAGAAGAAAGCGGCCGGAGGTCTGCTTCTCTCTGCAGCTCTTGCCTGCATGGCTACCGGTATCACGGAACCGATTGAATTTTCATTTTTATTCGTAGCGCCGATTTTGTTTGTGGTTCAGGTGATTTTGGCCGGAAGTGCTTACATGGTTGCCCATATGCTTGATATTGCTGTGGGACTGACTTTTTCCGGCGGTTTTATCGACCTGCTCCTGTTCGGTATTTTGCAGGGAAATGAGAAGACGAGCTGGATGTTGATTGTTCCGGTAGGTATCATTTATTTCTTTCTTTATTACTTTATTTTCCGTTATCTTATTCTCAAATTGGATCTCAAAACACCGGGAAGAGAGGACGAGGATGTCGAGCTGAAGCTTTATACGAAAGCGGATGTGCAGGCGAGAAAAGATGCAAATGGAAATGAGGGCAGAAAAAAAGATGTCGTCAGCGCGGCGATTGTACAGGGATTGGGCGGAAAAGAAAATATCAGTGATGTGGACTGCTGTGCGACCAGATTGCGCTGTACGGTAAAGGACAAATCCCTGGTTGATGACAAAGTGCTGAGAGGAACCGGGGCTTCCGGAGTACTTCACAAGGGAAACGGCGTGCAGATTATTTACGGACCGAATGTGACAGTGATTAAATCTGATTTGGAAGAGTATATGGAACAGGGGGAATCGGCTCCGCGAAGTGAAGAAAAGAATATGGCGACACAAGGGACGGTGATTTCAAGCCCTATTACCGGAATTGCGCAGAAACTGTCCGGGGTTCCCGATGAGGCTTTTGCGGAAGGGATGATGGGCGACGGTGTCTTTGTTTTACCTCAAAAGGAAACTGTCTATGCGCCGGAAGACGGAATGGTAGAGTTTGTGTTTGATACGAAGCATGCCATCGGCTTTGTGACCGATTCCGGTGTGAGTCTGTTGATTCACGTGGGAATTGATACGGTAAAATTGCAGGGAAAAGGGTTTGAAGTTTTTGTTAAAACAGGGGAAAGAGTAAAAAAGGGAACACCTCTTATGCGGATAAATCTGGAATATCTGGAGAAGCATGCACCGTCTGTTGCAACGCCGATTGTCTGTACGCAGTTGGAGGAAAAGCAGCAGGTTATCCTGCGGAAGGAAGGCTTAATTGAAGCGGGACAACCGTTGTTTGAAATTGCGGAAAAAGAAAGGAAAATATAGACTATGAAATCATTTCGTTATACAATTACAGATAAGACGGGAATTCATGCCCGTCCCGCGGGGCTTCTTGTAAAAGAAGCCAGGAAATACAAGAGCAGAATAAGAATAAAATCCGGGGAAAAAAGCGTGGAAGCCACGGGGCTTATGGCAGTTATGAGCCTCGGTATCGCTTGCGGACAGACGATAGAGATACTTGTAGAAGGAGAAGATGAGCAGATGGCTGTTGCCGGTATGGAACAGTTTTTCAAACGGAATCTGTAGGATAGAACGGGTGAGTCAGAAGGAGAAAAAAGTGCAGTATTTTAAAGGGAAATCTGTTTATAAAGGGGTAACAATGGGCCCCGTTGTAGTTTATAAAAAACAGGGTGAGCAGGTAAAAAGAAAGGCGATTGAAAATCCGGAGGCGGAGATTCTGCGTCTCAGACAGGCGCTGGAGATGTCGAAATTACAGTTGGATGCGCTTTATGAGAAAGCCGTGACGGAAGTGGGTGAAGCCAGCGCAGCTATTTTCGAGGTGCATAAAATGATGCTGGAAGATGAGGATTATCTGGAAGCGGCCATTAATATGATCCGCACGGAGTGCGTAAATGCCGAATATGCGGTGACGATGACGGGAAACAATTTTTCACAGATGTTTTCTTCTATGGCAGATGAATATATGAAGGCCAGGGCAGCGGATGTGATTGATGTGTCATCCCGATTGGCGCGAAACCTGTGCGGACAAAGAGAGCAGGGAACCTTTATGGAGCGTCCTTCCGTCATCGTGGCAGACGACCTTTCGCCGAGCGAAACAGTGCAGCTGGATAAGAAAAAAATACTTGCATTTGTAACGGTCCATGGGTCGACCAATTCGCATACGGCCATTCTTGCGCGCATGATGAATATTCCTGCGCTTGTAAGTACCGATGTGCAGATGGAACAGCTTCAGGACGGAATGATTGCAATTGTAGACGGCTTTGAAGGTACCATGATTCTGAATCCTGATGCATCGACTTGTGCAAAGGCACAGAAAAGAATCAGGGAGGAAGAGGAAAAAGTGGCGCTTTTGCAGGAATTGAAGGGGAAAGATTCAGTGACCTCGGACGGACACAAGGTTATGTTATATGCCAACATAGGCAATGTTGGGGATATCGGATATGTTCTGGAAAATGATGCGGAGGGAATCGGCCTTTTTCGCAGTGAATTTCTTTATCTCGGAAGAGAGGATGCACCTTCGGAGGAAGAGCAGTTTGAAGCGTATAAGCAGGCAGCCCGTATGATGGCAGGGAAAAAGGTTATTATACGGACTTTGGACATCGGTGCGGACAAACAGGCGGATTATCTGGGATTACAGCAGGAAGAAAATCCGGCGCTTGGCTATCGTGCCATCCGTATTTGCCTGAAACAGCCGGATATTTTTAAGACACAGCTCAGAGCACTTTTAAGGGCTGCTTTTTACGGTAATATTTCCATCATGTATCCGATGATTATTTCTACGTCGGAGGTACAACGGATTCAGGCAATGATTGAGGATGTCAGACAGGAGCTTGAGGAGCAGGGAATACAGTATAAGGTTCCGGAACAGGGGATTATGATTGAAACACCTGCGGCGGTTATGATCAGCGATAAACTTGCGCCTATGGTGGATTTCTTCAGCATCGGAACCAATGACTTGACGCAGTATACTTTGGCAATCGACAGACAGAATGCAAAGCTGGATGATTTCTATGACCCGCATCATGAGTCAATCCTGCGTATGATCCGAATGGTTGTGGAAAACGGACACAGGCATGGAAAATGGGTAGGAATCTGCGGTGAACTGGGTGCGGATGCCGGTCTGACGGAAGAGTTTGTGCGCATGGGGGTGGATGAGTTGTCGGTGGCGCCGTCCATGATTCTCAAACTCCGGAAGATTATCCGTGAGACGCGTTTTAAAGCATAGATTATGTGGGTAATTTGCATAAAAACCACATTTTTCGGCATGGAAGATATATTTACACTTGAAATGCTATGTGCTACCATGAAAGTAGCGGAATAAAATAACTTGAAGAGAATTGAGGCATAACACAGATGAAAGATTTGATTTTTGTAGGGAAAAAGAAAAATACAAACAGAGATATGCTGGAGATGCTGACAGAAGTATTCCAAATTGATATTGTGGAGCCTACGGCTGAGTCAGTGCGGAAACGGATTCAGATTGAGACTCCGGCGCTCATACTTTTGGCATTGGGAAATGATTCTGCGGAAGATTCGCGGATTATGAATCTTTTAAACAAGGATTTTATCAATATTCCCGTTGTAACTCTCGGAACGGAATATGAGACGATTCCATTCAACCGGTACTATGAATCGTCTCAGTTTGCCAAAGCCGTAGCGCCGATTGAAAATCGGCAGTTACTGGATATTTGCTGTTCCATGGCCGGGATGGAAGTGGAATTTGATGTTGGCGGCAAGAAACACATATTGGTTGTGGATGACAATGCACTTACCTTGCGGAATATCAAGGGAATGCTTAGTGACAAATATTCCGTTGCAGTTGCTGTTTCTGCAGTCCAGGCGTTTATGTCCATCGGAAGAAAAAAGCCGGATTTGATTTTGCTTGATTATGCGATGCCGGTTACGGATGGCAAACAGATTTTTGAAATGCTCAAGGCAGATGTGGAATTTGCAAAAATCCCGGTTGTTTTCCTGACCAGTGTGGCAGATGAGAAGGTGGTTGTAGAACTCCTTTCCCTGAAGCCGGCCGGTTACTTTTTAAAACCGGTAAAACAGAAAAAATTATTGGAAACTATTGAAACAATTATTTAGTTGGGAGAAAGATATATGTACATACTGCAGATTTCCTGCATTTTTATATTGTGTTTTCTTATGGTACTTTTCATACTGGAGAAAAAGTTCGAAAAGAAAACTGATAAATTATTTTTAGGACTTATGATTATTTCCGGTTTTGGGATTTTGCTGGAAATAGCAGCCATGTATACAATGTGCAATGTGGGTGAGGTCTCCCCGTTGATGTATAAGACTGTGCATAGGGCTTATCTCACTTTGATTTTAACTTTTTCCTATATGCTTTACGTATACAAATCTGTTTTGGTGAAAGAGGAAATCGGGGTTGCCAGCAGAAGTTGGTCATTTATTAACATTTCGCAAATTATCCTGTATCTGGGAATTTTTGTCTTGCCGCTATCCTATAAAGTGACGGAGCAGGGAGAATATGTATACGGACCGGGAATGTGGGTGGTCTATGTAGGAGCGGCAGCCTATTTGTTTTTTGTGCTTGCCGGATACTGTGAGCATAGTAAAAAAATTGAAAAAGATATAATTCTGCCGTTGGTCTTCGGAGTTGCCTGCGGTATGGTAATATGCTTTTATTACATGTGCGTTCCGACTTCTAATCTGGCATGTCTCGGTATTTTGATTATTAATATCGGAACCTATATTTCATGGAAAAGCAGAAGAACCCTGCCACAAGGGGAGAGTTGTATGAATGAGGATTCTGAAGAAAAGAACGAAGCGGAAGAATCCATCGTATTCAAGGCACCGGAAGCGAAAGTCCTGGTGGTTGACGACAGTATGATTAACCGGAAAGTATTGGTGAATCTCCTTGCAAAAACAGAGATGAAGATGGATGAAGCTTCCGGTGGAAAAGAATGTCTTGCATTGGTAATGGATAATCAGTATGACCTGATTTTTATGGATCATCTTATGCCTGACATGGATGGCATAGAAACGTTGAAGGCGTTGCAGAATGACAAGCTTTGCAGCGGGACACCTGTGGTAGCCATGACGGCCAATGCCGAAAATATGTCGGAAGAAGAGTATAAGGAATGCGGGTTTGCAGCGCTTGTGCCGAAACCGGTATCGCCGCAGCAATTGAATAAAGTGTCATATGATTTGTTGGATAAAAAACTGATTACCTACAGTGAACATACAGAACTCCCAAAAGAGGAGGAAGCTGTAACGGAGCCGAACAAAAAAGCGGGAGACGAATTGACCGGTATAGACCTTGAGGGTCTTCCTCCGATAGATGGATTGGATTACAATTATGCAGCCATCCACTTTGTTGACCGGGATGCTTTCTTGGATACAGTTCAGTTTCTCAGTACGGTTATGCTCCATGATGCGGAAGAATTGGATGCATATTTTGAGGCAGTAGATACGCAGGAGGGTTGCCTGAATTTTAAAATCAAGGTGCACAGTATGAAAAATTCTGCCATGACGGTGGGAATTGTGCCTTTGGCCGGTTTGGCAAAGACGTTGGAAGATGCAGCTTCTGAGAGTGATATGGATGTTATACACAGTGTTTATCCGGTCTTTCTTTCAAAATGGAAAAAGTATCAGGTATTGTTGGGACAGAAGTTTGCGGCAAAGGACGGAGAAAAGCTTCCGGGAGATGTCACATCGGACGAAATAAAAGAGTTGTTCCGCAGTTTGAGGAATGCGTCGGAAGAGATGGACATTGATGAGATGGATCGGATAATGGGGCTTATTGATGCATATGTTTTCCCTGAAGAGTATGAGGAAGATCTTTCGAAAATCCGCATGGCTGTCATGAATTTTGAGATAGAATATCTTCAGGCGGAAGGTTTGGCCAAATTTATATAGTAATTTCCCGGTGTTTACAGGGTGATTGAGATGATGGGTATGAAAATAGTAACATTGGTTGAAAATCATACAGAGAGCGAATTGGAATGTGAGCACGGACTGTCTTTTTATATAGAGTTCCGTGGCAGAGCATATTTGCTGGATGCAGGACAGACGGGATTGTTTGCCCGAAATGCAAAATCTATGGGAGTTGACCTTACGCAGGTTGACAGTGCGGTATTATCCCATGCCCACTATGACCATGCAGGAGGATTCGCCGAGTTTGCGCAGATGAATCACAGTGCGCCGGTATTTATGCAGAGAAATGCCGTTTGTCGCTATTTTTCCCGGAAACCCGGAGGGATGAAGGAGATTGGTGTTCCCGAGGATGTGTTTGCTAAATTGGGAGAGCGGATCCGTTATGTGGACGGGGATGTCCGGATCAGTGACGGGGTATGGTTGATTGCTCATCACACTGGCGGTTTGGATAAGCGCGGCGCACAGATGGGTATGTATTGCGAAGTTGAGGGAGAAAAGATGTATGATAATTTTTCCCATGAGCATAGTCTGGTGTTTGAGTCGGAAAAAGGGCTTGTTGTATTCAACAGTTGCAGTCACGGTGGCGTAGATTTGATTCTTCGGGAAATCTGTGATGCTTTCCCGGAGAAACCGATTCTTGCAATGTTTGGCGGATTCCATCTTATGGGATCGGGTGGGCCTGAGTCAATGAGGGAGAGCGAAGAGGACGTTCGCAGTTTGGGAGAAAGGCTTTTGCGACTTCCTGTGGAAAAGTTGTATACCGGGCATTGTACCGGAACAAAGGCATATCCTATTTTAAAGGAAGTGCTGAAAGATAAATTGGAACTTCTTGTGACGGGCCGGACGGTAGAGATACATGAGGTTTCTTAAGATTTCATTACATTTTTCTTTTTTTGTGGGAAACCTAATATGGAAATGGTATGATAAAACGGTCGGAGACCCAAAAATTCCGACTGTTTTTTCGTATATTTTCTGAATTCGTAGTAAGGAAAACAGGTGAGATTATGAATAAAAATTCGATTAATGAAAATCAGGCGATACAGGAAGGTCTGGAGCGGTTTTTGGAGCTGGAACTTCTTCCGCAGGAACCGGAGGCTTTGCGTCATACGGGGGTGGTGGAACAGGGGGCAGCTGAAAGAAGCGTGCAACCACTGAAGAGAGAGTTAAAGACGGAGTTTGCCACACCCGCACGCACGCAGGTCAGAGAGGGCCATCGGAGCGGAAGTTCTGAGGTCATAAGTGCGGAAGTTACAAGTCAGAAAAAGCCGGGCAGGGATTTTGAAAAATCTCAAAAAAGCCGTACCGCTGCCAATAAGAGGAACGATAAGAAGAAAGATAAAAATAAAAGTAAAAGCAAGAAGAAAGACAAAAAGAAGACATCGAAATGGAAAAAATTTCTGATAGCACTTCTTGTCCTTGCAGTGATTGTTTTTGGCGTGTGGTATAGTCTGATTGGGAAAGTATATAAGCAGATGAAGTATGAGAAAGTGCAGGGGCTTGCATCGGAACCGATGAAACAGGACGGAGTGACCAATGTGCTTTTGATCGGAAACGATTCCAGGGAGAAAGGAAACGACGGCCGTTCGGATGCGATGATCCTTCTTTCCATCAGCAAGGAGACAAAGACGATTCATATGACGTCTCTGCTGCGCGATATGTATGTGGACATTCCGGGGCATGACGGAAACCGTTTAAATGCAGCGTATGCGTACGGCGGACCGGCGCTTCTCTGTGAGACGATTGAGCAAAATTTCGGAATTGAGGTTAATCGTTATGTGCTCGTGAATTTCCAGGCTTTTGCAGCACTTGTGGACGCAGTGGGAGGAATCGATATGGAAGTGACAAATGAAGAGGTGCAATGGATCAATGCATATCTGAATGAGTACAATTTGCTTGAAGGAAGAGAAATGACAACCGATTATTTGGACACTTCTCTGAGCGGTGAGATTCATCTCAACGGACCACAGGCGTTAGCTTACAGCAGAAACCGATATATCGGAACGGATTTCGGGCGGACGGAGCGCCAGAGAAAGGTGCTCTCTGCAGTTATCAAAAAATTGCCGGTTGCGTTTGCCACGGGCGGTGATGAGCTTTTAAATGAACTTTTGCCGAATTTGACAACCAACCTGACGCAGATGGAAGTGTTCGGACTCAGCGGCGATGCGGGAAAACTGCTTACTTATGAAATTATTCAGACGGTCATACCGGCTGATGGAACCTACAGCAATGCAAGTATACGCGGAATGTCTGTTTTGGAAGTGGATTTCGAAGCAAATAAAAAAATCATTCAAAAAGAAATATATGGGAAAGAATAATTTCTAAAATACAAAGGAAAGAGGATACGTATGAATTTTAAAGAGAAATTTTTGGCAGGAGAGCTGGAGTTTGAAGCGATTGACGATTATATTGTGGAGTGGAACAATTCTGATACAACGGAAACCCTTGCAAAGTTTTTGGGATTGAACGGTGAAGAGGAAGCTGTGTGGATTGACGAGAGTGATGAGGCGCTGAAAAATCTGTTGGAAAAGCAGAAAATGTCTTGAAATATGCAAAAAATAGGAATAATATAATCTTCGTGTGAGCACAGTTAACGTATTGGGGAATATGTAGTGCGCACAAAGGAGGATTTATGGAAAAATTAAAACCAAAACTGTTTTCTGTCATGAAGACGTATACAAAACAGCAGTTTGTGAAGGATATCGTTGCAGGTATTATCGTGGCAATTGTGGCCCTTCCGCTGTCGATTGCGCTTGCGCTTGCATCGGGAGTGACGCCGGAACAGGGTATTTATACTGCTATTTTTGCCGGATTTGTCATCTCGTTTTTAGGTGGGTCGCGTGTTCAGATTGCCGGTCCGACGGCGGCTTTTGCGACCATCGTTGCAGGTATTGTTGCAACCAACGGAATGGACGGTTTGATCGTTGCGACGATTCTTGCAGGTATTATTTTGATATTGATGGGATTTTTCCGTTTCGGAAGTCTGATTAAATTTATTCCCTACACAATTACGACCGGATTTACCACCGGTATTGCAGTTACTATTTTTGTGGGACAGATCAAAGATTTTCTCGGACTTACGGTAGTGACAGAGGAACCATTGATTGAGACGGTAGAAAAACTGGAAGCGGTCTTTGAATTTATGCCGACCATTAATTGGCAGGCGGTTATTGTCGGAGTAGTCTGCATGGTAATATTAATCGGATGGCCGCGCATTGAAAAAAGAATTCCCCCTTCGCTGATTGCAGTGCTTGTCAGTATTGCCATGGTGAAGGGATTACATATGGAAGTTAACACCATCGGAGATTTATATGAAATTTCCAATAAACTTCCTGTTCCGCAGCTTCCGGATATCTCGCTCGGACTTGTTAAAAAAGTGCTTCCGGATGCGTTTACCATTGCGATTCTTGCCGCAATTGAGTCACTTTTGTCCTGTGTTGTTTCGGACAGTATGGTCAACAGTAAACACCGTTCCAATATGGAACTGATTGCCCAGGGAGCAGGTAATATTACATCGGCACTTTTCGGAGGTATTCCGGCTACCGGTGCGATTGCGAGAACGGCTGCGAACGTGAAGAACGGCGGACGTACCCCGGTTGCAGGTATGGTACATTCCGTAACTCTGTTGCTTGTTCTTGTCATTTTGATGCCGTACGCAACCCTGATTCCGATGCCGGCCATTGCTGCCATTCTTTTTATGGTTGCTTATAATATGAGTGAGTGGCGTGAGTTTGTGCATTTGCTTAAGACGGCGCCGAAGAGCGATATCACGGTACTTGTTCTTACTTTTGTACTGACAGTTGTGTTTGATCTTGTGGTGGCTATCGAATTCGGCATGATTCTTGCTGCAATGCTTTTCATGAAGCGCATGAGCGATGTGACCGAGGTGGAAGGCTGGACTTATGTGGATCCTGAGGACGATCCGGACAATATCGGACTTAAGGTGGTGCCGAAAGATACGTTTGTCTATGAAATCAGCGGACCGATGTTTTTCGGGGCTGCAGATAAAATTATGAAAATTTCGTTGAAGGATACACACAAATGCATTATCCTTCGTATGCGTAGTGTAAATGCCATTGATGCAACAGCAATGCATTCTTTGGAGCAGCTTCAGGAAAAATGTGCAAAGAAAAATATTACACTTATCCTTTCTCATGTAAATGATCAACCGCGCCGTATTATGGAAAAAGCCGGTTTTATAGAAAAAATCGGAAGCGAGTTTTTCTGTGCGCACATCGATGACGCACTTGCAAAGGCAGAATCTCTGGCAAAGTAGATTTCTTTTCAAAGAAACGGTTGGTGAAGCAGATAAAGGAGGATCGGGATGATAAAGCAAATCGCCCTGATTTTCAATCGAATATGGACCGATGTCAAAAAAGGATGGGCGGGAGTCCTTGCGCTGTATTTGTATATTCGCGTGGCACTCATTGTTTTCAAAGCTGCCTGCCCGACGGTTATATTTTTGGGAATGCCATGTCCCGGGTGCGGTCTGACCAGGGCCGGAACACTTGTACTTCAGAAAGACTTTTCGGGCGCATGGGAAATGCATCCGTTTATATACGCATGGATATTGCTGGTACTTTATATCTGCTATAAAAGATATATTCGCGGAACGGCAATTACCGGATTGATACCGATGGTTATTGCCATCACAATTTCTATGTTTGTGTTTTACGTCTACCGGATGTATCGGTTTTATCCGAATGTAGAGCCGATGGTACAACAGGATTCTGTGCTGTTTGATCTGCTGCGCAGGATTATGGGATTTTGATGATTGTTAAGAGGAGAATTGGGAATGGAAGAGAATCAGACAACCAAAAAAAGAAATTATGAGAGATATCTGGATGGGGAAACATGGTCTCCGTCTACAGGATATGAGCAGGATGGAGGCGTGTCTGCTTCCTATGAACAGATGACGGACAATATAAGTTCTTTCCGTGATGCAGATTCTCCGTACTATGTACCGGAGGAACCACAGAATGATTACCGGACACAGACAGGCTACGTATCCGCACCGGCTCCGGCATCAGGTTACAGCAGTTATGAAGGTTTGGAAGAACCGGTTTCCATGGGAGAGTGGGCGCTTTGCATTTTTCTGAATTGCATTCCGTGTGTTGGTCTTATCATGATGTTTGTCTGGGCGTTCAGCAAGGATACGAAGAGATCCAAAGCTAATTTCTTTAAAGTTCAGCTGATTTTTATGGGAATTATAGCAGTGGTATATTTGCTGCTCTTTTTGTTTATGCTGGGTATGGGAGTTGCACTGGGATAGAAGTATAGACGGAAGATTTTTCGATTGTCCCGGGAGTGAATCGACAATATTTTGGAAATGTTAGGGCATATAGAAGGAAGATCTTTCTATATGCCCTAAATTTTTGATTAACGTCATTAAATCGGAATCCAAACACTGACAGAACGGCTGCATACAGGGAAAATACCGTGTCCTGTTTCGTCAATGGTGATAATCCGGCGGACATTCCATGTAGCGTCAAAAAATTTCTGTCCGGCATGATGTGTTCCGACATACATGCGTTTTGGCGCCGTGTCTGCAGAAGAAATCAGACACGCGAGACCGGTATCGGAATTGTTCGGATTGCCCTCGCGCGTAAATCCGATACAATGGGAATTGTCAAAATAGTCATGCTGTGCACCGTAGGCATGCGTCCGTCTCAGGGAGAGCATATTTGTGAGAGATTTGCCGACCGGCTTGATGCCATGTGTCGGAATTCCGTAATAGTCTCCGTAAAAAACACATGGATATCCGCTTTCGCGGAGCAGTATCAAAGCGTAAGCAAGTGGTTTAAACCATTCTGCCACAAAAGATTGAAGGGCCTGATCCGGCTGGGTGTCATGATTGTCGACAAAGGTTACTGCGTGAATCGGATCACAGGCAACCAAAGTGTTATCAAACACTCTTCGCAAATCGTATCCGTCCGGATTGCAGGATGCCTGATGGAAGTTGTAATGCAAAGGTACGTCAAAAAGACTGAGGCAATGACCGGTTTCTGCCAGATATTCTTTGAGGGCGTCCAGATCATGGTGCCAATATTCGCCGACGGCAAACAAATCCTTTCCGGCATGAGTTCGCATGGCAGGAATCCAGTCGCGATAAAACTCGGATTTGATGTGCTTGACGGCATCCAGGCGGAAACCGTTGACACCTGTTGTATCTAAATACCATTTTCCCCAATTTTTCAGTTCTTCAAGAACCTCGGCATTGCCGAAATCAAGATCGGCACCCATGAGGTAGTCATAATTACCGTTTTCCTCATCCACATTTTCTTCCCAGGATTTACCTTCCAATAAATAAATACTGTTTTTGTGTGCGGTATTATCCCAATCTACGCCGTCAAAATGTTTAGCGCTCCAGATAAAATCAGAATATTTCCCTTTGCGCTCAGGGAAGGTAAAGCGCGTCCAGGCTGTAATAGAAGACTTGTAAGGTGAAATCTGATCGCGGTTAAACCCGGTACATTCATAGGCGTTCAGTGTTTCGGCTTCGTCTGCGCCGGTTTTGTGATTCAGGACAATGTCCGCATATACGTCGATTCCCGCTTCTTGGCAGGCTTTGATGGCGGTAAGATATTCGCTGCGTGTTCCGTATTTGGTTGCTATGCTTCCCTTCTGGTTGAATTCACCGAGATCATACAGATCATAAACTGCATAGCCCACGCCGTTTGTCCCGTTGGCGTCTTTGTAAGCAGGAGGCAGCCATAGTGCCGTAATCCCGTTTGCTGCCAAATCCTGCGCTTTTTCGGAAAGCTGTTTCCAGAGGGAGCCGTCCCCGGGAAGATACCATTCAAAATATTGCATCAGAGTTCCGTTTGTCATAATATACCTCTTTCATAGAATTAGCAGTTACTGTTATTTCCGGCTCCATCGTCCGCTTGCACCGCACGGAAGAACCAGTCCGTTTTCGCGTACCGGAAGTCCGATTTCCTGTGCTTCTACCGCTCCGCCGAATTTTGGACAGAGAACCGTATTAAGCATATAGGACAAAACAGCCGGTTGAAGTCCTGTGGTATACGAGTTGATTAGGAAAAATTCCGCGTCTTTGGAGAGGACTTTTGCCGCCAACTCAATAAACGGGAATATACTTTCTTCGATTTTCCAAATTTCACCTTTCGGTCCGCGGCCGTAGGAAGGCGGATCCATAATAATTCCGTCGTAGGTATTACCGCGGCGGATTTCTCTTTCCACGAATTTGACACAGTCATCCACCAGCCAGCGGATGCGGTCGGAAGGGATATTGCTGGAAACTGCATTTTCTTTTGCCCAGGTAACCATTCCTTTGGAGGCATCCACGTGTGTGACTTTTGCGCCGGCAGCAGCGGCAGAAATGGTTGCACCGCCGGTGTAGGCAAACAGATTAAGTACTTTCAGCTCCCTGCCTGCATTTCGGATTTTTTGTGCACACCAGTCCCAATTGACAGCCTGTTCCGGGAAAAGTCCCGTATGTTTAAAACTGAACGGTTTTAAATGAAAGGTCAGTTCGCGGTACTGTATGGTCCATTCGTTTGGGAGATCAAAAAATTCCCACTCGCCTCCACCTTTGCTGCTGCGGTGATAGTGTCCGTTTTTGTGTTTCCACTCATACGCATTGTGAGGTGTATTCCAAATGACCTGTGGGTCCGGACGCACCAAAATATAATCGCCCCAGCGCTCCAGTTTTTCACCGCCTGAGGTATCTATTACTTCATAATCTTCCCAATTATCTGCAATCCACATGTGAAAATCTCCTTGATATGATATACGTGATTATTACAATCACATATACAATGTACAATATTTTCCGATAATAGTCAAAATGCGCTTCCGATTTAATGCTTGTACAAAAAAGTGAAGTATGCTATTATTTGAGATGTAGTTTGCTTTTGTGAAGTAAAGCGTTAAATGAGAGGAGTAATACATATGACAACAGCAGCAATGGTAATTCTGGTTACGATCATGGTATATTTGTTTTGCATGCTCATAATCGGATTTGTATGTTCAAAGAAAAATGAAACAACGGCTGACTTTTATTTGGGAGGAAGAAAGCTCGGGCCGTTTGTGACAGCAATGAGTGCAGAAGCTTCCGACATGAGTAGCTGGCTTTTGATGGGGCTTCCGGGCGTTGCTTACCTGACAGGCCTTGCAGATGCGTTCTGGACGGCAGCAGGTCTGGCTATCGGTACCTACGTAAACTGGCTGATTGTGGCAAAGAGACTTCGTACCTATACGGTAAAATGTAACAATTCAACGACGATTCCGGTATTCTTTTCCAATCGTTACAGAGATGATAAGAAAATTATTTCCGTACTTGCAGCACTTGTGATTATTATCTTCTTTGTACCGTATACGGCCAGTGGTTTTGCAGCCTGCGGCAAATTATTTGCAACCTTATTTGGTATGGACTATTTTTTGGCTATGGTAATCAGCGCGATTATTATCGTAGGATATACTGCGCTTGGCGGTTTTCTTGCAGCCAGCACGACTGACTTTATGCAGAGTATTGTTATGACCATCGCGATTTTTGTGGTGCTTGGATTTGGTGTGGTCACAGCAGGAGGAATGGACGCGGTTATGGATAATGCAAACAGTCTTGCAGGCTACTTCAGTTTGACAGCCATTCACGATCCTGCGACAAAGACAGCAGGCGCATACGGAATCATGAGTATTTTCTCTATGCTTGCATGGGGACTCGGATATTTCGGTATGCCGCATGTGCTTCTGCGTTTCATGGCAATCGAAGACCCGAACAAATTAAAATTGTCCAGAAGAATTGCAAGTGTATGGGTTGTGATTTCTCTTGGTGTGGCAATTATGATCGGTATTGTGGGAAGTGCCATGACAAAGGCCGGCGTGATTCCGGTTCTTGAAGATGCGGAGACAATCATTGTTGTGATTTCCGATGTGATCAGTAAACATGGTATACTTCCGTCAATTATTGCAGGTTTGATTCTTTCCGGTATTTTGGCAGCGACCATGTCTACAGCAGACTCACAGCTTTTGGCAGCATCGTCCAGTGTGTCTGAAAATATTATCAAGGAAGTATTCTTTAAAAACTTATCTGAAAAAGCAGGAATGATTATTGCCAGAGTGTCGGTTGTTATCATTTCTGTGATTGCGGTGTTTATTGCAAAAGACCCGAACAGTTCTGTGTTTGATATTGTATCCTTTGCATGGGCAGGATTCGGAGCTGCGTTTGGACCGGTTATGCTTCTGGCGCTGTTTTGGAAACGTTCCAACAAATGGGGAGCACTTGCGGGTATGTTTACCGGAGGTGCTATGGTATTTATTTGGAAGTTCCTCATCAAACCGATCGGCGGTGTCTGGGGTATTTACGAACTTCTTCCGGCGTTTGTAGTAGCAATTATAGTAAACGTGGTAGTCAGCCTTCTTACAAAAGCTCCTTCCCAGGAAATGGTGGATGAGTTTGAAGCTGTAAATGCTGAGTGTAAATAATACTATTATAAAGGAAATAAAAGATGAAAAAAGCAGCACCGTTATTTGTGATAATAGCCGGTTGTCTGTGGGGGAGCATGGGCATTTTCGTCAGAGGACTGAGTGCTTATGGATTTACATCATTAGAGATTGGAGCGCTTCGAGTTTTCGGAGCGCTACTCTTTTTGGGAGTAGGCATTCTTATTTATAAGAAAGAACTGCTTCGTATCCGCCCCAAGGATATCTGGTGTTTTATTGGGACAGGAATTGTCAGTATTGTGTTTTTTAATTATTGCTATTTTACGACGATACAAATGACATCGCTCTCCGTGGCAGCAGTACTTCTGTATACTGCTCCTGCCATTGTGACAATACTGAGTGTATTTTTGTTTAAAGAAAAATTTCATCCGCTGAAATTGACGGCCCTTGTGATGGCTTTTGCCGGTTGTGTTCTCGTGACAGGCATCTTATCTCAAAAGCTGACCTTGACCGTTCCGGGAATTCTGCTTGGATTGGGTTCGGGATT
>JAFTVQ010000194.1 GCA_017461865.1 Lachnospiraceae bacterium | reverse complement strand
GGATACTTAGGAGGAAACACGGATGATTTGCAAATGTCAAAACTGTTCGGCAGCATTATTTTTCAAGCCGTCCAGCGGAATGTTGGAATGTGATGCATGCAGTGCGGCGTTTTGGCCGACGCAATTTGAGGAACAAAGCAGCGCAGAAGATGAAATGCAGGTGGATTATTATTCCTGTACGGCCTGTGGGGCGCAGCTTGCGGTAAACGGTGTGGAAACATCGACGTTTTGTTCGTATTGCGGACAGCCGACGGTCGTGTTTGACAGAGTATCTTCGGCCAAAAGACCGGATTATATCATTCCGTTCAGTGTCCCGAAAGAAAAGGCGGTTGCACTGATTCGTGAGCATATTGAAAAAGGCTCCTTTGTACCGGAAGAAATCAAGAATTTTGAAGTGGAGCGTGTCAGAGGAATTTACATACCGTTTTGGCTTTACAATGTGGAATATGCGGATACCCAGTTCCTGTCCGGCGAGGTCGGCAGCGGCAAAAATTCGCATACAGAGTATTTTATGAGAAAAGCAAAAGTCGTATTCCATGATTTGACGCTCGATGCCTCCGTGCAGCTCAACGACGGAGTTTCGCAGCGTCTGGAGCCATATGATACGCGGGGACTTGTTGATTTTCATTCGGCGTATTTGTCCGGATTTTATGCGGATTGTTTTGATTATAAATCAGAAGATATGGAAGGGTATGTGACTTACCGGTGCAGGAATTTGTTTGACGCGGAAGTGAAAAAGACGGTCCGGGCAGATAAAATCCAGGTAGTTTCAAGCAACCCGTACAGTCACATAGAAAGTGCAAAATATGCGATGTTGCCGGCGTGGTTTATGACATTCCGGTATGAAAATACACCGTATACTATTTTGGTAAACGGGCAGACGCAGAAGGTGGTAGGTGCGGTTCCTTACGATGAGGCGAAAGCAAAGACCCGTATGGTGTTGATTTCTGCGCTGATTGCCCTTTTGTGTATACCGGTGATGTATGGATTATTGATGCTGATGAGTGCGGACAGTGACAGCGATGTTGCAAAAATCATTTTTGCAATTGTCGGTTTTGCGGTTATTTGTTTCCTTGACGGCCGGAAAAAGATGAAAAATCTGAGGAACAGTATCGAGCGGACGAAAGAATCCGCAATGAACAGTTTCGTGAAGGATAGACAGGAGGGGTAGTATGCTGGTTGTGGCGATTATTTTAAGTGTGATTGTCGGTGTTTGTTTTGCTTACGGCATCATGGCAAGCCAGGTGTGCAAATCAAACAATTACGGGGATTCCATGGGAGAAATTGCGGATTTTGCACAGGGAACCTGGAATGTGGTAGAACAGCGCAATTACAAGACAAAAAAGAAAAATTGGACAAATGATAAGTTGATGATGGAAAGTCAGGCGCGGATATTGAGAGGAACTTGATATGAAACGTAGTTTGAAAGAAATGGCAGTAAGGGTGATTTTGCTCTTGGCAGGTCTTGTGGTGGCACATCTCGGAGTGACACTCTTTTTGCTTGCAGATCTCGGGGCAGACCCGTTTAATGTGTTTGTGCAGGGGATTTTCCGCACGTTGTCAAGCATACCGGTGCTTGCATTTTTGACGCACGGATATACGCATATTGCGATTTGTTTTTTGATTATTCTTGTTCTCCTGATTGTGGACAGAAGTTATGTCAAAATCGGGACGGTTTTATGCATGGTATGCGGAGGTCCGATCATTGATTTTTTCAGTTTGATACTGGCACCTATGTTTGAGGAAATGGCATTTTTGCTGAAAATCATTATGCTTGCACTCGGTTGTGTGATTCTGGCCTGCGGTATGACTGTTGTAATTAAGTCTGACGCCGGAACCGGTCCGAATGATCTGGTGGCGGTTGTGATCAGCGACAAAGCAAAAAAGAAATTCGGGATTGTGCGGATTATTGTCGATGTCAGTTTTGTTCTGGCAGGATTTTTGCTCGGCGGTGTGGTTGGCCTCGGGACAATTATTTGCGCCTGTCTGGTAGGTCCCGTGGCGGGACTGATTATGCCGTGCAGTGAGAAACTCGTGAAAAAAGCAGTCGGAGTATTGGTAAAATAATGAGAGAAAAAACAGATGATATAGCAGTATATATAAAGGATCGGGAACTCATCGCAAATGCATATGTGATGCGTTGTTTTTCGGTTACCATGTTTGTGTTTACCATCACATTTATTCTGAATCTTTTGCGGATATTTGTGGTTGATCAGACGCTTATGATGCGCGCCTATATTCCGTCGCTCATCATATATTTCATTGTATTTTTTGTGGAAAAAAAGATGTCATCGGCAAATCCGATGAAGAAGTATTTGATTTTGTTCGGCATTATATCGGTATTTACAATCATGGGTGTGTTTATCACGTACCATGTTGTGCTTGTGGCACTTTTGCCGTTCCTTTATGCAATGCTGTATTCATCGAAAAAGATGATGTGGTTTGTGTACGGTTTGACGGTGGTCAGTACGGTTATCATTGTGTACTGCGGTTACTATTTCGGTCTTTGTGATGCCAATATGACACTTTTGACGACAGGAAGTCTGGACGCGTATGCAGTGAACGGGCAGTTTGTGCAGACGCAGATCAATGAAAATCCTGCGGTTAGTCTTGGCTTATTTTTTGTACTGCCGAGATGTTTGATTTATGTGGCGTTTGTGTCCGTTTGTAACAGTATTTTCCGTATTGTCAGCGGAAGTTTGGAGAGGGCAAGATTGACGGAGGAACTGGAACAGGCTAAAAACGAAGCAGAAAGTGCCAATCGTGCCAAATCCCAATTTCTTGCACGGGTATCCCACGAAATCCGTACTCCGATCAATGCTGTAATCGGTATGAATGAAATGATTTTGAGGGAAAGCAATGAGGAGAGCATTCGCGGATATGCAGAAGATGTGAAGGACTCTTCCTTTGTCCTGTTAAATATCATCAATGAGATACTGGATTCTTCTAAGATTGAATCCGGGAAAATGGAACTTGTTCTGAATAATTATGCAATAGGAAGTCTGCTCAATGATCTATACAATATGATCAGCATCAGGGCAAAAGAAAAAAATCTGGAACTGGAATTTGATGTGGATCCGAACATTCCGGCAGGCTACTACGGCGATGATAAACGTATTCGTCAGGTTTTGCTCAATCTTCTCACCAATGCGGTTAAGTACACGGAAAGCGGTAAAGTGACGCTGAAATTAAGCTGTGTCAATGCGGATGATCAGGCAGTGCTTCATTTTGTGGTTAAAGATACCGGAATCGGCATTAAGCAGGAGAACATCGGTAAGATATATGATGCCTTTGAACGTTTTGATATGTCGAGAAACCGGTATGTGGAAGGAACCGGACTTGGTATGAATATCGTGCAACAGTTTTTGCTTCTGATGGGAAGCGAGTTGCAGATTCAGAGCGAATACGAAAAGGGGACGGAAATTTCTTTTGACTTGGTACAACAGATTGTAAATTCAGAGCCTTTGGGTGATTTCCGTGGCAGACTGGCACAGTTGGCCGGTGAGACGGCCGGACGAATCTGCTATACGGCTCCGTGTGCCCGTGTGCTTGTCGTGGATGACAATAAAATCAATCTTAAGGTATTTAAAGGATTGTTAAAAGATACAAAAATGCAGATTTTTGATGCAATCAGCGGGCAGGAGTGCCTTTCCATGTTAAGAGAAAACACCTATGATTTGATTTTTCTGGATCATATGATGCCGGAGATGGATGGAATAGAGACATTTCATATTATGCAGGAGGAAAAGCTGTGTGAAGGTGTGCCGGTCATCATGCTGACGGCAAATGCAATCGTAGGAGACAGGGAAAAATATTTGGCGGAAGGTTTTGATGATTTCCTGACAAAACCGATTTTGCCGGATAAGCTGGATCGCATGATTCTGAAACATCTCGCGGAGGAATTGGTGCATTGTGACAATGAATCCGTGAAATATGAAGAAGAACCGGATAAGGTGGCAGATTCGCACGCAGTGTTGGAAATTCTTTTGAAAAAACTGCCTCAGCTGGATCAGAAGACGGCGCTTTCCTGCTGCGGTGATTCGGAAGATTTTTATGTGGAACTGTTACAGGATTTTACACAGTTGCCGATTATAAAGGAATTGCATGAACTTGCAGATGGGGACGACCATAAGGGATACCATGTAAAAATTCATGGATTTAAAAACAGTGCTTATCTGGTTGGAGCTGTGGAACTGTCCGATTTGGCCTATGAGATGGAAATGCTGACGAAAGATGGTTTTTCGGATGAGTTGTTGGCATTGCAGGAAGGTTTCACGCAGCAGTATGAAATAATTTGTGCACAGTATAGAGAAGCCGTAAAAATAAGCAATTGTTTGTAACAAGGAGCTGTTATGAATATACAGATTCAAGTATGTGGAATGATGATTCTGATGCTTTTGTTCTTTTTTTACAGAAGCCAGAAATCGTTACAACTTAATACGGAAAAAGCCTTTTATCTGATATTTTGCATGGCGGTTATCAACTTGGCGATGGATATTATTTCCATTCTTTTTATTGTGTACCGATCCTTGTTTCCGGATGTGGTTGTGCTCGGCGTGTGTAAGTTATACATTATATCTCTTATTTGGGAGGCTGTTTTTGCCCTTTACTATGTCCTGGTGGATCTTCTTTCCGAAAAGACGCATCGCAGATGGAAGGGCTATCTGGTTTGTCTGACAATTTTGGAAAGTGCCGTTATTATGGCTTTGCCTCTCTATATTCATCATGGGGACGGCTTAACCTACACCTACGGACCGTCGACGCTTTTTGTATATGTTTTTACGTTGATATACATATTGGCAACCATCATTGTGCTTGGCATTTTCAGTAAAAAATTGAACAAACGGAGAAGATTTGCTGTGGGAATTTGGATGTGTGTCTGGGTTTCTGCCGCTTTGCTCCAATATTTTAACAGTGCACTTCTGGTGGTAGGGTTTGCCAGTGTAATCGGAGTGCTGATTTTATTCGTAGTTGTGGAGAACCCACAGGCTAATATTGAACGCAAATTCGGATGCTTTAACGCATATGCACTGTCAGAATATACCAAGCAGTTATTTTCAAGAAGACAGAGTTTTTCGCTTCTTGAAATTACAATTGAAAATTTGGAAGAGGTTGAAAATTCTGTGACGGATTTCGATTCCAGCATAGAGCAGATGATTCTTTTGACGGACAGGCATCGTGACATAAAGGTGTTCCGCAATGTGAATTCTGAGTTCATTATCTTGGGAAACGATGCCAAGCAGTTGGAAAAAATCGGTGACGAGATCCGGCAGATATTTTCTGGGAATATATATTTGTACAATAATATCCAAATGGTTGTTGTTGAGAAAGCGGATGAATTTTCAGGCTTGAATGAGTTGATGCATTTTCTCTCTTTTGTGGAAGAAAATTATATGGAAGACGGGGCTGCAAGACTGTTTTTGGCAGATGAAGATGTCGTGCTCAAATACAGGGAGCAAAAGGTGATAGAGCATAAGATTGCAGCTGCTTTGGAAGAAGACCGTGTGGAAGTGTTTTTTCAACCTATTTTTTCAAACAAAGAGAACCGGTTCACATCGGCAGAAGCCTTG
>JAFTVQ010000193.1 GCA_017461865.1 Lachnospiraceae bacterium | reverse complement strand
TATTGAGAAACAGGCAATGGATCGGTGCTGCTCAAAAAAAGAAATTGCACTGGGTATCATCAAAACCTATACTTAACCTTCAAGCTGCCGGAGCATAACTGCCCCGGCGGCCTGTTTCTTGCACTGGCAATTTCCGGAAGATTTCATAGATTGCCATAGAAAAACCTCCGTTCATAATAACCTGGAAAGCACGAAGCACCCGTCGTGATTGGCAGGTGCTTCGCTCTTTCTACTATGGTTATGACGGATCTTGAAAAAACAGGACAACTTATCTTACAATATATATTTCGCCCTATTCTATTGACAAATAATAGGTAATATGTTACCTTTATATGGGTAACATATTACCTATGGAGGATAGAATGAATATTAAAGAAGTAATCAACAGCGGAAAAGTTGACTTTACTGGAATAGAGCACTCTTATTTTTTGCTTGGTCTGCTGAGTGCCTTTGACAATAGATTTCAGGCGATCGCAGATAGTACGATGCAGGAGATCAGTTGGAAACAGTTTTTTGCAATTATCTGCATCAATATGTGTAAAGAGAAGCCAACCATCAAGGAGCTTGCGGAGATCATGGGAAGCTCTCACCAGAATGTAAAACAGATTCTACTAAAACTTGAAAAAAAGGGCTTTGTTTGCATTGTTGCAGATGAAAACGATAAGAGAAAGCAGCGTATTGAGCTTACCGATTATTGCAGAGCGTTTTGTGCAAAAAATGATGAAATGACCATGAACATTATGAAGAAAATGTTTGATGGTGTTTCAGAGGAACAGCTGCAAACAACCATACAAACCATTATACAAATTGGAGATAACTTACAGGAGATTCAGGAACATGAGTAAAGGTATTATTCTATTTCAGTCAAAATATGGTGCAACAAAAAAGTATGCGGACTGGTTAGCCGAAAAGACAGGATATGCTTGTGTTGAAACAAAAAACGCAAATGCTGTGGATCTGAAACCCTATGATGTGATCCTGCTGGGTGGCGGTGTTTACGCTTCCGGCATTGCAGGATTCCAATTCTTAAAGAAAAATATCGGTCAGTTGGCAGATAAAAAGATTGCTGTGTTTGCAGTCGGTGCTTCTCCATACGATGAGAAAGCAATCATGCAGATTAGAGAAATGCACTTCAAGAACGAGCTTCGTAGTATACCGCTATTCTATTGCAGAGGGGCTTGGGATGAAGAAAAAATGAAATTTATGGACAGGAACCTTTGCAAGATGCTCCAGAAAGCAGTTGCTAAACAAAATCCGGATACGTATGAGCCCTGGCAAAAAGCATTGATGTGTGCAGTGGGACAAACGTGTGATTGGACGGATCAATCCTATTTGGAGCCGTTGTTGAAGCAAATCGAAGAATGGAGATAAAAAGATTTATATGAAAAAGTATGTGATTGCATTTTTGATATGGGTTATGATTATTCCTATCGCAATATTAAATGGTGGATTCCGTGAATATGTGCTTATGGAGCATCTTGAGATGCTGGCACTCCCATTAAGCGGAATTATTTTGAGCGTTTGCATCTTTCTTGTTGCATACCTGTTTGTGCCTAAAATCAAAGGGTGTGTAAAACGAGATTACATTTTATTTGGTGTGATGTGGTTTGTTTTGACGAACTTATTTGACTTGTCATCCTACATCAGATCCGGCGAAGGATTTGCAGGCTTGCTTCGATCTTACAACATTTTGACTGGAAATACATGGATACTTGTTGTTTTATCGGCTTTGATTTCACCAATGATGGTTATGAAAATAAAAGGGAGGAAGTAAGTTGAAACTGATAAAAACAGGCCGTTGACTGTACGTACTGCGAAAGGCTGGCGGCCTGTGTATTTTATATGGAGAGTGTGGAACTTCATAGGTGGGGTCGATCTGCCTAATGATGGTCAGACCGTGGAAAGAAAAAGCAGGACGGCATAGCCTTTCGACCATGCCGCCTCGCTTAAGCTTGATTTACTTCCTTATGGCTGCTTGCTTTTGCGGGCGCTGTTTTTATAAAAGAAGAAGGTTACGCGATTAACCTTTGACGAATCCTGTTAAAAGCAATAAAATGAAAGAATAGCAGGGGAGCGTGATGTTATGGAACAGCAGCGTGTCAGGATCAGCGATATTGCGCAGGAGCTTGGCTTAAGTACAGCAACAGTATCCAATGTGATCCATGGAAAAACAAAGAAAATCTCGGATGAAACGGTAAAACGGGTCATGGCTCTGCTGGAAGAGCGGCAATATATCCCCAGTATGGCAGGAATCCTTCTGGCGCAAAATTCCTCCAAAATTATCGGCGTATTTGTCAATGACCATGAGAAGTATGAAGGGCATACCCTGGATGATTTCTTTATCGCTTCCTCCCTGAACCATCTGTCTACGGAAATCGAAGCACATGGGCAGTTTATGATGGTGAAAAAAGCAAAAAGCCCAGAAGATATTATTAAATTTGCTTCCATGTGGAATATGGATGGTATCGTGGTCATCGGCTTCTGTGATCAGGACTATATGTACCTGCGAAACCATATGCGGATCCCCTTCGTGGTCTACGACGGTTACTGTGAAAAACCGGAACGGATACTGAATATCACCATCGATAATTATGATGGCGGTTTTCAGACAGGCACTTACTTTCGGGAGAGGGGACACAAACGGGCTCTGTGTATTGCGGATAATGATATCTGTGTGGATATGGAGCGGTATCAGGGTTTCCGGGATGGATTTGCTTCCGGAACGGTAGAGTTCGTCTTGATTCCTATGAGGAAAGAGGAACGGTGGGAATATTACCGGCGGAATCTTT
>JAFTVQ010000192.1 GCA_017461865.1 Lachnospiraceae bacterium | reverse complement strand
TGCCGTCCTCGGAAAAGTTTAAAGCGCTCGCTGCTGAGTTACTTGCGTGATAAGCATTGAGCGTGGAAATATTCTGTATCTTGGTGAAGAACGGATTATTATCTTCCACCGTGTAGGAATAAACATCAATATAGTTTTTCAATTCATGCACGATATAGATAAATTTGCCGTCCCGTGTCATTTTTACATGACGCGGCGCAGATTCCAGCTCACTGCGGATTACATCCACCAATTTCAGTTTTCCCGTATTGTGATTCAGTTCATACACATCTACATGGTCCATTCCGATATCGGCCGCCATAAGAAATTTATTATCACGCGTCATCTTTACGCAGTTAACATGCGGTCGGAAATTGCGCTCCGCAACACTTCCCATTCCTTTTAAATACACTTCGTCCGTAATTTCGCCGACGCCGCCGTCTTCACGCACACGGAGAACCGTAATTTTACCGTCATGGTATCCTGCCACAAAAAGGAATTTTTCTTCATAATCCGTAGACAGATAACAACCTCTCATTCCGTTGATGGAACCGTGATTGATACAAGTAAGGCTTCCGCCCTCCCCGATCTCATAGGCTTCCACACCGAAATCTGTAATGGAATACAGATATTTTCCGTCATGGGAAATTGTAATATAAGAAGAGTTCGTAATCTCCACTTCATCCTTCGGAATCAATCTTCCTTTTTCCACATCAACATCATATATTTTAATGCCGTGATTATCTCCCATGGTATAGGTCGATACGTACGCCACATATTTGTTTTTTGCCATTGATTTTACCTCCATGCAAGCTCAATTTGTATTATTCTAACACATCCGCATTTTTTTGTTAAGAATCCACCGCTAATTTTCCTTTCTTTTTTACAAAATACTGTCCAAATATATTGACATTTAACATAAGAATCGTATAATGAAAATCGGGTTGTTTAGTAAAACTAAACTCAAAGTTTATTTAATTGTTAGAACAGAAGGTGACGTTATGGATATCGGGCTTAAATTAAAAGAGCTCAGAATACAGAAAGCACTGACACAGGAAGAACTGGCAGACCGAGCCGAGCTGTCCAAGGGATTTATCTCGCAGCTGGAGCGCAATCTGACCTCCCCTTCCATCTCAACGCTGACGGATATTCTGCAGTGTCTCGGAACCAGTTTAAATGAATTTTTCAGCGAAGAGGACGACTCTCAGATTGTGTTTAAATCGGAAGATTTTTTCGAAAAGGTCGACGATGAACTTCATAATAAGATTGAGTGGATTATTCCCAATGCGCAGAAAAACGAGATGGAACCCATACGGCTCACACTTGCACCCGGAGGATCCACTTATCCGGATCTTCCCCACGAAGGCGAAGAATTCGGCTACGTATTAAGCGGAAGTCTGAAAATACATCTCGGCACAAAAATACATAGTGCAAAAAAAGGAGAAGCATTTTATTTTACTCCTGCAAAAAAACATTATCTTGAAGCCGGCAAATCCGGTGCAACGGTCATCTGGGTTACCAGTCCGCCGAGCTTCTAGGGAGGATACAAATGAGCAACAAACTGATTAATCTTTCAGGTATTAATAAATCTTTTGACGGTACGATGGTTCTTGATGACCTCAATTTATATATCAGAGAAAATGAATTTCTTACTCTTCTCGGTCCTTCCGGTTGCGGTAAGACAACTACTCTGCGCATCATCGGCGGTTTTGAAACACCGGACAGCGGTCAGGTTTTCTTCAACGGCGAAGACATTACCAACGTCCCTCCAAACAAGAGACAGTTGAACACGGTATTCCAGAAATATGCGCTGTTTACCCATATGAATATCGCAGAAAACATTGCGTTCGGATTAAAGATCAAAAACAAAAGTAAATCTTACATAGATGACAAGATTAAATATGCGCTCAAACTCGTCAATCTGGACGGCTACGAAAAACGTATGCCTCACCAGCTCTCCGGCGGTCAGCAGCAGCGAATTGCCATCGCCCGCGCTATCGTGAACGAACCGAAGGTTCTTCTTCTGGATGAGCCGCTCGGTGCCCTTGACTTAAAACTCCGTCAGGATATGCAATACGAGCTGATCCGACTGAAAAACGAGCTTGGTATTACATTTATTTATGTCACACACGATCAGGAAGAAGCCCTCACCATGTCAGACACCATTGTTGTCATGAACCAGGGATACATCCAGCAGATCGGTACTCCGGAAATGATTTACAATGAGCCGGAAAACGCATTTGTTGCCGACTTTATCGGCGAAAGCAATATCATTGATGCCACAATGATCAAAGATGAGCTTGTATCCTTCCTCGGTTGTAAATGGGCCTGTGTGGATAAAGGCTTCGGCAATAACAAACCGGTGGACGTTGTCATCCGCCCGGAGGATATTGTGTTAAAAGAATCCGGAAAAGGTACCCTTGACGGCGAGGTAACTCACGTAATCTTTAAAGGGGTTCACTATGAGATGGAAGTTATGGCCGGCGGTTATGAATGGCTTGTCCACTCTACTTCCATGTTCCCTGTGGGCACAAAGGTGTCTATCAGTGTAGATCCGTTTAACATCCAGATTATGAACAAACCGGAATCCGAAGACGAGGAGGCAACGCGCATTGAAGAATAAACGTAATCTTCTGGCCGGTCCTTATCTCATATGGTCCGTTGCCTTTATTATCATACCTTTGATCATGGTATTCTATTACGGTTTTATCGACCGTGACGGTGGTTTTACACTGGAAAACATTATGGCGATTGCAAGTCCGGAACACAGCAAAGCGCTCTGGATTTCCATGCGTCTTTCCCTGGTGAGTACTGTTATTTGCTTTTTACTTGCCTACCCTCTTGCCATGATACTTGCCAACCTGAGTGTCAACCAGAATCAATTTATTGTACTGGTCTTCATTCTTCCTATGTGGATGAACTTTTTGCTTCGCACACTCGCCTGGCAGACTTTATTGGAAAAAAACGGCGTGATTAATTCGGTTTTGAAATTTTTATCACTGCCTACCGTAAATATCATAAATACGGAAGCAGCCATCATTCTCGGTATGGTATACAACTTCCTGCCTTTCATGGTACTTCCGATTTACAATTCACTGGCCAGACTTGACCGGGATGTCATCAATGCAGCCCGGGACCTCGGCGCCAACAATGTGCAGACATTTCTTCGCATTATCTTCCCGCTGAGTATTCCGGGAGTTGTGAGCGGTGTGACTATGGTATTCGTACCAGCACTTACCACTTTCGTCATTTCAGCAATTCTCGGCGGAAGCAAAATCCTGCTGATCGGAAATGTCATCGAGCAGGAATTTACCCAGGCATCCAACTGGAACCTCGGAAGCGGACTTTCCATCGTGCTTATGATCTTTATCATTCTGAGCATGATTATCTCTTCTATTCTTGACAAAGACGGGGAGGGAAATATGCTATGAAAAAATTTATTTCGAGATTTTATATTACGATTATTTTTATCTTTTTGTATGCACCGATTGCAACTCTTATTGTCTTGTCTTTTAACAAGAGTAAAACAAGAGCCAAATGGGGCGGTTTTACAACCAAATGGTATGTAGAACTTTTTGAGAACGAAGTGATTTTGGAAGCCTTGCAGAACACCTTGCTTCTCGCTCTTCTTTCTGCTTTAATCGCCACAGTAATCGGAACTGCGGCTTGTATTGCAATCAACCATATGCACCGGGCGTGGAGAACATTTTTTATGGGAGTTACAAATATCCCAATGCTCAATGCCGATATCGTTACCGGTATTTCTCTCATGCTTTTGTATTTAAGTTTCGGAATGACCTTCGGATTCACAACGATCCTGTTGGCACATATTACATTCAATATCCCCTATGTGATACTCAGTGTCATGCCGAAAATGAAGCAACTCAACCGACATACTTACGAAGCTGCCATGGATCTCGGTGCCGGACCGGTATACGCTTTCTTTAAGGTTGTATTCCCGGAATTACTCCCGGGTATCTTTACCGGATTTCTGATGGCATTTACAATGTCGCTGGATGACTTTATTATTACGCATTTTACAAAAGGACCGGGGGTTGACACCCTTTCCACAAAGATTTACACAGAGTTGAAAAAAGGGATCAAACCTGAAATGTATGCTCTTTCAACTATTATTTTTATTACTGTTTTGGTGCTTTTGATTATTATCAACAAAGCACCTGCAAAAAAAGAAACCGGGAGGGAATTATGAAAAAGACAAAATTGATCTCAGCAATTTTAATGACCGCACTTGCTGCTTTTATCGTAACCGGATGCGGCGGCGACAAAGGCGGAGAAAACGGCGAAGTTGTCGTATATAACTGGGGAGAATATATTGATCCGGATACCATTGATATGTTCGAAGAAGAAACCGGTATCAAGGTTATCTATGATGAGTATGAAACCAATGAAATCATGTATCCGAAGGTATCTTCGGGAACAAGCAATTACGATCTGCTCTGCCCTTCTGATTACATGATTCAGAAACTTATCGAAAACGATCTTTTGACAGAAATCAATTTTGATAACATTCCGAATATCAAAAATATCGGTCAGCAGTATATGGATCAGTCCAAAGAATTTGATCCGGAAAACAAATACAGCGTACCGTATTGCTTTGGCACAGTCGGCTTATTATACAATAAAACAATGGTCGATGAACCGATTGATTCCTGGGATGTTCTCTGGGACGAGAAATACAGCGGAAACATTTTAATGCAGGATTCTGTAAGAGATGCTTTTATGGTCTCCTTAAAAAGACTCGGTTACTCCATGAACTCTCTGGATACAGCACAGCTTGAAGCCGCCCGCGATGAACTGATTGCCCAGAAGCCTTTGACGCAGGCTTATGTGGTTGACCAGGTCCGCGACAAAATGATCGGTGATGAAGCTGCCATCGGTGTTATTTATTCCGGCGAAGCGATTTATACACAGCGTGAAAATGAAAATTTAGAATATGTTGTTCCGAAAGAAGGAAGCAATGTATGGATTGACTGCTGGGTTATCCCTAAAAATGCCAAAAACAAAGAAAATGCAGAAGCTTTCATCAACTTTATGTGCCGTGAAGACATTGCACTTATGAACTTTGAATACATCACCTACTCTACACCGAACGATGCAGCAAGAGCACTGATCGAAGATGAAGAAATCCGCAACAGCGAAATTGCTTTCCCGGATCTTTCAAAGTATAACGACATGGAAACTTTCCACTATCTCGGTGAGGAAGGCGATGAAATGTACAACGAATATTGGAAGCAGGTAAAATCTGCCGATTAATTTCGGTTTGAACCAGAGGATACTATGAAACGAACTCTCTGTTATAAAATATCGCAGTCTGACTGCGGGCTTACAATTTTACAATTTTTAAAAAACAAAGGCTACTCATCTTCGAATGTGGTAGCCTTAAAAAAAATCAAAAAAAGCATATTGGTAAACGGGAATTGGGAACATGTAAATTATCGTCTCGCAGAAGGCGACTCCTTGACCATCCGGTATGAGGAACCGCCGTCCGGCGACCATATTGTTCCTGTATATTATCCGCTTCATATCGTTTATGAAGACGAAGATCTTATTATAATCAACAAACCCCATGACATGCCGATTCATCCTTCCATGAATCACTATACCGGAACACTTGCAAATGCTCTCATGCATTATTACCGCGAAAAGGGCGAATCCTTCACGTTCCGGTGTATTAACCGGCTCGACAAAGACACGACCGGACTTGTACTTTTGGCAAAGCACGGTATCAGTGCCGGAATGTTGTCACTCCAAATGCAGCAACGGCAGATCAAACGCACATATCTTGCCATCGTGGAAGGTTCCTTTGACACCGTCTCAGGAACAATAGATGCTCCGATTGCACGGAAAGGCGAATCCATTATTGAACGGGAAGTAAATTTTGAAACCGGAGAACGTGCAGTCACACATTATGAAGTGCTCCAACATTCAAAATCCTTTCCTTACAGTCTTCTTTCCGTTCATTTGGAAACGGGACGCACACATCAGATTCGTGTCCATATGCAGCATATCGGACACCCTCTGATCGGAGACACGCTGTATCCTTCGGACTGCAGCCACATCACCCGACAGGCACTCCATTCCTACCGCCTGCAATTCACACATCCGGTCACAGGTCAAACAATGGATTTCAAAGCAGAATTACCAAATGATATGAGCAGGCTGATATAGCCTGCTCCATCTATTTTCTGCGCAGTTTATTCCTGTTCTGTGCTCATCTCTGTCGCTCTGCACTCACAATCCCTGTCTCTGTCCACATCTCTTTCCCGGCAACTTCTTTCCGGTGCAAACGGTGATACCGGTCTGTCACAATCAAATCTGGAGCGTTCTTCGCACCTTCGTTCTTCACACCTTCGTCCTTCTCTCTCCCTGTGACACATACCGCATCCCTGCGATTCTCTTGTGTTATTTCCTCCGCAACAACAGAGTAATGCTAAAATCCATAAACAGTTCATAATAAAAAACCTCCTTCTTTCCATTAGGATATGAAGGAAGTTTTCTTTTGGTGCAATTCCTGCAATTATAAAATGTATGACTTTTTCAAAATACGTTTTCTGATATAAGCAAATGTCTCATCTTCGCCTCTTGCGGCAAGCATCCGAAGCAGGATTTCCAGTTGTCTTCGTGTCTTCGGATGTAACAGATCCTGATTTTTCCCCTTAAGAAAATAAGCTAAAGGATCGGAATCTTTGTACGCTTCTTTATTGTATACTTTGCTGGCTGCCACCCGGTCCATAAACATCTCAACCACATAGCGGACCGGCATCGCTGCCGGGCGCATTCCGCCCTCAATGTCCTTCATGCTGTAATCGATCCAATACTCATAATGATGCTTATTTCTGCCCTTGTGGTGCAACCACGCAGCGGAATATCCTTTTGCCTCCCGTTCTGCATTGTTCGGACTGCGGTCTCCCTGATAGTATTTGGCACCGACTAAAAACTCCGAAGGCATATATTTGGACAAATCATGTGTCATTCCCTGCCAGTATAATCCAACTTTAAAACATCCCTGCATTACGAGATATTTATGATAGGTAATTGTTTTAAAATGCTTTAACGCTTTCATTTACATTCGTCTTCTTTCTTTTCAAGCTGTTTTACTTGTCTTGCCTCAGCAACTGATTTTTTCCCGACGAGCACAAGAACACTTCTCGGTGCTACTGTCACTTTTTTCTGTTCCTCTCCCTCTGCAAACAACAGCTCCCCTTCCTTCCTGTCCTCGGCCGGAAGTCTTGTCCCATAGGCAATTTCCCAGTCGTACGACTGCGGCAAAATCGGAAGCGCAAACTCATGCGTAATCCAGTGCATGTTATATGCAACATAAATAAAATCATCCGATGTATTGTCCTGCTTTTTCTCATACAAACCGCAATACATAATACCTAAATGACGATTATAATTTTCAAACCGGGCATACCACGCCTGCTCCCCGTGATAAGAAATATCCGGGTATCCTTTTGACTCATAATCCATGGCACGCAACATCTTCTTCGTATGAAGAATCGGATGTTTCCTGCGGAATGCAATCAGCATCTTAGTAAACGAAAGCAGTTCACTGCCGGATTTATCAAAGTTCCAGTTAAGCCAATTCACTTTATTGTCATGGCAATACGCATTGTTATTTCCGCCGGCGGAATGACCGAACTCATCTCCTGCCATAAGAAGCGGTGTAGCCTGTGAAAGCATCAAAAATGACAATGCATTCTTTCTCTGCGAAAGACGCAGAGACTGAATGGATTTTTTGCGCGAAGATCCTTCCGTTCCGCAATTCCAGCTGTAATTATAATCACTTCCGTCACGGTTTTCCTCCCCGTTTTCTTCGTTATGCTTTCTGTCGTAAGACACAAGATCCATGAGCGTAAATCCGCGATAATCGGTAATATGATGTATCTGTGCCTCCCAAGGGCTGTTTTCTCTCACATACATCCCCATACGGCTCAGCATATCTTCATCGCCTTTCAAGAACTTACGGCTGTCAAAACGGAAATCCTCCCTGTAGCATCCGATGTTCTTAAATTCCGGTTCTTTATTTTTCTGATCATAAATCTGCTCCACACAGGTAGTCTCACAATAAATCTTTGTGCGCTTCAATATCGGATCCCTGCCGATCAGTTCCATCGGAAGTCCGATTCCCATCAGGTGAAATCCGTCGATATGATACTCCAGCACCCAATGGCGCAAAACATCCAAAACAAATCCCGGCGCCTGCCCTTTGGCAAAATAAATCTGCATAATACATTCTATTCCGTTCTTATGCAGCTGCCGGATCATATTTTTACAGGAAAGAACCGGATTCTGCTGTGCCCCATAGGAATATTTCGGAGCAAAATAATAGTTATCCCTATCCGAAAATCCCCAATAATTCAAACGATATTCCCATATATTTTTCTCTTCCATAAACGGCATACGCTGCACATCAAAAGTGGTATATGCCGGATTATAAATCAACTCGTTAAATTCATAAAACGGCATACATTCCACTGCCGTTATACCAAGCTCCTTCAGATAGTCAAGTTTTTCCACCAGACCTTCAAACGTGCCTTTATGCTTCACTCCGGATGACGGATGCTTTGTGAATCCTCTCATATGAAGACTATAAAGAACGGTATCCTCATATTCTACACCTAACGGCTTGTCATCCTCCCAGTCATATACATTCTGCTCCGCACAAAAAGCAGCCCGGATTGCAGGCTTTTCCCCAATGGGCTTCCCCCATTTTTCTCTTCCTACAATTACTTTTGCATATGGATCGCAAAAAACTTCATCATCCAGAAAAAATTCGTAAGTAAACTGTTTCACCCGAATTCCTTCCAGTCTTACACAATACAAATTACCGATGCGGTAACTCTCACAAAAAGGAATCCGCATAGCCTCATGACCCCCGGTATACAAAATGATACCACAAGTCGTTTTCGGACTGTGCGGAAACTCAACAACAATATTTAAAGCGCCATCCTGCGCAGAAATCCCCATAGGATATGAATAACCAAGTTTCGTACTGTATTCTGTCTTCATATTTACTCCCTGACTGCAAAAAATTATGGCATTATTGTACCACAAAATACATTATGGCACAATATTCGGGAGAATTTCTTTTACGTACTCATGTATTACAATATCCGCGGCTTTATCCGTAAAGTGATCGTGTTTGGTCACAAGAATCAGCTTGTCTCCCTGATAGTGATTCACCGCAAACTGCACCATGTCATCAAACAGATTCGTTCCGAGAACAAGGAGCACATCTGCCTCTGCACATGCATTAGCTGCCTTGGTCAAAAGATCATTCCGCATTCTCTCGCCGTGCAGACGGATTCCCGGACGAATCGGTCCCTTACATGCATCGCATGACGGAACACCGTCATAGTCTCTCAAATACTCCATCGGAAAGGTTTTTCCGCATTTACTGCACCAATTATTATGTATCGATCCGTCCAATTCATACACATTCCGAATGCCGAGTTGTCCGGCCAATCCGTATATATTGTATGTAATGCAGGCCTTTAATTTACCAATGTCCTGCAACTTGCGCAGCGCTTCATATGTTGCCGTCGGTGTCAGTTTCGTATTAAGTAACTCCGTCTTATAAAACTCATAAAACTGCTTCATACGCACATTATAAAAAACAGAGGACATAATTTCTTCCGGACATCTGTCGTACTCTTCTTCAATCCGGTAGGCCACGTCATCTCTGTTAAAATTAAGCGCACCGCATTCCATTACAACACCGATTCCCGAAAGACAAACCACATTATCTGATTTCTCAATTACTCTTCGTGTATAGTCCAGTTTCTGCTCCAATGTCCATTTTTCCGCAATATCTGCCTGTCTCGTCATAAAATCATCTCCCTTTCATCTATTGTATATACTTTTGTGCAAATTGTCAATATTTTTCAGTCAATTCGTTTCTTTTTTATTGAATTTTCCTAAATTTTTATCTTATTACATATAGACTGAAAACAAAAACTTCGTCTTTTCTTCTCGTCTCAAACATGCTAATATTACTATAAAATAACTACACGGAAAGGAATTTACTATGAGCAAAAAGACATCCATTCAAAATAATGAATACGATGAAGAAATGACCGTAAGCATGACGTTAGACAACGGCGAGGAAGTCACCTGTGCAATCATTACCATTCTCACGGTTGCCGAAAAGGATTATATTGTTCTTCTTCCTCTGGACGAAGACGGAAACAATACAGACGGCGAGGTATGGATTTACGGGTACAAAGAAGACGAAAACGATCCGAACGCCGAACCGGAATTATTCTTCATTGATGATGACTCGGAATACGAAGCTGTCTCCGATGCTTTTGATGAATATTTAGACAATGCGGAGTTTGACGAATTACTCTGATCCAGCAATTCTTTAATAAACACAGATTCTCCCTGTCCGGCGCAATCTTTTCGCCAGCAAATATGCAGCGATTTTTTCGCTCTGGTCATGGCAACATAGAACATTCTGCGTTCTTCCTCCATCTGATCCGGAGTCAGCATATTCCCCTTCGGAACCATGCCTCCGTTGACTTCAGGGAGAATCACATGATCAAATTCCAGCCCTTTGGCCGCATGATAAGTCATGATTCGAACTTTTTCGTTTCTGCTTTCCTGCGGCATTTTTTTCTGTTCTGTCCATATGTCATCCTCCTGCATATGCTCCAAAAAATGCTTTATTGTCCGAAACTTTTTTGCCTGTTTTTTTAAGCTCCCGATCCTTTCACGGATTCTTATCTGCTCCGTTTCGGATTTAGCATTTTCCAACATATAATCCTGATATTTCATCCCGGACAGAATATAGTTCACCGCACCAAACGGATCCATCTTTTTCAAAAAATTGCAGTCTCTTTCCAACAGGCAAAGCGCTTCTTTTATTTCCCCATAGGCATGATAAACTTTTTGTAACTGTTTCAAATCTACAACCTCAGACTCGAGATCTTCTCTCAACACACCACGGTATGGTTTATTCATGAAAACCAGAAAATCACTTCTTCTGTTTCCGCAGTGAACAAATTTTAAAATTGCAACCACCGTTTGCAGAACAGAATCCGCACATTTGTTTTTCCGCTTTCCGTTCCATGAAAATGTTTTTTGAATTCCGGATAAATATTCTGCTATCTCTTCGGCCACAGCGTTTGTCCGCAATAAAATTGCTGTTATCTCTTCACCTTTTGCAGCTGTAATTTGTTTTTCCAGAAACTGCATTTCCTCCTTCAAACTCTCAAAAGGATGTATTTGCACTGTATTCTCAAATTCTTGTACCGCTTTTATTTCCTTCGGGAAACGGCACTGATTATGTACAATGCATTTTGAAGCAGCTGTCACAATTTGACTCCCACAGCGGTAATTCTGATCCAAAAGAATTTGTCTGCAGTTCGGATAATCCTCCAAAAAACGATTCATATAAGCCGGATTAGACCCCCGAAATGAATAAATTGCCTGATCATCATCCCCGACAGCAAATAGATTTCTGTTTTGCTCTGCCAGTATTTTAAGCAATTCATACTGCAATCCGTTTACATCTTGAAACTCATCCACCAACAGGTAGCGAAAACGTTTCTGCCATCTCTCCTTTTCTGCCGGATACGTCGAAAACAACTCCAGACAACAGCAAAGCATATGATCAAAATCCATTTTCTTTAAATCCATGCAGGCTTTGTCATATCGCTCCACCGCCTTCAAAAAACTTTCATTTTCTTCCGGCAACTGACTGCGGCAATTTTTATAACAACTGAGTTTCTGCAAAAAATCTTCCGGTGCAAATGAGGAATATCCCGAAGCATCCCGAAAACCGGATAGAATTTTTTTCGCAATCTGTACTTTTTCTTGTTCACTTATAACGGAAAAATGTTGATATTCGGAAGAAGATTTTAAAATATGATAAAAAACGGAATGAAATGTTCCAAAGACTGCGCCGGCCGATGCCGGACAAATTTGATGACAGCGCTCTTTCATTTCAAGAGCGGCTGCTTTTGTAAATGTGATGGTCAAAATATGTGCCGGATCCACGTTCTCCTCTTCAATCAGATATCGTATTCTCCGGGTAATGACATATGTTTTACCGCTTCCGGGACCAGCCAGAACAAGCATGGTCCCTTCCGCGAAAGTAATCGCTTCCCACTGACGTGGCGTAGCGTCTGTTCTTGTTTTGTTCAATCTATCACCTGACTCTTACTGTGCAACTGCTTTTTCAAGAAGTTCAATACCCTTACGGATACGTGCCAAAGACTCTTCCTTGCCGAGCACCTCCATAATTTCCGTAGCTCCTGCCGGCGTCATCTGTTTTCCTGAAACTGCTGTACGGACCGGCCACATGGCATAACCGTTCTTGCACTCTTTCTTTGCTACATAAGCAACCAAAGCCTGATAAATCGCATCGTTGCTGTAATCGTCAAGTTCCTCAAAAATCGGAAGCAACTCTTTCAGCACTTCAAGCGAAGACTCCTTGGATGTCTTCATCTTCTTATGAACATACATTTCCGGATCATATTCCGGAAGCTGTTCAAAGAAATCAATTAAATCTTTGATATCAGGTAAAATCTCAATTCTTGTCTTTACCATCTCAGCGATTTTTTTCAAATCCATCTCTTTTGTGATGACTTCTTTGATGTACGGAAATGCCATGTCATAGAACACTTCTGAGTCCATCTTTTTCATATACTCGCCGTTCATCCACTTCAGCTTGGTATAGTCAAATACCGCAGGTGATTTGGACATATGAAGATAATCAAATTCTTCTATCAGTTCATCCAATGAGAAAATTTCCTGATTACTTGCAGGACTCCAACCGAGTAATGCAACAAAGTTTACAATCGCCTCTGTCAAAAATCCCTGCTCAATCAAATCTTCATAAGAAGAATGTCCGCATCTCTTGGAAAGTTTCTGATGATTTTCATCTGTAATCAGCGGGCAATGTACATATTTCGGCACTTCCCAACCAAACGCATCATACAGACGATTATACTTCGGTGAAGAGGAAAGATATTCGTTTCCTCTGACTACATGCGTGATCTCCATCAAATGATCATCGACTACATTTGCAAAGTTATAAGTCGGATATCCGTCGGATTTAATCAAAATCATATCATCAAGTTCCGCATTATCTACGGAAATATCACCATAAAGCTCGTCGTGGAACGTCGTTATTCCCTCACGCGGTACGTTCTGACGGATGACATACGGCTCACCTGCTGCAAGACGCGCCTCCACTTCTTCTTTTGAAAGCGCGAGACAATGTTTATCATACACATTGATTTCTTTGGTCTCGCCGCTTGCAGTTGTAATTACCTGATGCAAAGAATCCAATCTTTCTTTGTCACAAAAACAATAATATGCCTCTCCTTTTTCAACAAGCTTCTTTGCATATTCCAGATAGATTCCCTTTTCCTGTCTTTCACTCTGCACATACGGTCCGAATCCTTTATCTTTATCCGGTCCTTCATCATGGACAAGTCCGGTTTTGGAAAGTGTGCGGTAAATTATATCAACAGCACCTTCCACAAGTCTTTCCTGGTCAGTATCTTCAATACGAAGGATAAAATCTCCTCCCTCATGTTTCGTAATCAGGTACGCATAAAGCGCAGTACGAAGGTTACCCACATGCATACGTCCGGTCGGACTCGGTGCAAATCTTGTTCTGGTCTTACTCATTATGTCCCTCCATCTTCGGAAGCTGAATTTCCGAATTTGCTTTAAAATTATTAACTTCTTTGGTAGCCTGTGCAACTGCAATATTGGTTCCGGCACCTGCAACACAACCACCTGGGCAAGCCATACCCTCTATGAGACAGCCGTTTTTCTTGCCCATCTTGGCAAGCATCAGCATCTTCTTACATTCTGCGAGGCTTTCCGCATGTTCGATATTAACTTCTACATCCGGATAATTTTCTCGGATTACATCTTCAATGGCAGAAGCAACACCGCCTGCGACACCGTATCCGCGCCCTGCTCCGGTTGCATCCTCCATCTTATCCATAGCCTCTATTTCATCCAGCAAAATACCTTTTGCCTCGAACATACCTGTAAGTTCTTCAAATGTAATAACAAAATCCACATCCGAACGAATGGTACGGCGTGAAGCCTCTAATTTTTTAGACGCACAAGGTCCGATAAATACAACACTCGCATCCGGATGCTCTTCTTTGATAATACGCGCCGTCGCTACCATCGGCGTCAACGCATTAGAAATATTATCTATCGTCTCCGGGAAGAACTTTTTGGCAAGAACAGACCAAGACGGACAACAGCTCGTCAGCAGGAACGGCACTTCCCCTGTCGCAACCTCTTTCACATAATGCTCTGCTTCCGCCAAAGCACCGAGATCTGCTCCGATGGCAGTTTCATAAACCTCTGCAAACCCAAGCTTTTTCAGCGCGGTCTTAAACTTGTCCGGTGTCACTTCTTTCCCAAACTGACCGACAAAAGCCGGTGCAACCTGGGCAATGATCTTTTTGCCTGACTGCATTGCACGAATCAGCTGGAAAATCTGCGATTTATCTGCAATGGCACCAAACGGGCAACTTACCATACACTGTCCGCAAGATACACAAAGATCATTATTGATCTTGGCTCTTCCCCTGTCATCACTTTCAATTGCTCCTACACCGCATGCTGCTGCACACGGGCGGGACTGGTGAGAAATTGCATCATATGGGCACACCGATTTACACTTACCGCATTTAATACATTTTTCCTGATCGATATAGGAACGTCCGTTTTTCATTGAGATTGCCCCACGCGGACAAACCTCGCGACACGGATGGGCAAGACAACCACGGCATTTATTGGTCACTTCATATTGATTGACAGGACAGGAATTGCACGCCGACGGAATCACCTGCATAAGCGGCGGTTCATAATATTTTTCTGCAATATTACTCTCCTCCACCCCCTGCGAAACATGGACAGGCGCATCTTCCGGCCGGAGTGACATACCCATGGCAAGACGGATACGCTCCCTGACAACCGCTCTTTCCCTATAAAAACTTTCCCAATATTCTGTATCCTCATTGTCTACGATTTTATACGGAAGTGCTTCCATATCATCAATGAGATTTTCTGAATGGTAAGCCAAATTGGCTACCTCTTTAAATACTCTTCTCCTCACTTTGCGAACTTCTGTATCAATTCCTCGCATGTTAATCCTCCAGAAATTTCGTTAATAACACCAAATATCATTTTGACATAAAAAGACATGGAACGCAAGATGTATTTGCTTTTTCGCCCATCTGCAAAACCAACAAAAAACGGGCTGTTCAAATCTTTGAACAGCCCGAAATATTCTTTGTTTACGATTAGAAAATGCTTACTAATTTCTTCTTTTCTGCCTCGTACTCTTCCTCACTTAAAATTCCGTTGTCACGTAACACTTTAAGTTTCTTAATCTTTGTCTCAAATTCTGAGATATCGGTTGCAATACCTGCAAGTGCAACTGTATCGGAACTTGCAGGAGCCGCTGCCGGTGTAGGTGCCGGAGCTGCCGGTCTCGGAGTTGCCGCTGCCGCCTGCGCTGCTGCATTCAGATTGAAATCAGAACTTGCAACTGTCTGTGTTACCTCTACCGGTGTACTTGCCATACCGCTGCTCTGACGGATACGCTCTGTAAGAGATGCCGCTTTTGTCTTTGCATCGAAAATTGCATTAACAAACTGATCACCTTCATCGAATCCAGGAAGGAAGCAATATCTTGTGTAAGCGCCTTCACCTTTATTTTCAACTGTAACCATTAAAGTTTTCTTTCCACCGTATGTAACCTGAGAACACTCTCTTACGTTCATCAGATAGTGCGAGAAATTATCAAGTTTCGCATTCGTTCCCTTTGGATTGTCCGAAATAGAAACACGTCCGCTGATACGAAGATTTGAAATAGCTACACGGAAATCTTCACTTTTCTTAATGAGTCCACCTTCTTTTGAAACCCATTCTTTCTGATAAATAATCTTTTCAAGTCGGATACACTTGTTACAAACTTCACTTGAAGCGTCGCTTCCACAAATTAAACATTTCATAATTTCACACTCCCTATACCCATATTTCCTACTACAACAGGATTGTTCTTTTTTATATACATAGTTTAACATGAAAATTTTCCAATATCAACACGCCGAAGCGACCAATTCTGTCGCAAAATGAACCAATTCTGCAAAATAGGCGTATCTCCTGCCGGACATACGCCATTTTGCAATCTATCTCAAGTGTCGGGCCCGGGACACGGATTTTATCTCATATCTTTCATCTCTTTCACATTACATGTATCAAATGCCGGATTAAAGGCATAGAAATTCTTTTCATTCAGCTTATCCTGAACAATGCGCAATGCTTCCCCGAATCTTTGGAAATGAACAACTTCTCTTGCTCGAAGGAACTTGATAGCATCACAGACATCCGGATCTTTGACCATGCGCAGAATGTTGTCGTACGTTGTTCTTGCTTTCTGTTCCGCCGCCATATCTTCCATCAGATCCGTAATCGGATCACCTTTTGACTGGAATTCGCAGGCATTAAACGGAATACCTCCTGCCGCCTGAGGCCAAAGAGCCAATGTGTGATCCACATAATATGGTGCAAAACCTGATTTTTCAATCTCTTCCATGGAAAGATTCCTGGTCAACTGATGAACAATCGCACCAACAAGCTCAAAATGCGCCAGTTCTTCCGTTCCGATATCGGTCAAAAGTCCCGCAACCTCATTGTACGGAATTGTGTATCTTTGTGACAAATAACGCATGGATGCGCCAAGCTCTCCGTCCGGACCTCCGTATTGACTGATTATAATCTGTGCTGCTTTTGCATTTGGCTCCTTAATATTGATCGGATACTGCAATCTTCTTTCATAACTCCACATTATCTGCATCCTCCTTCCCACGGCATCGGAGCAAGCGCCCACAACCATTTGTTGTCATCACTTTCCGGTGCATATGCCACTGACATCGGCTCATACTGACAGCTGTACTCTTTTTCCAGCTCATTTTTCATCTTTACATAATGATTTAAATAAGCAATTGCTTCACGTTCATACGGATGTGTGTCTAAATACATCGTCATTTCAACAACAACAAAATCAATCACACTGATTTCATGCAGCAATGCTTCTCTTGACATATCATGATTTCTCATTATTTCACACATCTCCTTCCGCAAAATGGTTTATTTAATTCAGGGAAAATTGTCCCTTCATGAAACGCCTCTTCCAAATTTTCGTATATTTTATCAAGCTTCTGCCACGGTACATATGCCATCGCAACCGGAAATTCTTCCATCTGCCGATACTGTTCATAATAGTTTTTCATAGTCCGATTCTCCTCTATTTTTTATTATCATAGTATGTAGCATTCTGTCGGATTGACACTCCGAAATCAAAAAAATCGGAATTGCGTATTGTCCTAAGACATATTTACGCAATTCCGTGCATATGATTTATACATTTCTTATGTGTCTTCTCACCAGACGTTTTTTTAATTCTTTATACTGAAACGGAATCAACGGATATAAATATCCTCTTCCCGATATCATTTTGTTATTAATTAGTGCTAAAACAAAGATTCCAACCCCTGCAATAAATCCGTAAATTCCGAAAATACTGGTCAATATCAGATTTAGGATTCTCATAAACTTGACAGCATAGGCTAACTCATAATTTGTCTGCGTATAGTTAGCTAGTGCTACAAATGCCATATAGAGCATAACCTCGGCATTAAACCATCCGCTGCTGACAGAAAAGTCTCCCAAAATAAGTGCTGCCATAATACTGAGTGGCGTACTGAGCATATTCGGTGTATTAACAGCCGCTAACCTTAAACCGTCAAGCGCCACCTCCAATATAATGAATTGCCAGAAAATCGGAATATTGAACGGATCTTTCATTTGTATAAAAGCAAAGCTCTCCGGTATCCATTGGGGATTGTTGGACAACAGCAAATAAAGCGGCGTCACAAAATAAGAAAATACAAGTATCACAAATTTTGCAAACCGCAGATATGTCCCGGTAATCGGTGGAAAATAATAATCATCCGCTTCCTCCGTTATATCGAACAACGATGTGGGCAAAATCATGGCCTGAGGTGCATTGTCCACCAAAATTACAATATTTCCCTCCAATATCTGCGCCGCCGAAGTATCGGGGCGCTCCGTAAACCGGAATTTCGGAAACGGATTCATCCAGGTCCTGTCATAGAGACATTCCGCTAAAGATTCCTGATTTAATGTGAGCGCATCCACCTTCATTCCTTTGATTCGGCTCTTTATTTCCATCAAAAAATTTTCATTCACTCTCTTTCCCATGTATAACAGTGCAATATCCGTTTTGGAACTGGTGCCCGCCTGCAACATTTCCACGCAAAGATCTGTATCGCGGATACGACGCCGGATCAGCGCAGTGTTAAAAATAATGGTTTCTACAAATCCATCCTTAGAACCGCGAAGTGCCTTGTCTTTGTCCGGTTCCGAGACGCTTCTTGCCGGATAAGTGCGTGAATCAATCAGAATACATTTATCATATCCGTCGATAAACATTGCAAGCTGTCCCGAAAGAATTGCTGTTGCAATTTTATCTTTGCGGTCTTCCATGTCCACTTCCACATAAGGCATATTCTTTTTGAGCATTCCCGCCGCATCCGCCGGAAGATCACTCTCCTTCAGTCCGATGAAATACTGAAGCATCTTCATCATCAGCTCATCTTTACAGAATCCGTCGATGAAATAAATGATGCTGTCCTTTCCTCCGATGACCAGATCCCTGTATAGCATGTCAAAATTTACATCCACATTCAGTTTTTCATGAAAATACTTTCTGTTTTCTTTCAGACTTTTACTGATTCTGCTTTCTAATATGATCGGTTCCATTTTTCGTTGCCTCCATATTCTTTTCGTTCTTTCTGTTAAAGATTAGTCTGTCAAAAATATGGAAAAATATGCGGCATTTTTCTTATTTATAAGATTACGCTAGTGCAGAAAATATTCCTGTGTTATACTTGGAATAGTGTCAGAAAGAAAAACAAGGAGATGAACCATGAAAGAAATACGCATTCAATACTTAGACGAAACTATCGAAAAATTAACGTACATAGACGGCAAATCCGACTGGATTGACCTTAGAAGTGCCATGGACGTAGAACTGAAAGCCGGTGAATTCAAACTCATTCACCTCGGTGTTGCCATGCAGTTACCGGAAGGTTACGAAGCTCATGTAGTACCTCGCAGCTCCACTTACAAAAACTTCGGAATCATCCAGACAAACCATTGCGGAATCATTGACTGCTCCTACTGTGGTCCGGATGACTGGTGGTATATGCCGGTTTATGCATTGCGCGATACGGTAATTCACAAAAATGACCGCATCTGCCAGTTCCGCATTATGGAAAATCAGCCGAAACTTATTTTTGACGAAGTGAATAAGTTAGACGGAAGCAACCGTGGCGGAATTGGAAGTACAGGAACAAAATAAAAAACAAATAATCACTCAGTGACGCTTTCGCTCGGTGTAAAACGTAGCGGATACTAAAATCGTGGCAACCAATCAATTTGGTTGCCACTCTTTAAGTACCGACGTTTTACAACGCACTTCGTATATTATTTGTTTTTTCTCATATATATTACGAAACTCACGATTCCAACCAACAAATATAACGGCATAAATATTGCAAAAATTTTAATGGATTGGAGTTTCTGCATCTTGTCAAACGTCTCTTCTGTCGAAAACAGTGTCATCAAAACCATAACCGAGCAGTTATTATTTATCATATGTGCAAAAGATGCGGGATAAATGGATTTCGTCCGCTCAGTCAGCAAGGTTAAGAATGCATTCATAGCTGTACACATCAGACACATCGCTCCGATTCCAAGCCACGGATAAAACGGATAATCCACCCCGAAATTGTGGCCTGCTATCGTAAGAGGCGCATGCCAAAGTCCCCAGAGAATACCTCCGACAAGAATTGCCGCCGGCTTACTCATTACCTGCTCAAGTTTCGGAC
>JAFTVQ010000191.1 GCA_017461865.1 Lachnospiraceae bacterium | reverse complement strand
CTTCAGACAATCTGTCTCCATATCCCGGAACGCTTCCTCTCCCTGCGTCTCAAAAATATGACTTATGGTCGTCATCTGTTTTTTCTCAATCAACTTGTCCGTGTCAACATACGGCATTTTCAAACGGTAAGACAACCGTCTTCCCACCGTGCTCTTTCCGCATCCCATGTATCCGATCAAAATTACATTACTCATAAATTCCCATTTCTTCTTTCATCATTTGTAAAATATCATCCGCCTGTTCCTCGGGAACATCACATTGGTTCCACAGTTCATAGGCAATGATTCCCTGGTACAAAAGCATTTTCAGTCCATTCATCGTCTTTCCGCCGTGCGCCTTCACCAGTTTCATAAACTGTGTCTCGTACGGACGGTAAATCAAATCCACTCCTGTATGAATTCTGTCATAGACAGGCCCGTCTGCAAGCACCACATCCGAAACATTCGGATAAAGTCCTACACTGGTACACTGTATCGCAAGAAAAGACGTCTCTGTGAGCCCCTCGATTTCCTCATAGCTAAGTGCAGCAATCTGCGCACCTTCCGCCTGCATGCGGATCTCCCCGGCAATCTCCTCCGCTTTCTGCAAAGTCCGGTTGCACAGGTATATCTTTTTTGCCCCGGCAGTTGCACAGAGATACGCAACCGCTCTGGCTGCGCCCCCTGCTCCGAGAAGGAGTACATTCTCTCCTTTTATCCCGATTCCTTCCGTCTGCATAGCCCGGAAAAGACCGGACATATCCGTATTATATCCCTTATATCCGTCTTCCTGATACACCAGCGTATTCACCGCACCGATGGACTCCGCCAGCGGATCTATCCCGCACAAATAAGGAATCACGGCACTTTTGTGCGGAACCGTCACATTCATTCCGCGGATATGCAGCGCATGTCCGCCCTTTATTGCCGCTTCCAGCTCCCCGCTCTCTACCAAAAACGGCACATATACGAGATTCGTCCCGAGTTTTTCTGCCAGATTATTATGTATGACCGGTGATAACGTATGCTCCACCGGATTTCCGATCAATCCGCAGGTTATTGTTTTTCCGTTAATTTTCATATCTGTTATCCTCTCGTTTTCTCATAAAAATGAAGGACAATTTTCTCCAAATAGCGTTTCAGGACAATCTGTATCTCTTCTTTTTTATCAATCGGCTTGACCAGAATCGAATATATCCCCGCTCTGTTAGCGCCCCAAACGTCCGTAAAAAGCTGGTCGCCCACAAAAAGCGTATTTTTTTGCGAACTTCCCATCCGGACCATGGCTGCATGATAATTTTTAATTCCCGGCTTTCCCGCCTTATAAATGTAATTCACATGTACTGCATCATTAAACATTTTTACACGCGGTTCCTTGTTATTGGAAAGAAGCATAATATCATAACCGAGCATCTTCAGCTTCTCAATCAGTGCAATACTTCTCTCATCCGCCGGTGCACCATGCTCCACCAGCGTATTGTCAATATCAAAAATAACTGCCCGGTACCCTTCCTTACGGAATTTTTCGAAATCTATTTCATAAGTAGATTCCATATATTCTTTCGGATAAAATTGTTCTAACATGTCCACTCCTTATGTCTTGTCCCAAAAAAAGACACCTGACAGGTGTCTTTTATTGTTTTTTCATTATATGGTTTCTCTGCTATTTCTGCACTACCATACCGTCCGGTGTCGTTGTAACCACCGGATTTTCAAATGCCTTCGGTCCTACAAAATACTGATATTGCTCCAAAACTTTGTCTTTCTGCATATCAGAAATAGCACTCATCATATCCAGATTTTCCAATCCGGCATCTTTTCCGATATAGTCATAGGTCTCATTTTTATTAAATGTAAGGGAAATATCCTCAAGATCCGCAATGCGTGAAGCCTGATTCTGTGGAGCAGATGTATATTCCTGAGACGCCGACGTGCCGGCTGCTGCAACCTGCTCCTGCGCAGATGCTTCCTGATCCTGTTTCTTTACTTCTTCCACAGAAACAGACGGAATCTGATTCACTCTGTACTGATTATAAAAACCGCCGTACATACCGATCCGGTCTATTGACATACATCTCACCTCCCTTTCCTCTTTTCCTATATATCGGCAAAACTTCCGCTGATATTAATAGCGTTTATTATTTCTACTTGTTCAAAACACTCTTAAGCTCATCCATGAACGTATTGATATCCTTAAACTCACGATACACAGATGCAAAACGGACATAAGCAACCGCTTCCAGGTTTTTCAGCTTATCCATAACAAGCTCGCCGATGACGCAACTGGAAATCTCCTTTTCCTCTCTGTTAAAGATCTCTGTCTCCACCTCATCTACAAGCTGATTGATCTGATTGGCGCTGATCGGTCTCTTATGACATGCCCTGAGCACTCCCGCTTCAATTTTGGAACGGTCATAAGTCTCCCTGTTATTATCTTTTTTAATGACAATAAGCGGAATTGTCTCTACTTTCTCATATGTAGTAAAACGCTTCGCACACTCATCGCACACACGTCTTCTTCGAATGGAATTGTTCTCATCCGCCGGTCTTGAATCAATTACTCTCGTGTTTTCATGTCCACAAAACGGGCATTTCATAAATTTCACCTCATCCAAATGTACTTATGTTAACAACATCTGACACAAGTATAACGGATTAAAATATTTATGTCAACTTCAAACTTCTACGAGTATAATATCCGGACCAATCTGTTTGATCTTTTGATACGGAATACAAATTTCTTCCCCAATCCCGAAAAAACCTTTCAATCCGCAGCGTTCTCTCACAATAATCTGGCAAATACACCCGCTGCACGAATCAAATTCAAGATTGTATACGGTTCCGAGCTTCCGGCAGTCCCTGACGCTGATTACTTCTTTCTGACAAAAATCATCCAGATACATATATGCACCCGTTCTCTCTTTATTAATACTATACGCAGCTGTGACCGATTGTTTCCTGCAAAATTCCATCTCCGCCTGCCACAAAGTCCAAACTAAAAAGCCCCACAGGCATATTGTTTTTAAAACAAATGTCCTGCAAGGCCCTTATGTATCCGTTTCCTGTTATCCGCGCGGATGTGCTTTTGCATACACTTCGCGGATTCTGTTGTGATTCATGTTTGCATAAATCTGCGTCGTAGAAATATCGGAATGTCCGAGCATTTCCTGTACGCTCTTAAGATCTGCACCGTTTTCTACCAAATGCGCAGCAAACGAATGCCGTAATGTATGTGGTGTGATATCTGCTGTGATACCCGCCTTTTTCGCATAAAACTTAATCAGTTTCCAAAATCCCTGTCTACTCATCGGTTTTCCGGAACAATTCGCAAACAGTACATCCGAGGACTTGTCCTCCACCATCTCATCCCTTGTTCCGTCCAAGTAACGGGCAAGTGCTGCTTTCGCCTTATTTCCAAACGGAATCATTCTCTCTTTATGTGCATCCTTACATAAAATAAAACTCATGGAAAGATTCACATCAGTAAGCTTCAATGTTATCAGCTCCGTCACGCGGATACCCGTCGCATACAAAAGCTCCAACATAGCCTTGTCCCTGATTTCCTTCGGCGAGTCGCCTCCTGCCTGTTCCAAAAGAGCAGCGACTTCATCCATGGAGAGGATCTCCGGAATCTTCTTTTCAATCTTAGGTGCCTTTAAATCCGCGCTGACATCATTGCTTATCTTCCCCTGCTGAAGCATATACTGGAAAAAAGCCTTAATCGATGCAATATTTCTGGACACGGTAGCCGCAGCAAAATTCTGCGCCTCCAAATCCTTAATATAATCCTTCAAATCATCCGCCTTTACGGACGCAACGCTTCCAACACCTCTCTGTTCCATAAAATGACATACTTTGGCCAGATCTCTCTTATATGACAATTCCGTGTTGTTCGAAGTTTTCTTAACATTATGTAAATATGTAATAAACCCCTGTACTTCCTTTTCCATAAAAAATGAAACCCTTCCTCATTACGTAGTTATGTCATCTAAACAGACGTCTGAAACTCATTATACTTGCAAAACAAAATAAAATCAAATACTATTTTCCCGCCGAAAATCGCTTTTTTGTGGAATTAAAGCCCGAAATCGCAACATGTGGATTCCCTGATTTTCACACGCCACTACATGTTGTAAATATTTTTTTCAAAAAAATTTCAAGCAAAAATTTAAGGTCTTTGGATTGACATAACACTCCAGCAGTATTCCTATTATCGTAACCCCCAAAAGACATAAGATTTTGAAAAACAATCCTCTTATGCGATTCCCTGATTTATTCCGCCCCGGCACATACCCAAACATCCCCTCATTCCACCCTGCAAGCAAATAAACCCAGCCAAAAAGTACCGGAACATAGATGAGGTCCTGCGGAAGCACCAATCCCAAAAATAACAAAACACCTCTGATGCCGTGTCTCATAACAAGGACCGATATCATGCTCCCCATACTGCATCCAAACATCATCAAAAAGCCAAACAGTATATATTTCCCCGGAAGCGCCAAAGAAAACGCGACCAGCAGAAGCACAATCCCTATTCTTTTTTTCAACAGATATATAAAATAGTCCTCATATATAATCTCCATATATTTGACCTGCATCAGATTTTGCACACTCAGAAAGTCCACTCCTTCCTTTCCTGCGTTTCCCGTGAAGTATATATATAGTACTCCGATCAGAAAACCGGCGAGAAAAAATATCAGTTGTCTGTGTTCTTCCCGCGATTTCACTCTTATCTCCGTCCTTTCCGGCTTTGGTTTTCTTTCTCTCATTGTTACTTGTTCAATATATGCACCGCCACAAAAAAATAGAAACAGAAGTTGTCCTCTTCTGTTTCTATTCTCATCACACACAATTCCGATATTTATTTTCCGTATTTCAACTTATAGGCCAAAAGCGCAGATACGGTTTTTCCATCCTGCATCTTTCCCGCATAAATCATATCAATCAACTCATCCAAATCATAAGCCTTCACATTGATATATTCATCCTCATCTAAATTCTGATGTGTTTTTTTTAGATTTTTTGCCACATAGACTTCAATCTGTTCATTGCAAAAAGCTACCGTAGTCTTCAGGGAAATCAAAAATTCAAAATCCTCTTTCTCGGCCCGGTATCCGGTCTCTTCTTCCAATTCTCTGTATGCACACTGAAGATATGGCTCCTCCAGGCTGTCCCTGCCACCTGCCGGCACCTCAATCGACTCTCTGTCCAGTGCATTACGATACTGATGCACCATCAAAATCTTTCCGTCCTCGCAAACGGGCACAACAGCTGCTGCTCCTTTATGACCGATAAAGTCCCATTTTGCAATATTTCCGTTCGGAATCTGCACCGTATCTTCATACACACTGATTACTGCCCCTTCACGGACCAGCTTGCGCTCCAAACGTTCAATCTTTTCTACTCTTTCCATGCTACATTTCCTCTAACAATTTTTCCACAGAAACCAATTTTACACACAGAACAAACAGATTGGTCGCTTCTTTCATCTCCTCCGGCGTCGGGAAGGATGGGGCAATACGGATATTGCTGTCCTTCGGGTCCTTTTTGTACGGGAACGTAGCACCTGCCCCGGTCAAAACCACACCGGCCTCTTTACACCTTGCCACAATTGCCTTTGCACAACCCTCCATCGCATCAAAAGAAACGAAATAACCGCCCTTCGGTTTGGTCCACTCTCCGATACCAAGTCCTCCGAGTTCTGCTTCCAGCGTATCAAGAACTGCTTCAAATTTCGGTCTGAGCAAGTCTGCATGAAGTTTCATATGTTCTTTTAATCCGTCAATATTTTTAAAGAATCTGGAATGTCTGAGCTGGTTGATTTTATCATGACCAATCGTCTGAATCGTCATCTGCGCCTCAATAAAATCAACGTTTGCCTGTGACGACGCCACAGCGGAAACACCCGATCCCGGGAAACTGATTTTAGACGTAGAGGCAAAAATATAAACCATATCCGGATTACCGGCTTTCTCACACTCTTCTAAAATATTTAATATCTCATCCTGCTCATCGTCATACAAATGATGGATGCAATACGCATTATCCCAATAAATTCTAAAATCCTCAGCCGCAGGTCTAAGATTTGCAAATCTCTTTACCACCTCATCGGAATAAGAAATACCCGTCGGGTTCGAGTACTTCGGAACACACCAAATTCCCTTTACAGACGCATCCTCATTTACATACTTCTCAACAAGATCCATATCCGGCCCATCCGCAAGAAGCGGAATGTTAATCATCTCAATCCCGAAAAACTCTGTAATCGCAAAATGTCTGTCATATCCCGGTACCGGACATAAAAACTTAACCTTATCAAGTTTACACCACGGAGTCGATCCGTTCACACCTTTTGTCATGGAACGGGATACCGTATCATACATAATATTCAAGCTGGAGTTACCGCAGACAACAACGTTATCTTTCTTAACCCCCATCATATCAGCCATAAGTCTTCTGCATTCACCGATACCGTCCAAATCCCCATAGTTACGGGTATCATTGCCGAGCACCGTTCTCATATCAGAAGTGCTGTTTACAACATCCAGCATCGGCATTGCAAGATCAAGCTGTGAAAATCCCGGCTTTCCCCTTGCCATATTTAAACTCATACCTTTTGCCTTTGCATCCGCATATTCCTTATTAAGAGCCCCCTGAAGTTCCAGCAGCTCATCCCTGCTCAATTCTCTGTACGATTTCATACGTTCACCATCCTCAACTTCCATAGCAACAATTTATCATTGGATAATTGTATACAATCATAATCTTTGTCTATTTTACTACACCAAAAGAATACTGACAAGACATAACTTGTTCTTATAACGCAAAAAACACCAAAACCTCTACAAGTTTTGGTGTTTCTCATCCTATTTTATCCATTTAATTTTCTGTGATATCCTCACTTGCGGCTACAGCTGCTGTCACAGAAGACACCACGGCAACAATAACCGCCACAATAATCACAAGCAAACCTCCGCCTAATACTATAAACATTTCCTTCACTCCTCCACTCTTTGATATCTTTTCCAAATCTTGTCCGGTCCACAGACATGTTTGGTTCCGTCACAATCTAGTATAATAAAATCACCGTTCTTAATAAACGTGCAGCCACGTCTGTTTTTAATATACGGACACAGCATCTGTCCATCCTTTTCAAGGATAACAAGATTCTCAATATCAGCAAAACCGTTTGTGACTACTTTTTCATACAATGCGTATCCGTCCTCTAACTGTTTACCGGCTTCGTACTCGTAAACATCTGCTTCTATTGCCGTTCTCAAACATTTCATAGACTGCACCTCCGTCTCTTTTTTTCAGTATAACACAGTTTCCGTCAAAACTCCATTGCAAATTATTCTTCTTTCAGATACTGAATCTTCGTTTGATAAAACTTCTTTTTCTTTATCATTTTTTCTCTTTCTTCCGGAGTGATATTCTGCGGAATTCTGGACATGTCGGAATTATGCTTTAAGTCAGCCAGTTTTACTTCCTTTGCAATATCATTATTTTTAATCCGTGCATAATACACATCTTCATCATACCCGGTTTTCGGCTTCGTTACACAATCCAGTGCCTCAAGAAGAAATGCATCAAATCCTTTTTGCTTCAAATCATCCATCGTCACATCCGTGTCTTCTATTACATCGTGTAACCAACCGACAATTTTTGCATAGATACTTGTGCAGTAGGACGCAACCGTTTTCGGATGATTTATGTACGCAACTCCGGCTTTATCTACCTGCCCACTATGTGCCTTTGTTGCAATTTCCTCTGCCAACGCCAAAAGTTCTTCATAGTGTTCCATATACCACTTCTCCTTTCACCGATTCCTATACAGTTTTTTTGATTATAAAACGTTTTATATTTTTTATCAACAAACAGAACAAATAAAAAAAGAGCCGAAATGCTGTTTAAAAATCAGCATCCCCGGCTCTTTTCATCATTCAAGTCATTTTATTTCGCGTAATCTGTTACTCTTGATTCTCTGATTACATTTACTTTAATCTGGCCCGGATATTCAAGCTCTTTTTCAATCTGCTTAGAAATATTTCTTGCCAAAAGTACCATGTCCGTATCAGAAATCTGCTCAGGAACTACCATTACACGAACCTCTCTACCTGCCTGAATAGCAAAAGATTTGTCGACACCTTTGAAATTGTTTGTAATATCTTCTAACTGTTTTAATCTGCTTGTATAAGTTTCAAGCGTCTCTCTACGTGCCCCAGGTCTTGCAGCTGAAATTGTATCAGCAGCCTGCACGATACATGCAATTAACGACTGGGCTTCTACATCACCATGATGAGACTCTACTGCGTTGATTACAACCGCAGATTCCTTATACTTTCTACAGAGTTCAGCACCCAACTGGATGTGAGTACCTTCTCTCTCCTGATCCACAGCTTTACCGATATCATGTAATAAACCTGCTCTCTTCGCAAGTCTGATATCAAGTCCCATTTCTGCTGCAAGCAGTCCTGATAACTGTGCAACTTCAATGGAATGTTTCAATGCATTCTGACCATAACTGGTTCTGAATTTCATCTTACCGAGTAATCTTACAAGTTCCGGATGAATACCGTGAACACCGACTTCAAGTGTTGCATTTTCACCCTCTTCTTTAATCATTACTTCTACTTCTTTTTGCGCCTTTTCCACCATTTCTTCGATTCTGGCCGGATGGATACGTCCATCTACAATCAGTTTCTCCAAAGCGATTCTGGCAACTTCACGTCTGATCGGATCAAATCCCGATAAAATAACGGCTTCCGGTGTGTCATCAATAATGAGATCCACACCTGTCATCGTCTCAAGTGTCCGGATATTTCTTCCTTCACGTCCAATGATACGACCTTTCATCTCATCGCTCGGAAGCTGAACAACCGAAACTGTAGTCTCTGACACATGGTCAGCTGCACATTTCTGAATGGCAGTCACTACATATTCTTTCGCCTTTTTGTCCGCTTCTTCCTTAGCTCTGCTCTCCATCTCTTTGATCATGACAGCAGTTTCATGTTTTACTTCATCTTCGACAATTTTTAACAAGTACTCTTTTGCTTGTTCAGAGGTCAATCCTGAGATTCGTTCCAGTTCCTGTACTCTTTGCTCGTTGAGAGTTGCAATTTCTTTTTTCTGCTTTGCAAGCTCTTCTTCACGCGCTACCAATGCTGCTTCCTTCTTTTCGATCGCGTCTGCTTTTTTATCAACGTTCTCTTCTTTCTGCTGAACTCTGCGTTCAAAACGCTGTGCCTCTGCTCTACGTTCTTTAATCTCTTTGTCCAACTCATTTTTTGCACGAATGGACTCTTCTTTCACTTCGAGCAGGCCCTCACGCTTCTTTGCCTCTGCAGTTTTCAAAGCCTCATCGATAATCTCTCTGGCTTTGGCATCTGCATTTCCCAACTTACTCTCTACGTTTTTCTTGTAGCGGGAAGTCGTGATAACAGCAGTCACAGGAATAGCAACCACAAGCGCAACAACTACTGCGACAATTGTAATTACAATGCCCGGCATGTACAGGAGCACCTCCTTATTTATTTTTCATTGTACTGATATTATATAGAATGTATGTAGAAGACATCCTAAAATCGAATTTACAACAATTCAATTCTAAACTCATTTGGACGTTATGTCAAGTAAAAGTGGTTTTTTTCGCCCCTAATTGTATAAACTATCCAAAGATAAATCTTCCAGTGCATTTTTCACACTCAAAACAGAATATCCCTTTCTCAAAAAGAAGCCCAACATCTTGTTTTTTTCACCCGGATCGTCCGGAATTATACCTTTATATTTTTTCTCAAACAAAGCTCTGATCTGCTCTGTTTCGTAATCTTTTTGTTCCCTCTCTTGCGTTTCCGAAAGAATACGGCGGATCATCTTACTGTCAATTCCTTTTTGCAAAAGTTTTTTCTCAATATTTTTACAACTGTCAGAAGCGATATGATAAGCAATGTAATCCCTTGCATACGCTTCATCATCCACATAGCCGAAGGACATCACATATTCCAGCGCTATGTCAATATAACGCTGTTCATAAAGTCCTTCCTGCAGTTTTTGTCTGAGTTGCTGTTCTGTATACGGTCGTTTTGTCAACAGATTCATTGCACGGAGTTTTGCCCGCTTCGGCAATATTTGTTCTGTCAGTTCCCGATAAACTTCCGGAGCAATTTCCTGCCCCTTCTTTATCTTGTATTTATGCAATTCGCCTTTGTATAAAACAAAGGCGAATTCACAATCTACATATACTTTATATTTACTTTTTCCGTGTTCCGTCACATCTGTAACTATCATATTATGTAAACCTTCTTATCTGTTTACTTTCGGCAGATTTATTTTTTGTCTGCACCTGCCTTGGCATCTTCTTTCGGTTGAGCCGAGGAGACAACATCTGCCTCCAGACCAAACAATTCACGTACTTTTGCCTCTACCACATCGCATACCTGCGGATTGTCTTTCAGGAACTGTTTTGCATTTTCTCTTCCCTGACCGATTTTATTTCCTTCGTATGCATACCATGCACCGCTCTTATTAATAATGCCGTTCTCTGCTGCAAGATCCAAAATATCTCCAACTTTGGAAATACCTTCTCCGAACATAATATCAAATTCCGCCTCTTTGAACGGAGGTGCAATTTTATTCTTTACAACTTTCACTCTTGTACGGTTACCGATTGCCTCACCGCTCTGCTTAAGCTGCTCGATTCTACGTACATCCAGACGGACAGACGAATAGAACTTCAAAGCACGGCCACCTGTTGTTGTCTCCGGATTACCGAACATAATACCGACTTTTTCACGAAGCTGATTGATAAAAATAACCGTACAGTTCGATTTGCTGATTACAGCGGTTAATTTACGCAAAGCCTGAGACATCAATCTTGCCTGCAATCCCACATGGGAATCTCCCATATCACCGTCAATCTCCGCTTTCGGAGTCAATGCAGCAACAGAATCGACTACCACAATATCAATCGCACCTGAGCGGACCATAGTCTCAGTAATTTCAAGGGCCTGTTCTCCGCTGTCCGGCTGCGAAATGTAAAGGTTGTCAATATCCACTCCGATATTCTTGGCATAATTCGGATCAAGCGCATGCTCTGCATCGATGAAGCCCGCAATACCGCCTCTCTTCTGAACCTCGGCAATCATGTGAAGTGTAACGGTTGTCTTACCGCTGGACTCCGGTCCATATATTTCCACAATTCTTCCTTTTGGAATGCCACCGAGCCCAAGCGCAATATCAAGGCTGAGCGAACCGGTCGGCACCGTCTCCACATTCATATTCGCTGTGTTGTCTCCCAGTTTCATAACCGCGCCCTTTCCGTACTGGCGCTCAATCTGCGACAGAGCCGCATCCAATGCTTTCAGTTTATCTTCTCTTTCCATTTTCTTCTCCTTATAGGAACACTTGTTCTGTTTTGTACATAATAAAACAAATGTTCGATTTTGTCAATTATTTTATTATTATTTTTTCAGGCTTGCCTTTTTTCTCAGATCTGCCTTTCATTTTACACATTTTGAGTCCATTAAAACACCCTCAATGGCATCTCTCCCTTCTTAATTTCTGTCTTTTTTGGAAAATTCGGCGAAAATGCCATCGAACAGAAGCAGAATGCTTCCACAGAAAATGTAACATAAAAGAGGATATATGGCAAGCATATATCCTCTCATTCTTTCTGATTTACAATGACGGAAGGTATTTTGCATAATCTTTCATGCTGATCGTTACCCATCCGCTGTAGTAGTCACCTCTGTAATGATAACCCAATTCAAGTCCGATCGGTGTGTAGAATATAATAACCGATCCCGGATCCCGTAACATAGCCAATATCTCTTCATCGGAATAAGGTTCTATACCTCCTTCACTGATGCCGTTCTGGGCATTGCTGCGATCACGGAACTCCCTGCCGAAATTATCATCAAGGGCAAGAATTTCAGTATTATCCAAAACGGTTCCCGTGTCCAAATTGATATTGATTCCCTTCAAAGAAACATCGCTGTACAAATAGCTGAACATGATTTCATCCCGAAGAACAATACTGATCTGATTCTCCGTGTTATAGGTCACATAGGAACGGGTATCCGCATAGATCCCCGCATGGCCTTCTCCGACCGTCTCTTTGACACTGTCCATATTTTTCATATAAATGTATGCGCTGTCTTTCAACATTTCATTTATACTTTCCAAATTCGGAATGTCGCCTTCCAGCTGAATGTAGGAAAGACGGACACAGACGCCTTCCTCCCGGTCGGCATATTCATCAAACTCTCTTTTTACCGTATAAGATACACTCTTATCGATACAATCTACCACGTCCTCATAATACGGACCGCCAAATGTCTCTTTTGTATGGTTTTGATAACTTTGTTGCCATGTACGGTCGTCCCACACATAATCCGGAATCACGGAATAGGTTTCATCCCCTGTATAGGAATCCGGCTTCTCTTCCTGTTGCGGATCCTGCTCCCACTTGAAATCATCCTCGGTACTTTCATCCGCATCCTGCTCCGGTGTCTCTTCTGTATCATCTGTATCTTTCTTAAAATCATCACCGAGAATCTCTTCCCACGGGTTTGATGTCTCAGCTTCGTATTCCTTGTCCAGAGAATCTCCGTCGGCCGGAATTACTTTCGACAGGGACACTGCAATATATACACACAAACCGATCAACGCCATAAACAACAGCGTCACAACCACCACAACGGCTTTATTTCCGTTCTTCGCCGGTTCCGATGGAATTTGTGACGGCTGCGGCGGAATTTGTGAATAGTCCGGCGCCATGTACGATTCCTGCACGTTTTCTTCTTCCGGCGTTTCATCCGCGATCGCATTCACCACGTTTTCTTCTTCCGGCGCATCATCCGCGGTCGCACTCAACACAGTTTCTTCTTCCAATGTTTCTTCTATCATTTCTTCTGCCAATTGATTGTTATCCATAAGTTCCCCTTTCCGGCACTCATCATCCCAAAATTTCCTCTATACACGCAACGGCCAATTCCATGGCTGCCTGCACAGTCTGCTCACGCACACTTCTGCGATCCCCGTCAAAATTACATTTTATCACATTTGTCTTTCCGTTTACGCAACAGCCGATATATACAAGTCCTACAGGCTTCTCCTCCGTTCCGCCGTCCGGACCTGCAATTCCGGTAACCGACAACGCGACATCGGCTCCCGACACCTTTGCCGCTCCCTTTGCCATCTGTTTTGCCGTCTGTCTGCTGACTGCCCCGTAAGTTTTCAGCGTCTTTTTTTTGACTCCCAAAATCTTTCTTTTGGACCGGTCGGCATAGGTGATATATCCCTCATCATACAATGCAGACACTCCCGGAACATTCATGAACGTTCCGGCAAGCAGTCCCGCCGTACAGGATTCCGCTGTTGTAAGTTTTAAATTGTATTTTTGCAGGATTTTTGCCAATTTTTGCTCAATGGCCTGACTTTCCTTCGCCATTTAAACCTCTTCCTTCATTACATCTTTATTTTTCACAAGATAATCCACAAGAGAAACAATGGTTAAAATTACAGAAATCCAAAGAAGGACATCCGCAACCAAAACAACCTTGCCGTAAACTCCCATAGTTTCTGCCGGATCAAACGGGAAGCCGGCCGTGTTAACCACAAGAAGCATAATCGCAAGCATAATCATAGTCACAGCGGTTTTCCATTTGCCAAGCCAACCGGCAGCAATCACAATTCCGCGCTCCGCAGCAATCAGGCGGAATCCGCTGATAATAAACTCACGGCTGATAATTACAATTGTCATCCAAGCCGGAATGAATCCCAGTGCAGTCAGGCAAACAAGCGCTGCACTGACAAGCAGTTTGTCCGCCAACGGATCCATAAACTTTCCGAAATTAGTGATCAGATGGTATTTTCTGGCAATATAGCCATCCAGCATATCTGTCAGTGACGCCACGACAAAAAGTCCGAAAGCCACCCACTTAAACGACGGATAATCCGGTGTCAACAGCAAAAACGCCACAAAAAACGGCACCATAATCACTCGCAACATTGTTAATTTATTCGGTAAATTCATTTTCATTTGTAATCTCTCCTATCAAATCATATTCGTACGATCCCGTAATCGTCACCATAACAAAATCTCCGGTCATCAGATCCAGCTCTGTGTTTACAAACACAAGCCCGTCCACATTCGGCGCATCCATGTAAGTCCTGCCGACATAGGCATTCTCATCCGCTACTTTCCCCTCAATCATGACAAGCATCTTTCTTCCTGTCATATCCGTAGCCTTGTCAAACGCAATTTCCTGTTGCAGTTCCATAATTTCCGCCTGCCGGTCTGCTTTTATTTCTTCCGGAATCTGGTCCGGAAACTCTGCTGCCGGCGTATCTTCCTCCGGCGAATAAGTAAATACACCCAGTCTGTCAAATTCCATTTCATCTACAAACTGCATCAATTCTTCGTGATCATCCTGTGTTTCTCCCGGGAAACCGGTAATCAGCGTCGTGCGAAGACAAATATCCGGCATCTTTTCCCTGAGCATTGCAATCTTCTCACGGAGCTGCTTCTGATCCGTTCTTCTTCCCATACGCCGCAGGATTCGGTCCGACGCATGCTGAATCGGAATATCCAGATAATTGCAGATTTTTTTCTCTGTCCGGATTGTCTCTGCAAGTTCTTCCGTGATTTCCTCCGGATAACAATACAAAAGCCGAATCCAATACAATCCCGGAATCTCCGCCAAACGTTTTAACAGTTTCGGCAACGCCTTTTCCCCGTACAAATCCTGACCGTAAAGGGTGGTCTCCTGCGCCACAAGAATGAGTTCCTTTACGCCGCCTTCCACAAGGGTTTTTGCCTCCTGAAGAAGCACATCCATCGGAACACTGCGAAAACTTCCTCTTACTTTCGGAATGATACAATACGTACAATGCTTTTCGCAGCCCTCTGCAATTTTTAAATATGCATAATGCCCTCCTGTTGTAACGACACGTTTTTTGCCGCATACAATTTCGGCATTGATATCTGCCACAAAATCTTTCCGGGCGTCTTCTCCGCAATATTCAACCGCTTCCCGGATTTTATCAATGGACATGGTTCCGATGATCACGTCCACTTCCGGAATCTGTTCCCGGATTTCTTTCCGATATCTCTGGGCCAGACATCCTGCTGCAATCAGCATTTTTAATTTTCCCGTTTCCTTTAATTCACCCATTTCAATGAGCGTTTGAATACTTTCTTCCTTGGCATCCCCGATAAAACAACAGGTATTTACCACAATAATCTCCGCCTGCGTCTCGTCGTCCGTGAAAGTATGTCCGTTTTCGGAAAGCATGCCGAGCATCATCTCTGTATCCACCAGATTCTTATCGCATCCAAGGGATATAAACATAATTTTCATATAAGTAATATAGAAAAAGAGAAAGATTATTCTTCCTCTTCTTCATCTCCTATAATTTTAATCAATCCCTGATTTAATTCATCCACAGCAATGGATAACGGCTTTGTCTCATTGGACACCTCAACCATCGGCTCATCCCCGGCTGTAATCTGTCTGGCTCTCTTTGCTGTTGCCATAACGATAGAATAGCGGCTGTTAACTACAGGAACCTCTCCCGGTTCCACCTCGCTGTTTACTACCTGCATTAATTCTGTGTAAGACGGATGTATCATTTTAAATCTCCTTTCAAAAGCTCTTTTAATTCTTTTTGAATCATATTGATATACTCCTCATTGTTTTCCGGAGTATTATGGGCAGCATCCACAATTGCATTAATCTGTCCGATGCAATCCTCTAATTTATCATTTACCACAATATAATCATAAGTGTCAATCCCTTCGGATTCTTCCACGGCTCGGGCCATACGTTTCATGATGACCTCTTCCGTTTCCGTACCGCGCCCTTTCAGTCTCCGGTAAAGTTCCTGTGCACTCGGCGGCATAACAAACAGAAGAACCGCCTGCGGATACTGTTCTTTTACTTTATGCGCACCCTGGATTTCAATCTCAAGAATTACATCTTTCCCGTTTTCCAGTTGCTGCTCCACATAAGCTCGCGGCGTTCCGTAGTAATTATCACAATACCCTGCATATTCAATCATTCCGTTTTCTGCAATCCGTTTTTCAAACTCCTGCTTTGTGACAAAGAAATACTCTCTCCCGTCAACTTCCCCTTCACGCGGTTGACGCGTCGTCATGGAAATACTGAGTGCATAATTATCATAATCTGCAGTTAATTTTTTTACCAATGTACCTTTTCCTGCTCCGGAAAAGCCTGATATCACAATCAAAATGCCTTTTTGACTCATGCCTTCTCTCCATTCTCTGCTCCCGTACGGGACGCCAGTGTCTCCGGTGTCAGCGCTGACAGGACAATACGGTTATTCTCCATCAGCAAGACCGCCTTGGTCTTTCTTCCCTGTGTCGCATCCACAACAAGGCTTTCTTCCTTGCCGTGCTGCACCATTCTTTTTACCGGTGCGGAATCCGGCTGCAAAATCGCAATAATCTTATCCGCATTTAACATATTACCGAATCCGATATGAATCAGTGTATGCATATAAGTTCCTCATTCTACTCAATATTCTGAATCTGTTCTCTGACCTTCTCGATTTCTGTCTTCAGTTCAATGGCACGGTTGGAAATATCCAAATTGTTAGCCTTAGATAAGGTTGTGTTTGCCTCACGGTTCATTTCCTGAGCAATGAAATCAAGCTTACGTCCGACGCTTCCTCCCTCGAGAAGTGTCTGCTTGGTCGTTTCAATATGGCTGCGGAGACGTACCATCTCTTCATCCACACAAATCTTATCTGCAAAGATTGTAACTTCCATCAAAATACGGTTCTCTTCCGCCTGTGCATCAGACAAAAGATCTTTGACTTTATCATAAATTTTATTTTTGTATTCTTCAATCAACTGCGGAGATCTTTCCACGATATAATCCACATGTTCAGACATGCCGTCCAGCTTTGCAATGAGGTCGGCCCGGAGATTTTCTCCTTCTTTCACACGGGACTGAACAAATTGTTCTGCTGCACCGCGCACAGTCTTCTCAAGAAGTTTCCAAAGTTCTTCCTCGTCAATGTCAACCTCTTCCATGCTGAGCACTTCCGGATATCTGGAAAGTGTAGACACACGGATATCATTTTCAAGTCCGAACTCCTCACTCATAAGTTTCAGATATTTCAAGTATTCTGCAGCAATCTCTTTGTTGTATTTTACAGCAGCTGTTTTCTCCGAAAAATCTTCGAACGTAATAAATACATCCACTTTTCCGCGCTGAATATACTCTTTTAACACATTGCGGATCGACGATTCAAAGAAGTTAAACTTCTTCGGCATCTTAACAGCCACATCCAGATATCTGTGGTTTACCGATTTCAATTCTACCGTAAATTTACGGTTCCCTTCGGCCATTTCGCATCGGCCGAACCCGGTCATACTTTTAATCATTTCTATACCCATCCTTTTCCTAAAAGAAGTCCCATACACATCATTTAATTATAATAGATACAACAATCCCCGTCAATTGTTAAATTCAATCTTCCAACTGCCTGATTCCCGAAATATCGGCATCAATGACAAGCGAATAGTTGGTGTAATAAACAACAAATCCCGGCTTGGCTCCTCCCGGTTTTTTGACATGCTTTCTCTCTACGTAATCCACCTCTATCTTGTCCTGTTCTTTTGCCTTTGAGAAATGTGCTGCAAGTTTCCCCGCTTCCTCAAAGGTACGGTCCGGAAGCTCCCTGCCGCCGCTCTTTACAATCACGTGGGAACCGGGCATCCCCTTCGCATGAAACCACCAATCGTTCCCCTGAGCCATCTTAAATGTAATCTCCTCATTTTGGAGATTGTTTCTTCCCACATAAATATCGAACCCGTCACTGCTGACAAAGTGGAACGGCCGGCTGGTATATTTTGTTTTTGTTCTTCCGCCCTTGTAACGAATGTATCCGCTCTGAATCAATTCTTCCTTAATCTGACCAAGATCGTCTTCTTTTTCTGCAATATCCAGCGCATTCATCACTGACTCCAGATGGTCAATCTCCGCCTTGGTCTCCTTCACAAACTCCGTCAACGCCTCGTACGTCCTCTTCAATTTGCCGTACTTATCAAAATATTTTGCCGCATTCTCCATGGCGGTAAGTTCCGGATCCAGCGGAATTTCGATTTCTTCTCCGGTATAGTAGTTGGTCACCGTAATGCTTTTTGCCTGCGGAGCCGCACTGTAGCCGTATGTGTGCAACAATTCACCGTACACTTTATACTTATCTCTTTTTTCCGTATCCCGAAGTTGTCTGCACTGGAGATCATACTTTTTCACATTGCGCTCCAGGGCTGTCGACACAATCCGGTGCAAATCTGCAGACTTCTGACGGATTCTTGTCTTTGCACTTCTCTGCGCATAGTAATCGTACAAAACTTCCGAGATACTGTCATAGTCTTCCTTTATATTCGCTTCGTATATGGAAAACGGAATCACACCGAATTCAATCGGAGTTTCATTTCCATCATAAATAATCTGCGGCCGGAACTCATTTTCCTTCACACTTTGGGCAAAATTTTTAAACTCTGTCTGCAGGGATTCGGACTGTTCTTCCGAGAGTGCTCCTGCCGGATGATCCGCATCCACTCCTGCGCGGTAACAGATTTCCTGTGCAAGAATCGGGGAAATTCCCACATAACTGCTGTATATCGCCTTATAGACCGGCATAGGTTTTTTCCTTATTAAATCCGCAAACTCTCCTGCTGTGTCAGGGTTTTTGATAAAATCCTTTTTATCGGTTGTCTCGGGAATAAAATATGTTCTTCCCGGAAGCACCTCTCTCACGCTGGATACCATCCCCGACACATGTTTGATGCTGTCGAGAATTTTTTTCTCCTCATCATAGAAAATAATATTACTGTGTTTTCCCATCAGCTCCATCGCCAATGTTTTCCTGCAAAGATCTCCCATTTCATCCAAATGCTCAATCTCAAAACGGATTACCCGCTCAAGCCCCGGTTGTTCAATTGCCACAATACGTCCGTTTTGCAAATGTTTGCGGAGCAACATACAAAAATTCGGCGCCGTCATGGGACTTTTTTTATTTTCCTGCGTCAGATAAATCAGAGGAAGTGAAGCATCTGCACTGAGCACAAGGCGATATTGTCCGCCGGACACCTTAATCGTAAGAAGAAGCTCATCCTTCTCCGGCTGGGCAATCTTATATATGCGCCCCGCCAAAATCTTATTATTCAATTCCTGTACGATACCCCGTATCGTCACACCGTCAAAAGCCATTTCTTTTCCTCTCTGTTCACCGGCGAAAAAACAGGACCGGATGATCTCCGGTCCTTGTCATTAACCTATAAGCCAATCATACATTTCCTGATATTTCTTAGCTGATACTTCCCACGAGAAGTCCGCTGCCATGGCGCGATCCACCATTTTATTCCATTCGCGTTTACGCTGATAGAATACATATTTTGCATAACGGATTGTAGCAAGCATCTCATATGCATTGTAGTTTGCAAAACTGAAGCCTGTACCCGTACTCTCAAACTCATTGTACGGCTGAACCGTATCCTTAAGACCTCCGGTCTCTCTGACAATCGGAAGTGTTCCGTAATGCAATGCCATAAGCTGTGACAGTCCGCACGGCTCAAACAGCGACGGCATAAGGAACGCATCGCAGGCTGCATAAATCTTGTGGGACAATGCGTCCGAATAATAAATATTCGCAGACACTTTATCATTGTATTTCCAGTCAAAGTGACGGAACATATTTTCATATCTCTCTTCACCGGTACCGAGAACTACAATCTGGACATCTTCCTGACAAAGCTCATCCATAATATAGGCAATGAGGTCAAAACCTTTCTGGTCTGTCAGTCTGGAAACGATACCGATCATCATCTTCTTGTCATCTTCTGCAAGTCCGAGTTCTTTCTGAAGCGCACGTTTGTTTTTGATTTTTTCCTTACGGAAGTTCGCAGCATTATACTGTGCAACAATATGTTTGTCTGTCTCCGGATTGAAATCTTCATAGTCAATACCGTTTACAATACCGCGAAGCGCATTGGATCTGGCATTGAGAAGTCCGTCCAGTCCCTCACCGTAGAACTTAGTCTTAATTTCTTCCGCATATGTGTCGGAAACCGTCGTAACTGCATCCGCATACACGATACCGCCTTTGAGCAGGTTTGCATCCTGATATGCTTCCAGTTTATCCGAAGTAAAGAAGTAATCAGGAAGGCCGGTAATATTTTTTACATCCTTCACATTCCATCTTCCCTGGAATTTCAGGTTGTGAATGGTCATAACCGTCTTAATGCCGCGGAAGAATTCTCCGCCTGCAAATCTTTCTTTCAGGTATACCGGAATAAGACCTGTCTGCCAGTCATGGCAGTGAATCAAATCCGGACGGAATCCTGTCAACGGAAGTGCGGAAAGTGCCGCCTTACAGAAGAAACTGAACTTGCGGATTTCATCGAGCACATTATCACTGTAAATACTGAAGCCGCTGAAATAAGATTCATTGTCGATAAAATAATATGTAATCCCATCCACCTTTGCTTCAAGCACTCCGACATATTCACTCTTCCAATCAAAGTCCATGTAGAAATGGGTTTTATATTTCATCTTATCTTTTAATTCCTGCTTGATGCAGGTGTACTTCGGCAACACAACACGTACATCAAAATATTCTTTATCGAGGCTCTTCGGAAGGGAACCCACTACATCGGCAAGTCCTCCTGTCTTAATAAAAGGAACACCTTCTGATGCGATAAACAGTATATTCTTCATCTTGTCATCCTCCAATATCCATCCTAATACCAAACACCCCATACAGGCATCAGTCATTTTCATTATTATACACCAATACCCCTTTTTTTTAAAGCACTATTTTCGCTTTCTTATCCCTATTTCGGTGTCCGAAATCAGTTTCTGTAAAGGAGACGGATCTTATCTGCAATCAGCGCAATAAATTCCGAGTTGGTCGGTTTCCCTTTCCCCGTATTGATCGTGTACCCAAACAGTGCATCCAGCGTTTCCATTTTCCCCCTGCTCCAGGCAACCTCAATTGCATGCCGGATGGCTCTTTCCACTCTGCTCGGCGTTGTCTGGAACCTTTTCGCTATTGTCGGGTATAAAATCTTTGTAATGGAATTCAGCATCTCGATGTCTTCCACCGACATCATAATGGCCTCTCTCAAATACTGATACCCTTTGATATGGGCCGGAACACCGAGTTCATGAATCATATCGGTCACATCTTTTTCCAAATCTCTGACCGGTCTTGCCTTTTCTTCTGTATGTATTGTCTGCGGCAAAGCATTTCCTTTGGAAGGCACTTTGATGACAATCTGAAATTCTTTGTCCTGATGCATCAATTCCGTAAGTATTTTAAACATTCGTTCGTTATCCTGTGTAGTCACAACATTTAATTGCTGCATGTTCATCCCTCCATTCTTTTGTGTTGGATTATAGCAAAGGATTTTTTCATACTGCAACCCGGATTTATCGCATTGTTTTTTCGTTTTCTACAATTATTTCTACAAAGCAAAAAAATATATCAGCTTTTTTCAAATTAGCTGATACATTTTTTCTCTTTTTGCGATATTTCTTCCGCTTATGTTCTCATTCTTCCGAAAAAGCACGGATGACCGACAGAAACGCATCCCCGTATTTCTGCAGTTTATGCAATCCGACACCGCTGATTTCCAACATTTCGTCTTCCGTCTGCGGCATTTTTTGGCACAGTTCCACGAGTGTCCTGTCAGAAAAGATCAAATATGGCGGAACCTTTTCTTCTCTGGCGAGATCAAGACGTACCCTGCGCAATCTTTCGAAGATAGAATTCGACTTTGCCATCTGTGAACCTTCGGTCCTTCGACTTTTTTTCTTTTGTTTTACCTCCTCTTTTTTCTGCTCGCGCAGCATCAGCGTTTCTCTTCCGTCCAGGAGTTCCTCCGCCTTCTCTCCCATCTGAAGAATCGGATACTCGGATGACGTCACCACAAGGTAACCTTTCATTTGCAACTGTCTTGAAATCTGTGAAAGTTTGTCAAGGCTTACCGATTTCAGACAACCGAAGCTTTCTTTTTGGTCAAGTTTAAACTGCTTTACTTTCGGCGTCAGACTTCCGTGAAGCATTTCAATTATCAGTTTCTCTCCAAAGCGGGCTCCTGCTTCTTCCACTCCTTTTACAAAGAGAATTGCCTCTCTTGTCACATCGGTCAGCTCTGCATGATTCAAGCAATTGGAACAATTGTCACAGGCACTGCTCTCCTCACCGAAATACTGCAACATGTATTCTCTCAGGCACCCCTGCGTATAGCAATACCATGTCATACGACGCAGTTTTTCCCGTTCCGCCGCTTTGACAATCTCAAGCTCCGTCTCCGACAATTCATCATTTTCCCTGTCCTGTTCAATAAAATATTCGTTGGTTATGACATCCCTTTTTCCGAACAAAAGAATACATTCCGCCGGCTCTCCGTCACGTCCGGCTCTGCCTGCTTCCTGATAATAGCTTTCCATGTTCTTAGGCATATTATAGTGAATCACAAAACGGACGTTGGATTTGTCGATTCCCATTCCGAACGCATTGGTCGCGACCATAACCGGTTTGCGGTCATAGATAAAATCATCCTGATTTTTTCTACGTTCCTCATCATCCAGTCCCGCATGATAACGGGTAACCGGATAACCTTCTTTTAAGAGCATTTCATGTACTTCCTCCACACCTTTTCTCGTGGCGCAGTAAACAATTCCGCTCTCATCACCACGAACACTGAGATACTGCTTCAGTGTAATTTTCTTGTCCTTCGGAATGCTGACACCGAAATAAAGATTCGGGCGATTAAATCCGGTAACTATCGTTCTTGGATTATGTAAACCAATTAGTTCTGTCACATCCTCACGTACTTCTTTTGTTGCCGTCGCCGTAAAAGCGCTTATAACCGGGCGTTCCGGTAATCGTTCTATGAAAGCTCTTATTTTTAAATAACCCGGTCTGAAATCCTGTCCCCACTGGGATACACAATGAGCTTCATCGATGCTCACCATTGCTATCGGTGCCTGTAATGCAAACGTCAAAAACTCCTGCGTTTCCAGACGTTCCGGTGCCACATATATGATTTTGTACTGCCCTCTCATCGCGTTAGCCAATGCTAACTTATATTGATTATAAGTCAGCGAACTGTTTAAATACGCCGCATGCACTCCCATCTCATTGAGTGCCCGTACCTGATCCTTCATTAGGGAAATCAGCGGTGAAATCACCAGGGTAATTCCGTCCATCAGCAATGCCGGCACCTGATAGCACACGCTCTTTCCCGCTCCCGTCGGCATGATTCCGAACACATCTTGCCCATCAAGGATAGCGTCGATCAATTCCTCCTGACCTTCGCGGAACGTATCGTAGCCGTAATACTGTTTTAATATATCAAATTTGTTCTGTCGCATTGTCTCCATATTGCTGTATATTTCCCTTTTCAAATATCTCTTTTGCCTATATAATAATACTATATTTTTTACATTTACAGGAGCTTTTTATGAAAACAAGAAGAATTTTTATGTCCCTTTTCGGTGTAATCATCTGCGCTATCAGCGTCGGTATTTTTAAAATTGCCGCTCTCGGCGTGGATCCGTTCCAGTCACTGATGAGCGGACTGGACAAACTGATTCCTATTTCCTTCGGAACCCTTTACGTCATTGTAAACGCGGTCCTTCTTTTGTTCAGTTTGTTTGCAGACAGACATTATATCGGTATCGCGACATTCATCAATTTATTTTTACTTGGATACATCACGCAGTGGACCTATGAATTTTTACAGACGGTGATTGTGGAACCTTCCATGATCGTAAGACTTCTATGTCTGCTGGTTGCCATTGTCATCATCTGTTTCGGCTCTGCTCTTTACATGACCGCAGACCTCGGTGTATCCACCTACGACGCCGTTGCACTGATTCTTGTCAACAAATGGCACATCGGACAATTTAAATATATCCGTATCGTCACTGATGTAATTTGTGTTCTTTTGGGTGCCGGACTGTTTCTGCTGGGCGGCGGAAAAATCGCCGAAATCCCGACTGTCATCGGTGTCGGAACGATTATTACCGCATTCTTTATGGGACCGCTTATCGAAGTGTTTAATCAGAAAATAGCTATCCCGATGCTGAACAAAAAATAAAACAAAGGGTCTGCATGGTTTTCCTGCAGACCCTTTCTGATGGATGACATATCTACCGGCTGAAAGTTTACAGCCTATCTCTTTCACACTTTTGCATATAATATGCTTTAATCAAAAGTATTCCCATCAAGATTGACAAGATGCTTATTGCAAAATATGTAGTTTTAGGTTCCTCTGACTCTTCAGCCTTAATGTAAACTGCACATTCTTTTCCATCTTTCATAGTAAATGCATTGAAATAGGAAAGTCCTTTGTCCTCGTATAATTCACCGTTATATTCATATGTAACATATGCCACTTTCCTATTGCGACCTCCTGTTTTTCGAACATCAACGACCCCATCTACCCTATCATATGTGGTAATATAAAAAACGCTGAATCCTATCAAAAGAAGTCCGACAACGACAAACAGCATTCCACCCCATATAAACGCCTTTGATGAATCTTTTTTTTCTTTATTTGACCTCTTGCCGTACAAACCCATATACAAATTCTCCCTCAAAAATTTTTTGGATAAGAAAACAAAAAACCCCTTTTTTATCCTACCTCATCAAAACCGAGCCCCGGTCGCTTCGCATATTTCAAATTTCACATCACTTATCATTCTTTTTTGCCTTAAAATTACCAGCAATAATAACAGATTCGATGCACACACCGATGCTGACAAGTAATATACCGCCAATCCTTGCTTTCTCCATCTGTTCCGGCGTCGGAAATGCTTCCAGAGAACCGTTTGCTGCCATAAATATCCCAATCAGTATCAGCATGGCAGCCAAAACAGCAAAACACATTTTCATAATTTTCATATATATTTCACCCATACTTCTTGCCTATGTCTTTTACTCCCCGCACGTCACAAACGCTTCCTGTATATCCACATCATTGCAGTCAATCAAAATAAACTTGCCGTCACGACTGTAGATAAAGTCCGCAGACATCGTCATTCCTTCCATGTGGGCATCCAAAACGATATGATAGTTATCCCCTTCATACTCCGGCTCTTTGATCGTCATTTTGGAAAAGTCAGAAGTCTTTGCAATATAAAAGTCACCGTATCGAACCATATAATCCTGATCCTGCGCCTCACCGGCACTTTCTTTCAGTTCATATCCTTTTTCCGAAAGCTCTCTTTCAAAGGATGCAATAAACTTGTCGTATTCTTCCTCCGTGCTGCCTGCTTCACATAGCTCTGTTGCCCGATACGGCGCTATGATTGCCTCTTTCTGTCCCGCATAAAAGGAATACAGCGCACTCTCCATGTGAAAATCTTCCGTCAGTTTTTTCATGTCAATTTCTTCCTGCTCTATCAGATCTGCAAGCGTTCCGCCGGGCACGTCGTCATCCGTCACGCCCCAAACCTCATGTAAAAACTCCGGAGTTACCTCCTGCAAACTTCCGCTTCCGGTCAAATAATTCGCCCCGCAAACCTTATTGACTCTTTCCACAAAGGTATCAAACCCTTCCGGAAACGCATCGTAACCTTCGACGTAAACCATTTCCGTTTCCCCGTTCTCATCATAATAATGAAGCAGAATCGCATACGCCAGTGTATCCCCCTCTTGTTTTTCTTCCTCGGAAAGGCCGAGTACATAGTCCCGCAAAAATTCAAAATCCTTTTGTGGAACCATATCTACAGGGATAGCCTGCGAAAAATCGTATATCGCAGTACTCCCTATATCCTGCCTGTTAAAACCATAATAATAATGGGGATAATTCACATGATAAATCCATTCATCGTTTT
>JAFTVQ010000190.1 GCA_017461865.1 Lachnospiraceae bacterium | reverse complement strand
GTAACGCTCAGAGCAATTCCGGATACACATATGCAGGATATGTGGATTCACCCGGTTCTTAACAAGGACAATGAAAGTGGCGTAATAACAGTAAATGTAAAAGTGTCTGCGGTCAAGGAAGGTACAAAAAGTGCTAAATTTGTTCTTGCAGATCAATCCGGAAATAAAGTATTAGATAAAGAAATTGCACTGACAGATGCTGCAGGAACTTCAGAAGGCAGCATGAAAGTGGATGTTGATAAGGTGATCCCGTGGGATAATCATAACCCATATTTATACAGCACTTACATTGAATTATATGAAAACGGACAGCTTGTGGAAGTAGTTCCGTACAAAGTTGGATTCCGAAGACTTGAAATCATTGACAAGGTAATGCACTTAAACGGTAAGAGATTAATTCTTGTCGGTGTGAACAGACATGAATGGAGCGCAAAGACCGGACGGGTAATCGGATTGGAAGAAATGGTTTCCGACATGAATTGCATAAAGAGAAATAATATCAATGCAGTAAGAACGTGTCACTATCCGGACCAGATTCCTTGGTACTATATGTGTGATGAAGAAGGTATTTACCTGATGTCGGAGACAAACCTTGAAAGTCACGGTTCCTTTCAAAAGTTGGGTGCCATCGAACCATCCTGCAATGTACCGGGATCTATTCCTCAGTGGAGAGAAGCGGTCATCGACAGGGCAAGAAATAACTTTGAGACGTTCAAGAATCATACTTCTTTGTTGTTCTGGTCTTTAGGCAACGAGTCTTATGCCGGAGATGATATCGAAGCTATGAACAAGTATTTTAAGGATAAGAACGACGGAAGATTAGTTCATTACGAGAGCTCCTATTACAACAGGGCGTATGAAGATACCATTTCAGATATGGAAAGCCGTATGTACGCAACTCCGGCGGATGTGGAAGATTATCTGACAAACAGTGCAAAAAAACCGTATATTTTATGCGAGTTCATGCACGATATGGGTAACTCCATGGGTGGTCTTGGATCTTACATGAAGCTGATTGATAAATACGATATGTACCAGGGCGGATTTATTTGGGATTTTATCGATCAGGCAATTTTAGTAAAAGATGAAGTGACAGGAAAAGAAGTTCTTCGCTACGGCGGCGACTTCGAGGACAGACCGGCGGATTATGAGTTCTCCGCCAACGGAATTGTTTTTGCAGATAGAAGAGAAAAACCGGCAATGCAGGAAGTGAGGTATTACTATGGAAGGTACATCTAAATCATTGAGAGTTGTATATGGCGATTTCACACTCGGCGTTCATGGGGAGGGGTTTGATTACATTTTCTCTTATGCCCAGGGCGGACTGGAGTCACTTGTAAAAAACGGATATGAATGGCTTTACCGCTGTCCGAAACCGACATTTTGGAGAGCGCTTACCGATAACGACAGAGGAAGCAAATTTCATATTAAGAGCGGAAGCTGGCTTGCAGCGGATATGTTTATTGATTGTAAGGACGTAGAGGTGATTACCGACGGCGTATCACAGGGAAAGCCTTGCGCTCCGGAAAACAATAAATACGGCGGGGATGTGTTTGCAGATGAGGTTACCGTGAAATACACGTATGAAACAGTTACAACGCCGGCAACAACCGTAGATGTGACATATCATGTTGCAGAAAAAGGGAAGATTACAGTAAATGTTTCCTACAAAGGCGTGCAGGGATTACCACAGCTTCCGGTATTTGGATTACGGTTTATCATGCCTACATTGGCAGATAAATATATGTATGAAGGACTGTCCGGGGAAACTTATCCGGATCGCATGGCAGGAGCGGTAAAAGGGGTGTATGAAATAGATGATTTGAGTCTGACACCTTACCTTGTACCACAGGAGTGTGGTATGAGAATGGATACCGATTGGCTGGAAGTAACAAGACATACCAGTCTTGACAACAGCAGAAAAGACAAATCGGATCAGGTTTTAAGAATCGAAAAAGAGAAAGATACATTTGCATTCTCCTGCCTTCCTTATACAGCAAGTGAGATTGAGAATGCGATGCACCAGGAAGAGTTGCCGCCGGCCAGAAGAACTGTGCTTTGTGTCTACGGAGCAGTAAGAGGTGTCGGAGGTATTGACAGTTGGGGAAGTGATGTGGAATCTGCGTATCATATCAGTGCAGAAGAAGATATCACATATTCCTTTGTAATTTGTTAGGAAAAAGTGAGGTACTTATATGAAGACAGAAGGTATGATAAAGGCAATTGAACATGGGGATTTGGATGACAGATTGTTGGATATTTACGTAGATGCTGGGAAACTTTCCTATCAGAAAGAGCGTTATGTAAAAGCCATAAAGAAATTTGAAAGTCACTACGGTGCGGGGGAAGCGGAGCTTTTCAGCGCACCGGGAAGAAGTGAAGTGGGTGGAAACCACACGGACCATCAGCATGGAGAGGTGCTTGCTGCATCCATCAATCTGGATACGATTGGTGTCGTAAGAGCAACAGATGATCGTCAGATCAGAATCATTTCGGATGACTACGATGAAGTGGTTATTTCCTTAGATGATGCGGAAGCAAAAGAAGAAGAAAAAGAAACGACGAAAGCACTGATAAAAGGAGTTGTTGCCGGATTTGCGGAGGGCGGACATAATATAGGCGGATTTTGTGCATATGCCACCAGTGATGTACTGATCGGAGCAGGATTATCTTCATCCGCAGCTTTTGAGACCTTAATCGGAACGATACTTTCCGGTTTGTATAACGAGATGAGTGTGTCTGCGATTGAAATTGCAATCATCGGACAGTATGCAGAAAATGTATATTTCGGAAAACCTTGCGGTCTTATGGATCAGATGGCTTGCTCTGTCGGAAATCTGGTACACATTGATTTTGAAAACCCGAAAAATCCGAAAGTTGAGAAATTGGATTTTAATATGAGTGAACATGGATACAGTTTATGTATCACAGATACGAAGGGTTCCCATGCAGATCTGACGGAGGAATATGCAGCAGTACCAAAAGAGATGAAAGCCGTAGCTAACTATTTCGGAAAAGAGGTCCTTCGAGACGTTACGTATGCAGAGGTTGTAAAAGAGATAGCAACGCTCAGAAATACATTAGGCGACAGAAGCGTAATGAGAGCGATGCATTTCCTGTGTGAAAATGAGAGAGTGACAAAAGAAGTAAAAGCTTTAAAAACAGGGGATATGAATCTGTTTTTGGAGAATGTAAAAGCGTCAGGAGATTCTTCTTACAAATATTTGCAGAATGTTTATTCCAATCAAGATGTAGAGCATCAGAATGTTTCAGTTGCTCTTATGATGAGTGACATTTTGCTGGAGACAGAAGGAGTAAGCCGGGTTCATGGCGGTGGTTTTGCAGGAACGATTCAGGCATTTGTAAAAAATGATTTTGTAAAAACCTATAAAGAACAGATGGACTATATTTTCGGAGAAAGTTCGTGTAAGGATTTGAGAATTAGGAAATATGGTGGTATCAAAGTGTTATAAAAGGAGGTTATAAGCGATGAGAATTTTAGTGTTAGGCGGAGCAGGATATATCGGTTCGCATACAGTTTATGAGCTGATTGATGCAGGACACGAAGTAATTGTGATTGATAATCTGTTAACCGGATTTAAAGAAGCAGTTCATCCGGATGCAAAATTTTATGAAGGAGATATTCGCGACAGACAATTTTTAGATGATGTGTTTGAGAAAGAGCAGATTGACGGAATTATTCATTTTGCTGCAAGCTCACAGGTCGGAGAGAGTATGACAAATCCGCTGAAATATTACAGCAATAACCTTTGCGGAACCGAAGTGCTTTTAGAAAGCATGGTTGCCCATGGCATTGATAAGATTGTATTTTCCTCTACAGCAGCAACCTATGGAGAACCGGAAAATGTGCCTATTTTAGAAACAGACCGGACACTTCCGACAAACTGTTATGGTGAGACGAAACTTTCCATGGAAAAAATGTTTAAATGGACAGCCAAAGCACATGACCTGCGATATGTGTCACTCAGATATTTCAACGCATGCGGTGCACATCCGAACGGAAAAATCGGAGAAGCACACAATCCGGAGACACATTTGATTCCGCTTATTTTACAGGTTCCAAACGGAAAACGTGAGTATATTTCCGTATTTGGAAATGATTACGATACAAAGGACGGCACTTGC
>JAFTVQ010000189.1 GCA_017461865.1 Lachnospiraceae bacterium | reverse complement strand
TTCACACTGCTTTAAGCTTTATGATGTGGTAAGAATTGACCATTTCAGAGGCTTTGATGAATATTATTCCATTCCGTACGGTGATGAAAATGCTAAAAACGGACACTGGGAAAAGGGTCCCGGAATGGAGCTTTTCACAGCTGTGGAAAAGGCACTTGGCAGAAGAGAAGTTATTGCAGAAGATTTAGGCTTTATGACCGATAGTGTAAGGCAGCTTGTAAAAGACAGCGGTTTTCCGAATATGAAGGTGCTGGAATTCGCTTTCGACAGCCGTGACACAGGAAGCAGAAACGATTATCTGCCCCATAATTACGATGAAAACTGCGTTGCCTACACGGGAACACACGACAATCAGACAATCGCTTCGTGGTTTGATACAATCACGGAAGATGAACGTGAAATGGCAAGAGAGTACCTCTGCGACGGCTTTACTCCCACGGAAAAGCTGAATAAAGCTTTTATTTCGCTGATAATGAGAAGCAAGGCAAGGCTTTGTGTCATTCCTATGCAGGATTGGCTGGGACTTGATGATAAAAGCAGGATTAATGTTCCATCAACAGTAGGAAAGAACTGGCGCTGGAGATTAACCGAAAATCAGCTTACAGAAAAGCTGAAAGATGAAATACTGAAAACAACAAGAATTTTCGGCAGAATTTGAAAATCTTGATTTCTTCGGAAAAATACGTTACAATATTATTAACATTCAGAAAGGAAGTATCACTATGAAAACTTTTACTTACACAATCAAGGACGAACTCGGAATCCATGCAAGACCTGCAGGAATGCTTGCAAAGACTGCGAAAGCACTTGACAGCGAAATAATTATTGCAAAGGATGACAAATCCGCTGCCGCAACAAAGCTTATGGCACTTATGGGAATGGGTGTAAAATGCGGTGATACAATTACCGTAACAGTAAACGGCGGTAATGAAGAAGCCTCCGAAAAGGCTATGAAGGAATTCCTTGAAGCAAACCTTTAATCTGTAATGTGGTTCCTCTGCTGCGGCGGAGGAACCGTAATATATGAGGTGATACAAATGACTACATATAAAGGAAAAGGCGTTTATGGTGCAGTTGCTGTCGGCAAAATCTCTGTTTTCAAGCGTCAGGACGTGCAGGTTAAGCGTGAAAAGGTTGAAAATACCGACAATGAGCTGAAAAGATTGGAAGATGCAAAAGCAGCGGCAATAACCCAGCTTGGCGAAATTTATGAAAAGGCTTTGAAGGAAGTCGGAGAAGCAAATGCGGCAATTTTTGATATTCATATGATGATGGTTGAGGACGAGGATTACAATGACGCAATCGTTGAAATGATTACCTCACAGAATGTCAACGCTGAATACGCTGTTGCAATTACAGGAGATAACTTTGCTGAAATGTTTGCTGCAATGGACGACGCATATATGCAGGCACGATCTGCAGATGTGCGTGATATTTCAAACCGAATTATAAACTGTCTTATGAGCAGTGTGACAAACGAGGAAAAAAGCAATGAACCTGTAATAATCTGTGCTGACGACCTTGCTCCCAGCGAAACAGTTTCCTTGGATAAGGATAAAGTTCTCGCATTTGTTACTGCACACGGCTCGTCAAATTCACATACGGCAATTCTTGCCCGTAACATGAATATTCCTGCAATTATCGGTGTAGGCGAGGAATTTCTGTCTGCCGTAAAGGACGGCGACATAGCTGTCGCAAACGGATTTACAGGGGAATTTATACTTGACCCGGACGCAGAAACTATTGAAGCCGCCGAAATGAAACGTGCTGAGGAACAGGAGAAAAAAGAACTTCTCCAAAAGCTCAAGGGCAAGGAAAACGTTACTCTTGACGGAAGAAAAATAAATGTCTATGCAAATATCGGCAGTGCAGACAATATCGGTGCTGTTCTGCTTAACGACGCGGGCGGTATCGGACTTTTCCGAAGCGAGTTTCTTTATCTTGAAAACTCCGATTATCCTACCGAAGATGAGCAGTTTAAAATATATAAACGTGTTCTTGAAAGTATGGCGGGCAAAAAAGTTATAATCCGTACTCTTGATATAGGTGCAGATAAGCAATGCGATTATTTTAATATGCCAAAGGAAGAAAATCCTGCTCTCGGAATCCGTGCAATAAGACTTTGTCTTAATCGTCCTGAAATATTCAGAACACAGCTTCGTGCTTTGTTCAGAGCTTCGGCATTCGGCAATCTCGGAATAATGTTTCCTATGATAGCAAATG
>JAFTVQ010000027.1 GCA_017461865.1 Lachnospiraceae bacterium | reverse complement strand
GATTTGAACCCTCGCGCCGCGTGAACGACCTACACCCTTAGCAGGGGCGCCTCTTCAGCCTCTTGAGTATTTCTCCTTACTGCTGAACTTTATCCTCTACCAATATAAAGTTACCCGTCATCTGTGACGCAAATGTTATTATACATAACACATTTTTGTTTGTCAATCCGTTTTATAAGTTTTTTAAAAGCTAATTACTGCTTCCGTATTTTTCGATAGTTTCTTCTATACGGCGTTTAACTTCCTCTGCGATTTCATTGGATTTCATATCCTTATACTCTTTATAAAGCATCGGCGGAAGATAAATTAATTTAACAACCACTTTGCGGATAGAGTTTTCATCAAACGGAACAAACGAATCAATCAATGCACACGGAACAATAGGACATTTGGCTTTCTGCGCCGCTTTAAAACTACCGCCTTTGAAATCCAAAAGCTTATTTCCGTTGCGGCTTCTTGTTCCTTCCGCAAAGATAATATAATTACGTCCTTCTTTAACTTCCTTTGCAACTTGATTGATTACCTGCATGGACTGGCGAATATCTTCTCTGTCCATAGCCAAAGAACCTGTGGCCTCCAATGCCTGTTTTAATAATATGATATCCTTTGCTTCTTTTTTTATAACAACGGCAAATGGTTTCGGACTGCTGACGTAAAAAGTAAGGACATCAAACAATCCCTGGTGATTCGGATAATAAATAAATCCATCTTCTTTCGGAACATTTTCCTGACCATATACTTCCAATGTAATATTCCCTGCAGCAATTCCGTGACGTGCAATAATTTTTGCACGTTCAAACCCTTTGGTGTAATCTCCGTTATAGCGTTTGGACTCCAGCCACAATCTGAAAAATATATACGGAACAATTAAAATTTTACGAATAACCATCAACGCGATACGCATAGCAAACCTCTTTCTGTTTCCTATTATACAGATAATTACTTCCTATTTATAAACTACATATAGTATATAACAATTTTAAATATACATATATATAGGAAGAAACTCGTTTTTTCTTAGTACGTTTTATATAATTATTTCTCTTCGCAATACTCCCGAACCGCTGTCTCATACAGATTATTCCCGTCTTTATCCATAACAACAATCACAGGAAAATTTTTTACTTCAAGTTTACGGATCGCTTCTGTTCCTAAATCATCATATGCTATCACCTCTGAGGCGGTGATAGCTTTCGAAAGGAGCGCGCCGGCACCGCCGACTGCAGCAAAATACACCGCACCATTTCTCATAACGGCTGCTTTCACTTCCTCGGAACGCTTCCCTTTTCCTATCATTCCGGCAAGCCCCAAATCAAGAAGCGACGGAGCATATTTATCCATTCGGCTGGACGTAGTAGGTCCGGCAGAACCAATCGGTTTTCCTTCTCTTGCCGGAGAAGGTCCCATATAATATATAATATTATTTTTCATATCCAACGGAAGGCTTTCCCCGGACATAAGTGCCTCATACATTCTTTTATGTGCTGCATCCCGGGCTGTATATATAGTTCCCGTAATATATACATAATCTCCGCAATGAAGATTTTCTATGTCTTTTTTTAATAGTGGTGCACTGATATATTGATCCATAGTATTCTTCTTTCTATAAAGTATACGCTATATTTCTCTGACACAATGTCTATTCACATGACAGCAGATATTTACTGCCACCGGAAGTCCTGCAATATGTGTCGGATAAGTATTAATATTTACTGCAAGGGCTGTGTTCGTACCACCTAGCCCGCCCGGCCCGATTCCTGATTTATTAATCCGGTCGAGAAGTTCCTCTTCCATCTCTGCAACATAAGGTATATCTGATCGCCGGTCTATCGGCCTGGTCAGAGCTTTTTTTGCCATAAGCGCACATTTTTCAAACGTACCGCCGATACCGACACCCACAACCATCGGAGGACAGGCATTTGGCCCGGCATCCTTCACTGCCGTCAGAATGGCATTTTTTACACCGTCTGCACCGTCTGCCGGTTTAAGCATGAACACTCTGCTCATATTTTCGCTCCCGAATCCTTTCGGCGCCACTGTAATTTTTACTTTTTCCCCGGAAGTCATTTCATAATGAATAATTGCCGGGGTATTGTCTTTTGTATTTTCACGGAGCAACGGATCTTTCACGACCGATTTTCGAAGAAAACCTTCCACATAACCCTTCCGAACACCTTCATTGACAGCATCTTCTAAAAGGCCTCCTTCAAAATGAACCTCTTGACCAATTTCAAGAAAAATAACCGCCATACCGGTATCCTGACAAATAGGAATCATATCTTCTCCGGCAATTTTCAGATTATCTTGAAGAGACGATAAAACCTGCTTTCCAAGCGGAGATTTTTCTCTTTCACAGGCACATTTCAAAGCGCTCTCCATATCCGGTGTCAGATAATGGTTTGCCTCTATGCACATTTCTTTTATATTTTCGGTTAATTCTGATACGTGAATAACTCTCATGAAAATCCTCTCCACTAATTAATTCATATATTCTTCGTAATCAGCCTCACTGGCAAATAACATGTATCCGTCTTCTACAAAACCCATATATCCATCCGCTACTGCATATCCTTTCATATAATTACCTCCGAATCTCTTTTTTCTGTTCGAAGTGTAACAAATGAAAAGTGTGATTAATTGGACTTTTAACGAAGACATTCCATCATTAATTTTGATCCGGTCAAAACTTCATCCTCTGCAATCACAAGCAATTTTTGTTTTAAAAACGGATTAAGCGCTTCCTTTGCGCTTTCTTTATCCCCAAGATCATAATCCCGGTCCGCAAAAACCAGAACCACTTTGCTTCGGGCATGAAACAATTTTAAATAAGAAAAAAGATTGGAAAAAGGTACGGAATGCATTTCAGCTTTTTCCTCCGCCTCAAAACATTTCCCGGTTTGCAAAAAAACGAGCGGAAGAACTTTGTTTTCAAATGTTCCGTCCTCTTTGATACGCACAAAATCAAGACGCACATTGCGAAAAATCTCACTGCTTCTTTTCAACGCATCAACAACTGCTTTTACATCTTCTTTCAAAGATATAATTTCAAGGCGGGAGGAGATGACTACTGTCATCTCCAAATTCCCGCCTCTGTAATTTCCCGGTACATGCAGAATATGATCCACCATTTTAGATATTTGTAAAGCTTTCAATCCGGATATACTCAAATCACATCACCAATTATTTCATAATCATTTTGCGGAAATTCTTTTTACCGCGTTTCAGGACAATTCCTTCTTCCGGAATTGCTGTTTTTGCAACAACTGCATAAATGTCGGTTACTTTTTCACCATCGATTGCCACGCCACCCTGTTCAATCGCTCTTCTGCCTTCAGAACGCGATGCAACCAGTCCGGATTTTACAAGCATGGAAATCACATCCACACTATCCTCTTTGAAATCTTCTGCTGTAAGCTCACATGTCGGCATCTCTGCTGCGCTGCCGCTTGAGAATAATGCACGGGCACTTTCCTGCGCTTTATTTGCCTCCTCTTCACCGTGAACAAGCTTTGTCAATTCAAACGCAAGAATTTCTTTTGCCTGGTTAAGCTGGCTTCCTTCCCACGCATCCATTTTTTCAATTTCGGAAAGAGGAAGGAACGTAAGCATACGGATACACTTCAGTACGTCTGCATCTGCCACATTTCTCCAGTACTGATAAAATTCGAAAGGAGTGGTCTTTTTCGGATCAAGCCAAACTGCACCTTTCTGGGTTTTACCCATCTTTTTGCCTTCTGAGTTTAAAAGAAGAGTAATGGTCATCGCATAAGCATCTTTTCCGAGTTTACGACGAATCAGATCCGTACCGCCGAGCATGTTGCTCCACTGATCATCACCGCCGAACTGCATATTACATCCATATTTTTCATAGAGAGCAAGGAAATCGTAACTCTGCATAATCATATAGTTAAATTCAAGGAAGCTCAATCCGTTTTCCATACGCTGCTTATAACATTCTGCAGAAAGCATACGGTTTACCGAGAAACAGGATCCGATATCGCGGATGAATTCAATATAATTCAAATCTCTGAGCCAATCTGCATTGTTCACCATCATGGCTTTTCCTTCTCCGAAATCAATAAAACGGCTCATCTGCTCTTTGAAGCACTCGCAGTTGTGATCAATCTGCTCTTTTGTCATCATGCTTCTCATGTCGCTTCTTCCGCTCGGATCACCAATCATAGCGGTTCCGCCGCCGATTAAGGCAATCGGTTTATTTCCGGCCATCTGAAGACGTTTCATAAGACAAAGTGCCATGAAATGTCCCACGTGAAGACTGTCTGCCGTCGGGTCGAATCCGATATAAAATACCGCTTTTCCCGCATTGATTAATTCTTTAATTTCTTCTTCGTCAGTTAATTGTGCCAAAAGACCTCTGGCTTTTAATTCGTCAAATACTGTCATTGCTTTTCCTCCAATCTGTTTTTAGGATAAAAAAATCCCCGTCCTTACGAAAAGGACGAGGTATTATAATCTCGCGTTACCACCTTTTTTTACAAATGACTCACATCATCTGCCTCAGCAAGTACAAAGCCATCTGCTTCTATACTCTCCCACTGTAACGTGTGGGACTTACGTCGCAGCCTACTTGGATATCTTTATAATCCGTTCTGTGCGCAGCTCAAAGAGGTATTCATGATCAGCTCTTCCTGCACCTCTCAGCTTCCGGTTACTCTCTGTAGGGTTTACTCATCACTACTTATTCTTATCATTGCTTTTTCAATCGGCGTGACAGGATTCGAACCTGCGACCTCTACGTCCCGAACGTAGCGCTCTACCAAGCTGAGCCACACGCCGAAGAGGGGATGGAAGGGCTCCGAGGGGTTGGAGCTTCCTTCCATCGCATATATTAGCATATTTTATTTTGCTTGTCTATCTCAAATTTTAAAACTTTTTTCTACGGCGATATCTTTTTCTGCGTTTCCGCCGCTCCGCATTCTCTTTTATTTTTTCTGTCATGCGGACTGTCCATTTTTTTGAAGTATCTTTAAACATGTATTTTCTGCGTTTAAAAGCCGAAAAATTAAATTCTTTTATATACTTCCTTAAAAAAATAAGTAGCAATATACCGGCAAAGATACAAAGTATAATTAAAAGTGTTTTTATGACATTAATGAACACAACAGATTTTCCGGTTTCACTGCCCGGGTCCGGTTGAACATTCGGTGACTCAAAATCATATGGGGGCTGATCCTGTGCCAACAAAATATTGGCACTGCCCAGTGGCATATTTTCATAGCTGTACTGTATAACTGCAACAGAATCCGGACTCTTTGGATCATCTACATATTTGAGCTGCGACTGCAACATATCAAAATCTATCGTTGCCGGCAAAACAATGGTGTCTGTCGGATCCATAGACATAATCGCTTCACTTTGCCCGAAAATCTGGCCTTCTTTTATAAAGAAGTCTGAATTCATCAGGGTATATTTCTTTTCTTTCTCTGAAACATTTACCTTGCTGAAATTATGAAAGCCATAATCAAACAAAGCAATTGTATCTGTATATTGTCCCGGGGAATCCACACTCATGACAACACAAATCAACGTCATATCATTTCTCTTTGCGCAGGAGATGAGCGTTTGATTGGCAATCGTCGTATAACCTGTTTTTCCGCCCACATATCCTTCATATGGATATGTATTGTTCGTTAGCTTGTTATGCGTATAAAGTTCAATAAGATCCGGCTGCTTATCGGTCGGATCGATTTTATAATATCTGGTTCCCGAAATTTTAGCCAAAGTTTCATTGGCAAAAAAGGCACGGCCAATCTGTGCCAGATCGTAAGGTGTCGTGTAATGATTTTCATCATGAAGACCGTTAGTTGTGACAAAATGGGAATTTACACATCCGAGCTCTGCTGCCTTTGCGTTCATTTTCCCTACAAAACTATCGATATCTCCGGAAACATGTTCCGCCACCGCATTGGCAACCTCATTGGCCGAATACACAAGAATTCCGTAAAGACATTGCTCCATGGTAATTTGCTGTCCGACATCCATTCCCATATTGGAAGAGCCTCTTTCGATACTGAACACAGCTTCATTAGAGAAACTCACCATCTCGTCCAGACGCGCATTTTCTATCGCTACCAACGTCGACAAAATTTTTGTCGTGCTTGCAGGATAAAATCTTTGATTCATATTTTTTGAATAAAGAACCGTACCGGTTTCCGCTTCGATAAGTACAGCACCCTGCGCTGCAACCTCCGGTCCTGTCGGCCAGTCACGGATCGCTGATACATCCACCTGCGAAGG
>JAFTVQ010000188.1 GCA_017461865.1 Lachnospiraceae bacterium | reverse complement strand
CTTTACGGTATGACCAGCGGTGCCGAGAGAAGCGGGAATATGATGCGCAGTCACCATGCAGCACCGTCGCAGGAAACGTATGTACAGTTTACCTTTCTTTATGACGGGCAGACATATACCGTGTACCGGAGTCCGCAGTATATGATAGAAAAGACGTTGAAAAATGGTGAAACAAAATGGCAGGAACGCAAGGAAAAGGCGTGGATTGAATATCCGGACGGAACCCGTAACGAAGGGCGGCTCCGCGAGGTCAATCAGGAAATCATTGACCTGATCGGGCTGGATTTTGAGCAGTTTTCGCAAATTGCCATGATTGCCCAAGGGGATTTTATGAAGTTGCTCCGTGCAAAGACGGAGGATAAAAAGAAAATTTTTTCGAAATTATTCCATACCGACGGCTGTTTTGTATTGCAGGAAAAACTGAAACGTGCAAAAAAACAGTTGGAGGAACAACTTGACGACAATGAACTTCTCTGCAGCAAACAGTTGGAACGCAGCGGATTGCAATGGGAGGACACGATGTCTCTTGCTTCCCGTCTGACGTTACAGGGAGAGGATATTCTGGAACAACTGGACCGTCAGATAAAAGACGGTGAGGCGTCGAGGAAGGAACAGATAAAAGCAAAAGAGAGCCTGGATAAGGAAAGCAGGCAGTTGCAGCGTTTGGCGGAGGAGCTTGCCAAGGCCGGACAGCAGATGGAAAAAGCGCTCGCAGAACAGAAGAAGGCGGAAAACGATCAGCAGATGATACAGCAGGAACTGGATGCTGCCAAGGTGCGCCTGGAGCGGGCAGAGTGCGAACAGACAAAGCATCGGGAAGAGTACGCGGCGCAGATTACGCTCCTGAAAAATACCTTGCCGAAGTATGAAGAGTGCGACCGGTGGAAAAAGAAAAAAGAAGAAATTATCCATATCCAAGATGCTTGTAAAAAGAATTTGGAGGAGCTGACAAAGCAGTGTTCGGACGAGGAACACCGTTTGCAGACCTATACGGAAAATATCCGCGAAAACAGCGGATGTGAGGAGAAGTACGGCGAGATTACCGCTCGCAGACAGCAGCTTGCACAGCAATATAAAAGAATACAAAAATTATATGATGAGGCAGACAGACTTACAAAAATCCGTGAGACTTTTGAGAAAGTCAGAGAGTCGGCGCAGGATGCGCAGCGGGCGCACCGGGAAGCGAGAAAGACAGCAGATGATATGCAGGACCGGTTCCTGATGGGATATGCGGGGATTTTGGCTGAGCGCCTTGAGGAAGGGACGCCTTGTCCTGTTTGCGGATCATGTTCACATCCGGAAAAGGCGGTTATATCAGCGGATATTCCGAGGCAGGAAGAAGTGGAAGCTGCCAAAGCAAAAGAGAAAGCGGCGGAGGAAAGATCCTATTCTCTGTCAGAGCAATCTGCGTCCGCAAAAAAAGATTATGAAAATCACAGAAATCAAATTGCGGAGGCTCTGGAGCAGGAAAACGGCAGCAAATGGAATGAGGAGGATGGAGATGAAATCCTCAGAAAGTCCGTCTTACAGATATATGAGACGGTAAGTGACCAAAGGAGTCAATGCGAAGAACAGTACGGACGCGCAGAAAAACTCGTTCATTCTTATCGGGCATGGACGAAAGCGCGGGAAGAATCGCAGCAGTTTTTGGGACAGCTCCGGCAAAAGAAGGAGCGCGCCGGGGAGGAGTATACCCGGGCGGCAAAAGAAGCGGCGACAGTGGTTGCGTCCCATGAGGCAGCAAAGGAAGGTCTTTTGTACAGTTCTGTTGAGGAGGCCGAGCAGGCCATTGCAGAGATAGAGCAGCGTTTGGCGGCACTGGAAAAAGAACTGGAGCAGGCGCGGGAGTTACACGGGAAATGGCTCAGTGAACAGTCGCTTTTGACGGGAAGGAAAAAGGAACTGGAAAAAGCGGTTGATGAGGCCCGAAAAGTATACGCCGCGCAGCAGAAGAAAGCGATAAAATGTCTGAATACGGACAATCCGGAAGTGATTGCGCAGAAACTCGGGCAGATGCGCCATGATATGAAGCAGATGGAAAATGCGCTCTATGGACACGTAACGGAAACAGAAAAGAAGAAAAGTGTAAGGAAAGAACTGGAAAGTTTACTGGCCGAGCGTGAGGTTCTCTACGAAAAGCTGACACCGGTGGAGAAGTTGTATCAGACAGTTTCGGGAAGACAGGCCGGAAAAACAAAGATTGATTTCGAAACCTATGTACAGCGGCAATATTTGGAGCGGATTCTGTATGAGGCCAATCAGCGTTTTATGGAAATGTCGGGAGGCCAGTTTTTGCTTCGCATGAAAGACATGGACATGGCGGGACAGAAAGTGAACGAAGGATTGGATCTGATGGTATATTCCATAGTGACCGGAAGCAGCCGTGATATTGCAACGCTTTCCGGCGGTGAATCGTTTATGGCGGCTCTTTGTCTGGCGCTGGGACTTGCGGATGTGGTCAAACGGTCCGCGGGAAGCATCCACATGGATATGATGTTTGTGGATGAAGGATTCGGTTCT
>JAFTVQ010000187.1 GCA_017461865.1 Lachnospiraceae bacterium | reverse complement strand
GTATGGTTTCGGAACTTTTACTTTATTTTTTATCCCGAAAATGTTCTATTTTCTCTACCTAAAAATTTATGTCTCGTCACAACACAAAAACCGCGGAACTTTGATCAACCTAGTTTTAACCGAGTTATCCGGATTTTAAAAAAGTTAGAAAAAAATAATGGAATTTACTCCTCTATCGATGGCATTCAAGAGGTCAGCGGTTCGATCCCGCTTATCTCCACCAAAATCGGACATTCGGTATCTGATGGAAAAATCCTGAAATCGTATGATTTCAGGATTTTTTCTTTGTTTTTATCCCGAAAATGTTCTATTTTCTCTACCTAAAAATTTATGTCTCGGCACACCACAAAAACCGCGGAACTTTGCTCAACCGAGTTTGAACCGAGTTATCCGGATTTTACAAAAGTTAGCACATTTCCGTACAATCCTCCGCCAGGAGCAGAAAATGCTTCATCATAACGACTAATTGCAGCCTGCTTGGAAGATTCTTGTGCGTGAGCATAATACATAGTCATGTCAATTTCTGCGTGTCCAACCAGCGCCTGAATCGTTTTCGGATCAACACCAAGAGCAAGCATTTGAGTAACGTAGGTATGCCTGCAGCAGTGTGGTGTTAATACACGGACATCCTCGATCGCACCGATCATCTCTTTAAATTGGTCTCGGAAATAAGAGGGATTGACCGGCTTGTTCGAGCATTTTCCTTCCCATATAAACATGCGATCTGTGTCGCGCAGGTTACGCGCACAATACCGCACCGTTTCTGGGACGGGGATTGTTCGTACACTGGTGTGTGTTTTGGTCGGTCCGATTACGGCCTTACCTTTTTCCATGACTACTGCCTGCGCCACATTAATAGATGAACCATCCTTTGCAATGTGCCGCGGCTCAAGTGCTAACAGTTCTTGTGTGCGCATACCTGTTGCAAGCAGCAACCGAATGCTCCATCCCATCTTATCTTCCGGGAGTTCCTTCATCAACTTTCGGACTTCGTCCGCTGTAAAGGCTTCCTTGGGCTTGGGAGGTGCTCTTCGAATCTTTTCAGCATGCGCTACTGGGTTTTTGATCAGGATATCATTGGCCACCGCCATCTTAAAGATCTGGAACAACATTCCTCGACTCTGTGCAACGGTGGATCCGGATTTGCCATCTCTCACCAATTTCATAAGGTACTGTTCGATATCGTAGGTCTTAATCTCGGAAAGCTTTCTGCGACCAAAATGCGTCTTCAGATTGCGGAGCGTGTATGTATACCCTTCTTGAGTTGTTGCGGAAATCATGTTCTTGTGATGTTCAAACCAGAAGTCAGCCCATTCCGAAAAGGAATAGTCCATTGCGGCCAACACTCCGGCTGCTTTTCTTTGCTCGTATTCGCGCTTCAGCCTTTTAACCTCATCGAGCTTCGGCGCACTAAAGGATTTAAACCTTCGTGTTCCATCCGGCTTGTACCCATCCATAAATTGAATCTGCCATTTTCCATTGGGCAGTTTTTTGATGGTGCCTTCGCCGTTGGATCTTCTCTTTGCCATATTACTCCTTTCTGGTGGCATATGTCTACTGATTCCGTGCACCCTCATTATAACACAGGGATTTCCGTTTTGAAATACCCTTTTATTAACGAAAAGTAAACTTTTCAGCATAAATAAACCGCCATTTTAACATTTTTCATATATTATAATAAACAAAATATATTATTTTGCCGTATTCTCTTCTATCCATTGCAAGAGCTTTTTCTTCTCTACTATTTTTCGCTTTCCCACGGCTAATGTTGGGAAGCCTTGTGAATGCATTAACGTGTAAATATTTGAAAGGGATAGTCCCAAATACGCTGCCACCTGTGATGCATTCAAGAAGGGTGGCAACTCTTCTGTTGACTTATATTGATATTCCATTTGATTACCTCCTTGAAGAGTGAGTTGAGTTTTACGTTTGTCCATCCGGTGCCTGTGGCGAGCAGGTCCATAGAGTCTCCTCTCCCCGCCTTCATTGTGGCCGGGCCGCGAATTACGGAAGTACCATTGTACCTATGCTGGATCGTCGCGTTATACAAGTGCCACCTGTATATCAGTGCTCCTGGTTCTGGGCCTTTCAGACGGATAGCCGCTCCTCAGCAAAGGGATGTACCGGACTGGATGATATGAAGTTTTCAAGGTGCACAAGCAAGGGGATGCTTCTCACTCATAAAGGTGTATCGGAAAATCGAAAAATAAATCAATTTCAGAAAAAATATCAAAAAATATTTTTAGATTGGGAATTTGTGAATATTGAGGGCGATGTCCAACAGTAACCACTGATGCAGATCCTCGCTATACTTACCCTTTACGCAGGAGTACTTGTAGATCATAGGTTCATACAGTATCAGCAGCTTCTCCAAAGCGATACTATCCCCATGTACGGCTCTGCGAAGAACCGATTCAAATTCCTTGTTGCTCATACATCGTCTCCTTCTGATAGCACTTTACGGAGCTTTGCCAGCGCCCGCTGCTTCTGGACACTCACAAACTGCACTGAGCAATGCAGTCGCTCTGCAATTTCCTTCGGCGTCCTTTGCTCTACGAACAGCAAGCGCAACACCTCCTTCCTCATAACAGGAAGATCAGCAAACGCACGAGCTATGCGTTCCTCATCGAAATCGAAGTCCCGTGGGTTTCTTTCGACTATCTCATACGGGTTCGTGGTATCCGGAAAATAATCATCGGGAAACGCGTCCATTGAAACAATCTCCATGTCGTCAGGTACCTCGTCGTCCATACCTCTGCGACGTCTTGCACTATTTCGTGCCAGAAGGCTATTCAGCCAGAGCGTAAATCTTGCTCGTAGAAGCTCTCGTTCAGCTTCATTGGGATCCCAGTTTTGTGTTGACATATGTATTCCTCCAGTCCGATTTGATTTTTGGGATCAAATGTCGAACGGAGGTCCACGGCATCGAATTATGTCGAAAACTAAAACGCACAGTGTTAGACTAATACAACACTGTGCGTCAAAAATGCTTATAAAGGTGCCTTCTCGTGTTGCGCTTCGTTTTTCTGCGTCTCTCACGATCCAGCTATTTAGTTGTCTTAATACATTAATGGGAGCCTTAACAGGACTCCTTAAAACTCCCGCAGTAATATCTCCGGGTTCTGTTTTTCACGAACTCATCCTCCCAATTGGATAAATATAGTGTAATGGCGGCATTTCCGTTTTTCCAAATGTCGTAATTACACTTTATTTATAGAAAATGGGCGATGAAAATACACTCGAAGGTTGTCGAAGGCATCTAAAAATTTGTCTTTTGCAACTGAAATGCACTGAAATATGGGAAAAAGAATGTCCCCAACCGGCAGGTTGGGGACAAAAAGTGCATAGGTTTCCTTATTCAAAATTGAGGGTCATTGCATCTGTGGTGACAATGTCTTCCCAGGTCTCTGCATCAACGATGCGCAGATTGAACTCAATAGTCTTGATTTCATCAATATTGGTAATCTCCATGTCGCTCAGATCGATCATGGACATGCCATCGATCATCTTGGTGCTCGGACGCAGGTCGGACCAGAGGCCAACTTCCTGCATAAAGCCATTGACAGACACATTTTCAGCATAGATAGAAACTGCCTTGCTGCTATTGTTCTCCATATAGAAGACAACAGTGCCATCCCAAATGATATCCTGCTTCAGGCCCTTGCAGACGACCTTATAACCATTCTCGTTGTAGAGGACATCGCCAGAGTCATCGACAGGCTGAGTATAGCCGGTGGCAGAAGTAGCCAAGGTGATCAGATCGGTAGTCTTGATGGTTTCCCAAGTCTCGGGGTCTTGGATCTGCAGATAGAACTGCATTTCAGCCAGTGTCTCAATTCCGCACTGATCCAACTCAGAGGACATGAGAGTCAGAGACTCATTAGCTTTCTTGCCTGCTGCCACTTCGGCATACAGGGCTGCTGTGGGCATCATGTAGCCATTTGCAGAAACAGAGCTAGATGTAATGAGGATGTTCTTGCTGGAGTCGTTCTCGATCAGAAGCTTTACTTCCGTACCAAGCAGACCGTCCGCCAAGCTCTTTGCGGTCACCTTAATGCCATCTGCCTCATACAGAACGGTTTCTGCAATGGTAACCTCTTCATCAGAGCTGCCAGAGTCATTGTTTGTGCCAGTGCCGTTGGTCTCGCCACTGGAGTCACC
>JAFTVQ010000004.1 GCA_017461865.1 Lachnospiraceae bacterium | reverse complement strand
CCTGTAAATGCTATTTTCTGGATTATGAAAGACCCTACCATTCCACCTGTAATCAAATTAAAAGGTGCAGCTCTTGCATCAGTTATGGGTGCTACACTTGCTACAAAGACATCTACAGCAGAGCGTGTAGCTGCAGGTACAGATATGAACGCACTTCGTATCGTTCCTTACGCTAACCCATTCAGAACTTACCCGCTCGTAAATGACTACGAGAAGTTCAAAAAGTTAGTAGAAGAGAAAAACGTAGACTGCTACATCGTTAACACAGGTGACTTCATGGGAACTAAGTGTAAACCGGCAGATACATTAGGAATTCTTGAGACAATCGTTGAAGGAAAAGCTAAATTCGAGCAGTGGGGACCGTTCGATGATATCGAAATCATGTATGACTGGTCCGGAAAAACAGCTGACTTCAAGCCGAACTTAGATGACGCTGAATACCGCGCTGCATTAAAATCTGCTATGCAGAACCGTGTAGACGCTGTAGAAGGCTTCGCTACAAAGAAAGACGGCTACGATAAACTTCCTGATGAAGCTTTAGCAGCTGTTAAGAAGTTAGTTGACGCATTATAAGATGAAAAAATTCAGAGCCATGCGAATGTCTGCTCTGAATTTTGAAATATGATTTACACAAAGGACAGTTGCGAGCGAACATTCCGCGCGGGCGGATCTTGGTTAATATGTATTCCAAGAAGTTTCGCAAAAACTGACCGTGAAGAAACACTGTACGGCGTATACAAAGTACAAGTAAAACATGTTTTAGAATCCGCAGTAGGATAGCTTGGTATCTTTACTGCGGATTTTTTTGTTCTATTAATATGTTTTGTGGTAAAATATATAATATAGATGATATGGTGGGAGTGATACGATGGCAAATATGATGGATTATCTTTCCTGGCGCGGAGATTTGACAGTCAAACAGGCTCCGTTTAACAGCATTGACAATCTGATTTTAAGTACACTGTCGTATATTGATTTTGAGCAGACAGGACTTGATTTGTCCGGTAGAAGCAATGTGACGATCAAAGAGGCAGGCGAAAAGTTTTCGCTTTTGCATGCAGATGAAAAAATGAATCTTGGGCGGGTAATTCCGGATACCGTATTTGAACTTTTTGATGTACTGTCCAGAAGCAGACGTTTTCAATATATGAAATTGTCGCATTACGTCAATCAGGTTGATGAAAAAGCGGAAAAACAGTTTTCGGCAATTACCGTGGATCTCGGAGACGGGGGATTTTGTATTGCATACAGAGGAACGGACGATACGATCGTCGGTTGGAAAGAAGATTTTAATATGTGTTTTCAATCGCCGGTTCCGTCGCAGATACAGGCGGTGGAATACCTGCACCAGGTAGCACTCGTCAAAAGAGGTAAAATTTATATGGGCGGACATTCCAAAGGCGGAAATTTGGCGATATACGCAGCAACGATGTGCAATCCGCTTGTGCGCCGCAGAATCCGGCGCGTTTGCAGTTTTGACAGCCCGGGATTTACACAGGAATTTTTACAGACGGAATCTTATCAGACGATTGCAGCCCGGGTTCACAGAATTGTTCCGCAGTCTTCGATGATCGGTATATTATTTGAACATCATACCCAGTATGATGTGGTATCCAGCACGCAGATCGGCCTTTTCCAACATGATATGTTTTCATGGGAAGTTCTCGGTAATGAGTTCGTGTATGTGGATGACATATCGTCCTCGTCAACGACCGTAGAGCATACAATGAAAGAATTTATCGGGGCAATGTCGACAGAAGAGAGGAAGAAATTCGTTGAAGCACTGTTTTATGTATTTGAAGAAACGGGGGCAAAAACCCTGTCGCAATTGAAAATAAAGGATGTTATGACCATTTTGCGGCGGATGAGCAGAGAAGATCATGACAACCATAAGGTTTTGTCGCAGGCGTTGCGTCTTTTGCTGCAGATATTAGAAGAATACTCCCAGCAGAAAATTTTGCAACAGGCAGAAAAACGGATCGAAAAAATGAAGATTCATCCAAAGAAAAAACAGTTGTAATACAAGTGGGTTTTGAGTATACTATTAGTAACCTGAGATGTGCGACAACTCCTACTATTTTGAACCTACAGTTACTTTAAACGGGACACCTATATTGTTGCATGGATGTCAGGCCTTACCTACGGGTCGGAGGAAGGCAGAAGTGTAATTGCGGTAACCCACCTGGCGTTCGCTAGGAGTCAAAGTGTAGGAACCGGCATTTCGGGAACAAAAGAAAACAGTCCGCAAGGACTGTTTTCTTTTGAATTATGTACATTGCGATAGTGTTGATGAAAGGTTTTTTTATGAGAAGAAAAGTGATCGTATGGGTCAGTCTGATATTTACTTTGGCTGTGATCTTTATGATAGGGAGTGCGTTTCTCCTGCAAAAAGCAAAAGAAGATTCTGCACAGGAGAAGATATCACTGCAACAGGTGGAGCAGATACTGGCGTATGCTTCTTTGGAATGTCAGTCTGAATTCGGGCAGCGGTGTCGTGAGACGATAGAAGAAAAAGGATATCTTCCGTATGATGAGACGATGAATGCGTTGATTGCCTATGTGCGTGAAAAGCAACCGGAACTGGAGATGGGATATAAATCTCTGGCAGTAATTGCTGTGGACGGAGACAGTATTTTGGTCCGAAATGAAAATGAAACAATGATCCGGGAATTTTCTTTGGATTTCATTGATGTTGATACAGAAGGGGAAAATAGGACAGAGCAACCGGATTCCGAGGTAATTAAACCGGGAGATATGATGAAAGTATTTGCAACAAGAGATAAGGTGCTTTTGCTTCGGGATATTTATGAAACGAAAATTGAATTGGAAAAAGTTTGGATTAAGGCAAATACGGATCAAACTTTGAAAATTGTTTGCGGGGATAAGGAATTTTCCGGTACCAATTTTGATTCTTCCTACAGCGGCTGTGAGGATATTGCCGATATAGTAATCAAAAAGGGCGGTTGTAAATCCGTAAAACCATATACGGATAAAATCAATGCAAAACTGATTAGTATAAAGCCGCGCACCATTGAACTGGAAAATTTCGGTACATATGAGTACGACGACCGGATACAGGTTTATAAGCTGTTTGGGGAATATGAACCATACACACTGTCTGACTTGCAGATAGGGTATGATTTTACGGATTTTGTGCTGGATGAAGACGGAAAGATTGTGGCAGCGCTTGCAACAAGAGAAGGGTATCTGGATAAGATAAGAGTGGTGATTAAAACTTCAGAGTTTGCTTCGGCTTACCATGAGGAAGTGATTCTCAGATGTGATACGGACATGGAATGGAAAAGCGGTGACAAAGAAGGGCTGATAGAAGGCGGAGAAAAAGTGGTAATCGGTAATAACAGTGAATATTTCGGAAATGACCGTATTGTATTTTGGCCTGCTGCGCTTTCGGCAAGAACCTCTCTTTTGTCAGTAATGAGAAATCAGGGGACACCGTCTTACCGGGGAATGATAGAGGTGGAACGGACGCAGGAAGGTCTTCTTGTAATTAATGAACTACCGCTGGATGAGTATTTGTATTCGGTGGTTCCGAGTGAAATGCCGGCATCTTATCCTTTGGAAGCATTGAAAGCGCAGGCTGTAAGTGCAAGGACATATGCTTATGCACATATGCAAACATCCCGTCTGCAGAGTTATGGAGCGCATGTGGATGACAGTGCAGCTTTCCAGGTCTATAATAACATTACGGAACATGAGATGACGACGAGAGCAGTTCGTGAAACAGAAGGAATAATTGTATGTCAGAACAGTAAGCCGGTGACGACCTACTTTTATTCGACTTCGTGCGGGTTCGGAACAGATCTTTCCGCATGGATGGCAGAGGATGAAGGATATCTCAAGGCCCGTAAAATCGGCGTCGCAACGAGCGATGAAGAGGCGGAAATTGCTATTGTGAGGGAGGAAGAAGAGTTTCGCCGTTTTATTTGTAATGCGGACGCGGATAGCTACGAGGCAGATGATGCGTATTACCGGTGGAAATATGAAACACAGGTAGATGAAGAATTGCTGCTTGTGAATTTGCAGAAGCGATACGGGGCAGATCCGGAGCAGATATTGACCAAAACACCGAAAGGATATGTTTCAAAAGAAATAAAAAAATTCGGTGAATTGAAAAACATAGAGATTGTCAGGCGGGCTGACGGCGGAGCCGTCACTGAGATGGTTTTAACCGGAAGCGATGCGACAATTAAAGTTTTATCCGAAAAAAATGTGCGTTATATTTTGGCAAACAGCAGCACCGAACTGAAACTCGGAGTAGGTTATGAAAAGGACGGAGTTGCAAACGGGATGTTGCCTAGTGCATTTTTGGTGCTGGATGCTGTTTATGAGCCATCGGAGGCAGAGGATGAGGAAAAGAAGATTGTTTCATATGTAGTATATGGAGGCGGTTTCGGACATGGTATCGGAATGAGCCAGAACGGGGCAAAACAGATGGCTCACAGAGGAATGGATTTTCGTTCGGTGTTACATTTTTTTTATGTTGATACGGAACTGGAGGAGATGAAAAAGGAAAAATGAGGACAAAATTAATCCGGGTTATAAGAGAATATATGTCCATGGTGCAGAAATACCATATCAGTGCCTATGCATCCAGTGTTGCGTTTTTTACGTATCTCTCGTTGATGCCGGTGCTGATTGTGTTTTTTTCGCTGCTTCCCTACACGCCTTTAACTGAAGCGAAGTTTATGGAGATTCTTGTACGCATTTTGCCGGAATATCTGGCACCGGCCGCGGTATCGATGGTGGCCAGGATGTACGATAATTCCGGGGCGGTGCTTTCCATCACGTTAATTGTTTTGATATGGTCGGGAGCGAAGGGGATGCTTGCCTTTTTGCGCGGACTGAATGTGATTAACCATGTGGAGGAAAAGCGTAATTATGTGTTTTTAAGGCTGAGAGCATGTGTCTATACGATTTTGCTGCTGGTTATGGTAATCGTTGTTCTTGTGCTGGTCGTTTTCGGTGATTGGATTGTGCGGATATTGACCGGTGTTTTTCCGCAGATACATTATCTGTTTGATGCATTATTCGCGATAAGGCCGTTGTTTATGCCTGTGATATTGACGTTGTTTTTCGGGGCGGCATTTACATGGCTTCCGAATGCGGATAAAAAGTATTTTCGTTTTGAACTTCCGGGTGCTTTTCTTTCCAGTATACTTTGGTATGTTTCATCTTGGCTTTTTTCCTTCTACGTGAACCGTTTTTTTGCATATGATGTGTACGGAAGTCTTGCCACAGTGACAATCATCATGTTATGGCTGTATCTTTGTTTTTATATTGTTCTTGCCGGAGCACTGTTGAACCGTTTTTTGCTTCCGGCGAATGAATATCTTCATGAGGTGATGAAAAAGAGACGGAAAAACAATAAAGCATAATGCGACAGACAGATAGAATGCGGACAGACATAGGATTGTGTGTCCGTATTTTTTTTGATATAATTGTATTGCGCTTATATATTTTTGTGCATGTTATTTAGGTAAAAGGAGGAAAAATATGAGTACGTGTATAGATCAGTCGGTAGGTATGAAGTATTGCGCATTCAGTAAGGAGATGTATTTGGAGGTTCTTCAGATGTACTGTGAGTGTAAAGATGAGAAACTGGAGCAGATTCGAAACAGCTATGAGCAGGAAAACTGGAAAAGTTATGTTACATATGTACATTCTTTAAAGTCTACATCGCTCAGTATCGGCGGTGTCAGCCTGTCAGAACTTGCACTCAGCCTGGAAATGGCAGGTAAAGAATATCTGGCCGGTACGGAAGAAAAACTGGACTACATCAAGGAACATACAAATGAACTTTTGGATTTGTATGTTGCAACGGTGGAAGAAGGATTACGGATTGTAGAAGAAGGCGAATAAAAGAATAAAAAGGGCTGCCCATAAAAGGGCAGCCCTAAATTATGTCCTGCTTAATTTACAGGAAAACGTATTTTGCGATAAAGAGCACGGTTAAGATATACATAAGAGGAGTAACTTTCTTTGCTTTTTTGCAACATACATTAATAAATGTGTAAGAGATCACACCGATTGCAATACCTTCTGAGATGCTGTACATAAGTGGCATGCAAAGGAAACAAAGGTATGCAGGGATCGCTTCTGTGACATCTTCAAATTTGATTTCCGTAACAGCCATAACCATGAGGAAACCTACAAAGATAAGAGCCGGAGCTGTTGCAAATCCCGGGATGGCTGTGAATACCGGTGCAAAGAATATGGCGAGAAGGAACATAAAACCTGTCACTACAGATGCAAGACCTGTTCTGGCTCCGACGCCGACACCTGCGGAACTTTCAACATAGGTAGTTGTAGTAGAGGTACCGAAGATAGCGCCGACGAGTGTTGCGATGGCATCTGCTAAAAGTGCAGGTCTGATGCGCGGAAGTTTTTCGTTTTCGTCGAGCATTTTTGCTTTCGTGGCAACACCGACGAGTGTTCCGATGGTGTCAAACATATCAACAAACAGGAAGGCAAAGATAACAACGATAAAGTTTGTAATGCTGACACCTGAAAAATCTGCTTTGAATACCTGTCCGAATGTCTCGCCAAATTTTGAGAAGTCTGTGAAGCCGAGAGCAGGATATAAGGAGTAAAAACCTGCGTCAGGAGTTACTTTGTAAAGTCCGACAGCCTGAGCAATCATACCGAGTACCCATGTGGCGATGATACCAATCAGGATAGATGCTTTTACGCCTTTGACATAAAGGATGACGGTGATAAAGAGACCGATCAGGGCAAGGATGGCACAGATTCCTTCTGTGTGGAAGTTTCCGCGGAAATTCACATAAGAAAGAAGTGTGGAATCATTGTTTACAACAAGGTGTGCTCCCTGAAGGCCGATGAATGCGATAAAGAGGCCGATACCGGCGCTCACGCCCTTTTTCAATGTACTCGGAATGGCATTGAAGATGGCTTCGCGTACATTAGTCAGGGAAAGAACGATGAAAACAATTCCTTCTACCGCTACGGCTGCAAGAGCGATTCTCCAGTCGTATCCCATGCCGATACATACGGTATAAGCAAAGTAGGCATTCAGTCCCATACCCGGTGCAAGAGCAAACGGATAATTTGCCATGAGAGCCATGCACATGGTTCCGACAAAAGATGCAAGACAGGTTGCAATGAGTGCAGCTGTCGGGTCAATTCCTGCAACAGCGAGCATGCTCGGGTTTACGGCCAAAATGTAAGCCATTGTCATGAAAGTAGTAATACCGGCGATGACTTCGGTCTTGACATTCGTACCGTTTTCTTTCAGTTTAAAAAACTTTTCCATTTTTTTGAGTCCTTTCTTGTGTGTGTCTCGTTATTTGCCCTCATAGGTAATAACGGCGTCAACATCATAATTTTTGAGTTTCTCCCGTCCGTTTAAACCGGCAAGTTCCATGAGAAAAATAATTTTCACGACATCACCGCCGAGTTGTTCGATTAACTGTGCAGCAGCTTCAATCGTACCGCCGGTTGCAATCAAATCGTCAACGAGAACAACTTTCTGGCCGGGCCGGATAGCGTCGGCATGAATTTCGATTTCGGCAGTCCCGTATTCCAGTTCGTATGATTTAGAAACGGTTTCACAAGGGAGTTTTCCTTTTTTGCGAATAAGAACAAACGGTTTGCCGAGCGCGTAAGCGAGCGGAGCGCCGAAGATAAAACCTCTGGATTCTGCGCCTGCAATGACATCAAAGGAAACTCCGTCAAGAAGTTTTAACATAGAATCCACAGCAAGTTTGAATCCGTCAGCATCCTGAAGTACACTTGTCACATCGCGAAACATAATGCCCGGTTCCGGAAAATCAGGGATGGTTCTCACATAATCTTCCAGTTTTTTCATGCATATCCTCCTTTCCCATTGAAAACACGGTTATAATTCATGATACCACATGTAAAAATAAAAAGGTATTCTTGACAATTTATGTATGTTTTATTATTATATTTTTGTGCGAAAATTTAAAATGCGATGAAGGTGTCAGTAGAGATACATTTTCGGTCAGAGAGAGGGAGCCACCGGCTGAAAGCCCCTTACGTTCAGATGTTGATTGAATTTCCCACCGGAGCAGCTTTGTTGAAATAACAGTAGGCAGAGACGTCAGCGTACGTTACACGCAAAAGAGTGTCTCAGAGCGCAGCTCTGAGGAACATGGGTGGTACCGCGGATTATATTCGTCCCTTGCGCAGCAGGATTGTGCATGGGGCTTTTTTTATGCGAGCAGGCAGATCCTGATAAGAACATGAAATGAGAAAGGAAGAACACAATGAATGCAAATTTAGAGCAGATCAAGCAGGAAATTATTTCCGGTGCAGAGGAACTTACTTCCTCAAAAGAAGTTTATGAGTTCAAGAAGAAATTTTTGGACGGTAAAGCCGGCAAAATCGGTATGTTGATGAAAGAGATGAAAAACATTGCTCCCCAGGAGAGAGCGGCTTACGGAAAAGGCGTAAATGAGCTGAAAGAATGGGCACTGGGCTTTTTGGGTGAGCTTGATGTAAAGATGAAGGAAAAAGAACTGCAGGCAAGATATGAGGCAGAAAAGATTGACATTTCCCTTCCGGCTGCGGAAGAAAAGGAAGGAAATCTTCATCCGATTACACTTGTCCGCAATCAGTTGATTGATATTTTCTCCGGTATGGGATTTGAAATATACGAAGGAAGAGAAATCGAGACGGATTATTACAACTTTACGGCGCTCAACACGCCGCAGGATCATCCGGCAAGGGATATGCAGGATACCTTCTATCTGTCGCCGGAGTTTCTTCTTCGAACACAGACATCAGCGGGACAGATTCATGTTATGGAGAATTCCAAACCGCCGATTAAGATTTTATCCCCGGGTAAAGTGTTCCGTTCTGACGATGATGCAACACATTCTCCGATGTTTACCCAGATGGAAGGTCTTGTGGTAGACAAAGGTATTACACTTTGCGACCTTCAGGGTATGCTTGATGTATTTGTAAAGAAAATTTACGGAGAGGGAACCAAGACAAGACTTCGCCCTTCCTATTTCCCGTTTACGGAGCCTTCCGTGGAAGTAGACTGCAGCTGTTTTGAATGTGGAGGAACAGGTTGTAAACTCTGTAAAGGTACCGGCTGGATTGAAATTCTCGGAGCCGGTGTCGTAAACAACAAGGTGCTTGAAAACTGTGGTATTGATCCGAACGAGTACAGCGGTTTTGCATTCGGTATCGGTATTGAACGTACAGCAATGCTGAAATACGGTATCAACAATATTAAGTTGTTGTTTGAATCCGATTTGCGTGTGCTTTCGCAGTTAAATGACTAAATGAGGAAGGTTAGGTGAAGAGATATGATTACACCACTTAGTTGGTTAAAGGAATATGTAGATATTGACATTACGCCACAGGAACTTCAGGATAAATTGTTTTCCTGCGGATTTGAAGTAGAAGAATTGTATGAGGTCGGCAAGGACATCAGCAAAGTTGTTGTGGGAAAAGTGATGACTTGCGAGCCGATTCCGGAGACACATTTACATGTGTGCCAGGTGGATTGCGGAGAGCACGGAACATTCCAGATTTGTTGCGGAGCCGACAATGTGGCAACCGGCGGGAAATTCCCGGTAGCACTTGTGGGCGCGACAGTATATGCGACAGCAAAAGACCATAAGACGGTTGAGGGCGTAATGACCATCGGAAAAGGAAAACTTCGCGGCTATGAGTCATTCGGTATGCTTTGCTCGGGAGTCGAACTCGGTGTGAGTGAGAATATGTTCCCGGGAGCCGGCTATAACGGACTTCTTGTGCTTCCTGAGGATGCAGAAATCGGAGCCGATGTAAAACCGATGCTCGGTCTTGATGACTGGATTTTTGATATAGCCATCACGGCAAACAGACCGGATTGCCAGAGTATTTTCGGTATTGCAAGAGAAGTGGCTGCTGTTTTGGGAAAAGAATTGAAAATGCCTGCTCTTGACTATACAGAGACAGATGCAGAACTTTCCGGTTTCAAGGTATCTGTAGATTGTCCGGATTTATGCCCGAGATACAGTGCGCATTATGTGACAGACGTAACAATCGGTGAGTCACCGGCTTGGATGAAACGCAGACTTGCACTTGTCGGAATCGATGCGATTTCCAATGTGGTTGATATAACAAACTATATTTTAAAAGAACTCGGACAGCCGATGCACGCATTTGACCTTTCTACGCTGGAAGGAAATGCAATTAACGTAAGACGTGCTGCTGACGGTGAAAAAATCGTAACTCTTGATGAGCAGGAGCTTACGCTTAATAATGCAAACATGGTAATTTGCGACGGTGTAAAACCGGTGGCGCTTGCAGGTGTTATGGGCGGATTAAACTCTGAAATCAGGGAGACAACAAGTGCAGTGCTTTTTGAGTCTGCAAAGTTTGCCCGTGATAACATCCGTAGAACATCCAGAGCAGTCGGAAAACGTTCGGATTCAAGTGCCCGCTACGAAAAAGGTGTGGATGAGTACGCAACTGTTATGGCGATGAAACGTGCGCTTCATTTGATCGAAGAACTTGGTTGTGGTAAGGTCGCAAAGACACATGTGGATGTAAATACAGGAAACAGTGTAGAACCGAGAGCGTTGACAGTAAGCATTGACAGAGTAAATAAATGTCTCGGTATTGTTGTACCGAATGAGGAAATTCTCAAAATCATGACGAACCTTTGCTTTGAGCCGAGCATTGACGGAGATGATCTGAAACTTATGGTTCCGGCTTATCGTGAAGACGTAGAGACATATCAGGATATCGCAGAGGAAGTAATCCGTATGTACGGTTACGAGCATGTGGTTCCGGCATTTATGCCGTCTGCACAGGTGACAATCGGCGGACTTAACCAGGTGCAGAAAACAGAACTCAGATTGAAAAAAGCCCTTTGCAGTGCAGGTGCGTATGAATGTATTCACTATTCGTTCTTCTCGCCGGCGGATCTTGATATGCTCCGCATTCCTGAGGAGGCGGCAGAACGCAATGCAATTCGTATTATGAACCCGATCAGCGAGGAAATTTCCCTTATGAGAACAACACTTGCTGCATCTATGATCAATGCAATTGCACGTAACCAGAAAAAAGGTAATCTTGCAGGCAGACTTTTCGAAATCGGAAACGTATACATGCCTTATGAACTTCCGCTGACACAGTATCCGGATGAGAAAGCGAGACTTTGTGTCGGTATTTTCGGAGAAAACGAATCTTTCTACACAATGAAAGGACTTGCACAGAAAATTGCGGAAACATTGCATGTAACATTTGAGTATGAAGCTATGAGCAATACATTCCTTCATCCGTACCAGACGGCAAAAGTACTTTGCGAGGGAAATGAAGTCGGATATTTCGGTAAATTGGCTTATGATATTGCGGATGCAAAAGATTTACGTACGCCGGCTTTTGTGATGGAACTTGATTTGAAAGTGCTTTCACAGTGGTATGACAAGAAGGCGGTATTTACGCCGCTTCCGAAATTCCCGGAGGAGAGCAGAGATCTGGCGCTTGTTGCGGACAGAAGCATTACCTGCGGTGAAATTGAAAAAGTAATGAAAGAATCATGCAAATATATTTCAAAAATCACACTCTTTGATATTTACGAGGGTGAGCAGATTGCGGCTGATAAGAAGAGTATGGCATTCACGGTAGTATTTACACCGAAGAACGAAGCATTTACCGCAGAGTCTGTGGACGGATATGTAAAGAAAATTCTTAAGCAGCTCGGCAAAGCGTACGGCGTGGAGCTTAGAAGTTAAAAGAAGTGATAAGATTAAAGAGGCTTTAAAAGAAATGACGGAGTTAAAAAAATCAGATTTTTATTTTGATCTTCCGCAGGAACTGATCGCTCAGGATCCCCTGAGCGACAGAAGCAGTTCCAGGCTTTTAAAACTGAATAAGGAAACCGGCGAAATAGAGCATCACGTATTTAAAGATGTGATTGATTTTTTGCGGGAAGGCGATTGCCTTGTGTTAAATGACACGAAGGTGATTCCGGCAAGACTCTTTGCAACCAAGGAAGATACCGGTGCAACCATCGAAGTTCTTCTGCTTAAGCGCAGGGAGAATGATGTGTGGGAAACTTTGGTAAAGCCGGGAAAAAAGGCAAGACCCGGAGCGCGTCTCGTATTTGGGGGCGGACTTTTGAGGGCGGAAGTAACGGATGTACTGGAAGAGGGAAACCGTCTGATCCGGTTTGAATATGACGGTATATTTGAGGAAATCCTCGATCAGCTCGGAGAGATGCCTCTTCCGCCGTATATTACGCATAAATTGGAAGATAAAACCCGTTATCAGACGGTGTATGCGAAATACGAAGGCAGTGCTGCAGCACCTACGGCGGGACTTCATTTTACACCGGAACTTTTGAGAGCCGTAGAAGAAAAGGGTGTGAAAATTGCATATGTAACGCTTCATGTCGGTCTCGGAACATTCCGCCCGGTAAAAGAGGAGAATGTACTGGATCATCATATGCATTCCGAATACTATCAGGTGTCGGAAGAGGCGGCGGAAGCGATTAATGAAACGAAGAAGGCCGGAGGCAGAGTGATTTGTGTCGGCACGACAAGCTGTCGTACGATAGAGAGTGCTGCGGATGAAAACGGTGTATTACATCCGGGTTGTGATAACACAGAGATTTTTATATATCCGGGTTATGAATTTAAAATATTGGATGGTTTGATTACTAATTTTCACCTGCCGGAATCAACACTGATTATGCTGGTGTCGGCACTTGCCGGAAGAGAGCAGGTGCTTCGTGCATATGAAACTGCCGTGCACGAGCAATATAGATTCTTTTCTTTCGGAGATGCAATGATATTATTGTAAAAACTGGTTGCCAAAGTAGACATAATTTGTTAAAATACCCTTATATGATTGGAGAAATGTTCTTCTGAGAAGGAGAAAGGGGTTTGCCATGGACGAAAGAAGGAGAAACAAGAGAATCGAATTGGAATCCAGAATTCTGATCAAACGACTCGGCGGAGCAGCTGAAACAGAGGAAGTCAGCATTGATATCATTGATGTATCAAAGACCGGTGTTGGGTTCGCATGTAAGAAGCCGCTGGAGATCGGAGCTGTGTATGAGGCTTATTTGACCATATGGACCAAAGAAGTGATTCATGCTTTTATCGAAATCGTTCGTATCGTGAAAGAGGCAGACACATTTAGTTATGGTGGTATTTTTATCGGGATGCCGGAGATGGATGCAGCCCGAATCGCAGTCTACGACACCGTACAGACAGCGACAGAAGAATAAGAAAGACTAGAATGAAAAGGAGAAGAGTATATGCAGTGTTGTATTTGTAACAAGGACTCTGTTGGGGAGGTTTGTAACAGCTGTATCCGTTCGGAACAGGTTGTTTACTCAAAAGAATGGACATATAAGGAAGGATTGCTTGTAAAGAAAACAGAAGATTTCAAAGTGACGGTTTCCAATGCGAGAATAAATGGTATTGCAGCCATGAGTACTTCTGAGAGCGGTCTGAATGCCCGTATCGACAGTTTCAATCACTATATCGGATATGTACAGGGCGTGACAACGAGTGCGTTTAACGGAAAACCGGCTCCGGCAGTACATATTAAATCAGCAACCGGATTAGAGCGTTATCTTGTTTTCCCGCAGCTTGCAGATGAAGCAGGATTGAAGTCTGCAATTGATGAGGCTAAGTCCAAGATGATGGGCGGTGCAGGCGGCGGTGCTGCTGCAGGCGGACCTTCACCTGAAGTTCAGGAGAAACTGAACAAGCTGAATCTGTTAAAGGCAAACGGAATTTTAAGCGAAGACGAGTATCAGAAAGAAAAAGCAAAACTCGGATTATAATCGGAAATAAAATGAATCAAAATATTATGAGAAAACCAGGCAGAGACTATACAGTAGAATTGTGGAGATTTATCTTCTGTATTGTTGTGCTTGGTTTTCATTTTTGTGCAAAGATAAATTTCAAATTTTTAGGTGCGGGTTATCTGGCTGTTGAGTTCTTTTTTATATTATCCGGATATGGTATTTATTCGTACTACAGCCGTTATATGGAAAAAGAAAAATTTGCCGGAAGATGGTATCGTTTCGGGTGCTATATCGGAAACAGAATTGCAGCTCTGTATCCGATGTATTTGCTAAGCCTTATTCTGATGTTTTGTTTTATGTCATACAGTAGACGCTGGGGAATCGGGCAGATGGTGTCCTACATGAAGATGGGATGGGCTGAGTTTTTGCTGCTTCAGTGCGGCTCTCTTGCAAAAAGGATTTTAATTGTACCTCATTGGTATGTGGCTGCGCTTTTCTGGGGGAGTCTACTGGTGCTGCTTTTGCTGATGGTGTGCGGTAAAACGGCAGGATACATTTTTTGCCCGTTTTTATCAATTTTCATATATGCATATTACTACAGAATGATTGGGAAAATTGATATCACATATTCGCATCACGCTGTTTTGCGCGCCGCGGCAGGTTTGATGCTCGGCGTGTTTATCGGATTTGTTTTGCGCTTTGTGCGAAAGTGGATTTACCGGTGGCCGGAAAAGTGGCGTAAAGTTCTTTATGTTTGCGGAAACGGGCTGATGGCGGGAATTCTTGTTTATATGATGTTTGGACGAAGAGGTGCGGGCGATTTTGCCGTAATATGCGTATTTACATTGGCACTTTTGGCGGTTTTCGCGTCGGAGATTCTGCTTTCAACAAAAAAGAAAGCCCTTTTTCAAAGGCTTTCTTCATGGACGTATCCGATTTATTTGTTCCAGATGCCTGTTCTGGAATGCATTTTTTACTTTATTTCCTAATTAAATCTTCCAGATCCTGATAGAAGGTAGGGTAGGAAATATTGACACATTCTGCATCTTTCATTTCTGTTTCGCCGTCGGCAAGCAATGCTGCGACAGCAAAACTCATGGCGATGCGGTGATCCAAATAAGAATTCAGGGCGGCGCCGTGTAATGGTTTGCCGCCTTTTATTATCATTCCGTCGTCCGTCGGAGTAATATCACATCCCATTTTTAACAGATTTTCGGAAACAATGGCAATGCGGTCGGATTCTTTTACTTTTAATTCGGCGGCATCTTTTATGGTTGTAGTGCCTTCGGCATAAGCGGCCATGACGGCAATCATCGGTATTTCATCAATCAGAGTCGGGATGATTTCTCCCCCTATGGTGACACCGTGCAGGGAGGAAGAGCGGACAAGCAGATCGGCAGTAAGTTCTCCGCCGTCTGTGCGCATATTTTGAATCTCTATGTTTCCGCCCATTTCCAAAGCAACTTTCAAAATACCGTCCCTTGTCGGGTTGATACCGACATTTTTAATGAGAATTTCTGAATTGGGAACAATGAGTCCTGCTGCAATGAAATATGCGGCGGAGGAGATGTCTCCCGGAACATTGATTTCCAATGCACATAAATCCGGATCCGGACAAATGGTAGCGGTTGTATTTTGGCTTGTTATCTTTGCACCGAATGCGCGAAGCATAAGCTCTGTATGGTTGCGGCTCAGAAATGGTTCGGTGACACTTGTCGCACCGTCTGCATAAAGGCCCGCCAGAAGAACGGAGGATTTTACCTGCGCCGACGCAACCGGAGAGTTGTAATGAATTCCTTTTAATGAGGTTCCTTCAATAAGCAAAGGAGCACAATCGTTTTTGTCGCGGCTTGTAATTTTAGCCCCCATCATGGACAGAGGGGTGATAATGCGCTTCATCGGACGTTTGCATATGGAAGCGTCGCCGGTGAGTGTGACATTAAAATTTTGAGCCGCTAAAATTCCGGAAATAAGACGGGTAGTTGTTCCGCTGTTTCCGGCATCAAGCACTTCCGTAGGAGCACTCAGACCGTACAGTCCTTTTCCGTGTATCCGTATTTCGTCCGGTGTATTTTCGATTTGGATTCCCATTTTTTGGAAACATGAAATTGTGGAGAGGCAATCCGCACCTTGCAAAAAATGAGTGACACGAGTGGTTCCTTTTGCAAGGGAACCAAACATGACGGCGCGGTGGGAGATGGATTTATCTCCGGGAACCGTAAGTTCTCCTTTTAACTTGTCTGCATGCTGCAATATCATAACAGTTCTCCTTCTTGCTATTTTTCGTAAATGGTATAATGACTTTTTTTCAGCACATCAATGGCTGTTTTTTCGGTTGCTTCATCATAGAATTCAATGCGCAGCGCGCCTTCTTGAAATTCCCTGGAATGCATAATGCCGATGTTTTTGATGCTCAGACCGTGGAGGGCGAGTATTGTGGCAGTTTGGGCAAGTGATCCCGGGATGTCCGGAATGTCAACGTAAATATCGTATGCCTTTTTGATCGGACCGTGTCCTCCCGCTGCAAAACCGTCCCTGTATTCCTTGGCACAGTCGAATAAATCATACAGCTCCTGGGCCGATTTGTCGGCAAGTTCTTTTTCCACTACCTGTAAATCATGAATATAATCAGACAAAAGTTTTCTTATGTTTTCTGTATTGGTCAGGCAGACAGATTGCCACATGACAGGAGAAGAGGATGAGATTCTGGTGATATCTTTAAATCCTCCGGCAGCTATCATCTTCATGAGACCGTCCGTGTCATCCGATTTTTTTACAAGATTAACAAGACAGGCAGAAATAATATGCGGAACATGACTGACTGCAGCAGTTACATAGTCGTGTTTTTCGTAGTCAAGGACAAGAGGAAGTGCGCCGGTGGCACGTATTAACTCCTGAAATTGTGTCACTTTATCCGCAGCAACATCTGCGGTCGGTGTCAGTATATAATATGCGTTTTCCAAAAGAAGCGGATTGGCATTGGCATATCCGGTTTTTTCGCTTCCTGCCATAGGGTGCCCGCCGATGAATACGTGTGACAGGCCGGCTTTTTCGATGGCCCGGTGTGTCGTCTGTTTGACACTTCCCACATCGGTAAGGATGGTTCTTGCGTTCAACTTGTTTTTAATATCCGTAAGCAGCGCATCGTTGCTGCTGACCGGAGCGCACAAAAACAAAAAATCGCAGTCAAAAAGTGCCGGCGATAAAGAAGTTTCGCTTTGAGTCAATACGTTTTCGTCCAAAGCCAGCTTCAAAGAGAGCTGATCCGGATCATAGGCAATCAGACGTATGTCCGGGTAGGAACGGCGCAAAGCTTTCGCAATGGAACCACCGATCAGACCGAGCCCGATAAAGCTGCATGTAACGGTATTAAAATCATAAGTTTGATTTGACATGATATGGTATCCTTTATTTCTGTTTCTTGTTATGTCTGTTTGCCGGGCAAACATATCGTTAATATTTTAGTCCTTTAAAGCGCGAATGTCAATCGGATAGAATATTATAAAAAATATAGTCAAATTTACAAAAAATGATTGTAAAATTAATATTTATTTAGTAAAATGTACCTATGTAGCGAAGAATTGTCAGCAAATTCGAGAAGAGTATGTGTAATCGTTACAAAATTAAATACTTGGAGGTAGCAAAAATGAAAGTCTACACAACGGATAAAATTCGAAACGTCGTATTGCTCGGCCATGGCGGATGCGGAAAGACATCTTTGGCGGAAGCAATGGCATATCTTGGCGGTATCACATCCAGAATCGGTAAGGTCACAGACGGAAATACGGTAAGTGATTACGGAAAAGAAGAACAGAAGCGTCACTTTTCCATTACAACAAGTATGATTCCGATTGAGTGGGAAGATACGAAGATTAACGTCTTGGATACTCCGGGATATTTTGATTTTGTAGGAGAGGTTGAGGAAGCAGTTTCTGCGGCGGATGCGGCAATTATCGTTATTTCCGGTAAAGCAGGTGTGGAAGTCGGTACCATCAAGGCATGGGAGCTTTGTGATAAATATAAACTTCCGCGTATGGTATATGTTTCCGATATGGATGTGGATAATGCGTCTTTCAAGCAGGTGGTTGAAGATTTGACAGAAAGCTACGGAAAGAAGATTGCACCGTTCCATTTCCCGATCCGTGAAAATGAGAAGTTTGTCGGATATGTAAATGTTGTCAGCGAGACAGGTTACCGCTGGCAGGGTAAGGATGCAGTGGAGGATACGATCCCTGATTACAGCACTCCTTACTTGGAGGCATACAGAGAAACTTTGATGGAAGCAGTGGCAGAAACATCGGAAGAAATGATGGACCGTTATTTCTCGGGCGAAACATTTTCGCCGGATGAAATCCGTGCTGCTCTTCGAAACAATGTAGTGGACGGAAGTATTGTTCCGATTTCCATGGGTTCCAGCATTTTATGCCAGGGTGTTTATACATTGCTTGATGATATCGTTAAATATATGCCGAGTCCTGAAAACAGAGAGATTGCAGGTATCAACTTAAAGACCAATGAAATTTACGAAGCGAACTACGATTTCTCAAAAGCAAAATCCGCGTACATATTTAAAACCATTGTGGACCCGTATATCGGTAAATATTCGCTGATTAAGGTTTGTTCCGGAGTTATTAAGGCGGATGATCTTTTGTACAACAAAGATAAAGACATAGAGGAGAAAGTCGGCAAGCTTTATGTACTTCAGGGGTCTAAGCCGGTTGAGGTGTCGGAACTTCATGCCGGTGATATCGGCGCACTTGCAAAGCTGACTGCAGCCAGAACAGGAAATTCCCTGTCCACCAAAGCGACACCGATCCAGTATGCGAAAGCAGATATTTCCGTGCCGTACACTTACATGAGATATAAGGTTAAAAATAAAGCTGAAATCGATAAAGCTGCCCAGTCTCTGCAGAAAATGACCCATGAAGATCAGACGCTTAAAGTTGTCAATGATACAGAGAACGGCCAGATGCTGATTTACGGTATGGGAGACCAGCAGTTAGAGATAGCGGTAAGCAGACTTCTCAATGAATATAAGGTTGAGATTGAACTTTCCAAACCGAAGGTGGCGTACAGAGAGACTATTAAGAAGAAAGTTGATGTGGAAGCTAAATACAAGAAACAGTCCGGAGGACACGGTCAGTACGGTCATGTTAAGATGCGTTTTGAGCCGCTCGGAGATCTCGAAAAGACTTATGAATTTGAGCAGGAAGTTGTAGGTGGTGCAGTGCCGAAGAATTATTTCCCGGCGGTGGAAAAAGGTATGCAGGAATCCGTTCTTAAAGGACCTTTGGCAGCATATCCGGTTGTCGGCGTGAAGGGTGTTCTTTACGATGGTTCCTACCATGCGGTTGACTCTTCCGAAATGGCATTTAAGAAGGCGACGATTCAGGCATTTAAGAAGGGATTTATGGATGCAGGTCCTGTACTTCTTGAGCCGATTGCATCCCTTAAGGTTTGCGTTCCGGATGCCTATACAGGTGATATTATGGGCGATCTGAACAAACGCCGCGGACGTGTGCTCGGCATGAACCCGATGGCCGGCGGCAAGCAGGTGATTGAGGCAGACATTCCGGTAAGTTCGTTGTTTGGATATTGTACCGTTCTTCGTTCGATGACAGGAGGACAGGGTACTTACTCTTACGAATTCGCCCGCTATGAACAGGCTCCGTCCGATGTGCAGGAGAAAGAAGTGGCTGCCAGAGCAAGCAAGCTGGAAGATGCAGACGCAGATTGATTTTAAATCTATGAAATAATGATAAATAATCATCCTGACATCTTGACATGATAGATGTCAGGATGTATTATTATCTTTAAATTGTATCAATGTATTATTTCAATAATACAGATGTGTGGAGGAACTATGAAAAAGTTAAAAGGAAAGCTTATTTTTGCAATAGCACTCATTTTAGTTACGGCAATTTACTACTATGTTACCATTCCGGCGATTAACATTCATTCTACCGGGATGTGGGCTTTTATGATTGGACTTGTGGCGATGATTGCATGTGCCTTGGCAATAGCAAAGGCACGTAAGACAGGAAGTATCCGCATGACAAAACAGGGACTTGACATTTCTCCGGGAGAACTCGGCGTTGCAAAGTATGTGTTTTATTTGTGCGGGATTTTAGTTGTTATATTTGTGATTGGGTCTATACTGTCTTCGCCGATCATCAATGCAAAGAAATATCAACAGCTTTTGACAGTAGAAGAAAGAGTCTTTATAGAGGACGTGAAGGAAGTGGATTTCAATACCATTCCGCTCCTTGACAGACAGTCGGCATCTATTCTCGGTAATCGTAAGATGGGAAGTATGGTCGATATGGTTTCCCAGTTCGAGGTGGCAGAAGACTATACTCAGATTAATTATAATGATACGCCGGTGCGTGTCACACCACTTCGCTATGCCAGTCCGATCAAATGGCTGACCAATCAAAAGAACGGAGTTCCTGCCTATATACGTATCGATATGGCGACGCAGAATACGGAGTGTGTGAAACTTTCCGAAGGAATCCGGTATTCAGAATATGAATATTTTAACCGTTATATTTATCGCCATCTCCGATTCCAATATCCGACCTATATTTTCGCGGACCAGATTTTCTTCGAGATTGATGATGATGGGGTTCCGTACTGGATTTGTCCGGTGAAAAAGTTTAATATCGGTTTGTTCGGCGGACAGACAATCGGAAGAGTTGTCATATGTAATGCCATTACCGGAGAGTGCGTGGACTATGCGGTGGAGGATGTCCCGCAGTGGGTTGATAAAGTCTATCAGGCAGAACTTTTGATAGAGCTGTATGATTATCACGGCATTTTAAAACACGGATATTTTAACAGTATTCTCAGTCAGAAAGATTGTTTGCAGACGACGAACGGATACAACTATATTGCTATGGATGATGATGTGTGGGTGTATTCGGGTGTAACCAGCGTCAGCGGAGACCAGTCCAATGTCGGTTTTGTTTTGATGAATCAACGTACGATGGAGACCAGGTTTTATGAGATAGAAGGAGCCATTGAAGATTCGGCCATGTCGTCGGCGGAAGGACAGGTGCAGAATTTGGGATATCAGGCGACGTTCCCGCTTCTTCTGAATATTTCCAATGAACCGACTTATTTTATGGCACTGAAAGATGATGCGGGTTTGGTAAAGAAATATGCCATGGTTAATATTCAGAAATATCAGTGGGTGGCAATCGGTGATACGGTAAAAGAATGTAAAAAAGCATATAATGCACTGCTTGCGACAAACGGAATTAAAAATTCGGCACTTGAGGGAAGCAGGGAGGCCACCGGAAAAATCAAGACGTTGACAGCTGTTGTGATAGACGGAACCAGTCATATCTATTTCACACTGGAAGGTTTTGAAGATATATTTGATGCGGATTTATCCAATGAAGATGTGCTGCGGATCGTTGCGTTCCGGGAAGGAGACACAATTTCGGTCACATATACCGAGGGCGATGCCTTGTCGGCAGTTGCGGAAATAAAATAGGGATGATGCTTTGCGACAGGGTTCTGCTTTCGGGCAGAACCCGTTTTTATGTTGACTAATAAGGTAAAAAAACTTAAAATATATAGGAAGTGTGTAATAGAACTGCAAACAATGAGGAGAGCTTATGTTTCATATTGTTGTATGTGATGATGATCAGAGAATAGCGAATCATGTGAAAGATTTGTTGGATGAAAATTTTAATACAAAAATTGATTGTAAATGTATATATAATGCGGAAGATCTTCACGAGTGGATTTACAAACAAGATCAGGGAAAGACGAATATTTTGATTTTGGATATCGCGCTCGGGGAGGCGGATGGTATTGCGATCGCAAAACAGATCCGGGATGATTATCCTCAGATTAAAGTGATTTTGTTGTCGGGGTATGCGCAGCTTGCGAGCAGTGTTTTTGATGCCGATCCGGTATATTTCCTGTCAAAACCGATTGTTCCTCAGAAGTTGTTTTCTTCCGTTGAAAAAGCGATGGAGATTGTGGAACACCAGCAGGTGAAGGTTATGACTGTCTCCGGAACCGGCGGAAGAATTCACAGAATCAATGTGGAAGAGATTATTTACATTGAAACCTGTAACCGCAATTGTATGATATATCTGGATAAAGGAGAGCCGGTGGAGGTTACCTCAAAACTTTCGGATTTGATGGCCGGAATGCCGGAATATATTATTTTTACGCATCAGAGTTTTGCGTGCAATGTTTTTAAGGTGAGACTGTTTTCTAAGGAAGACGGGATTGTGGTTTCTGACGGAAGCCGTATTCCGGTGAGCCGGAGACACTACAAGGATGTAAAAGAAAAAATAGCCTTACATATTTAGGAGATGGCAGATGTTTTTCCTGTTTCATAAAAATAAAAAAAAGGATAAGTGGGCGACATATCTTTTCGAAGATATGAAACAGGCAGAAGCGAAGTATGTTCCGTATGCGGTCTATTTTCAAAAGCTTGCAAGAATACGTCATGACTTTGCGAATTATATGCAGTCGATTCAGATATTTCTCATGGATGAAACGGCTGCGGCGGAAGGGAAACGTATGAAGCAGCAGATTGTAGATTTGATTGACGATTTGCTGGAAGATGCATACAAGGAGATGGAACGCAAATATCTTGAAAAAAATGATTATGACCGATGTCCGTCTTTTCATGATTATGAGAAGATGGATGTTGTTTTGTCAAGGCAATGGAAAAGCTGGTTTTTAAAAAAGAAATTTTTTGAGGACATGTATAAGGAAATTCCCCGTATGTACATGATTCTTGCAGAGATGAAAGAAAAACTCAGCTACAGCATGGATCCGGATGAAAGAGAATGTGAGTATATGCTTTCTGTTTTGGACTCTTTCAGAAATCAGACTCATGTGGATCACCCGGTGCTTGCAGCGCTTATTGCGGATGTGGATCGCCGGTGTGCGGAAAGCGGAATTCGATTTCATTACAAGGCAGATGTTCCGGATACGTTTGAGATGAGTATCACGGAAGTGTATTATTTATACGATACGCTTTTGCTTTATGCGCTGTGTCAGGCGCAGAATTATCATGTGCCGGAAGCAAAAGAAATCCGTTTTCGTACTGCATCCCAGTACGGATTGTGGCATCTGCAGATGGAATGTCCGCCGGGAATACCCCTTCCGGACAAAGATTTTATGCGTTTGTTGAAGAGATATAAGATTACCTACAAATATCGTTGTATCAACGGGAAAACGCAAATTGACCTGATAAGATAAGCTGTAACTTGACTTTTTATCGGCGGAAGTTTACTATTAAGCGTGGAAATCATTGCAGAAGGTGCAATTGAAATACAACTATAAAATATAAAGAGGTAGATAATATGGCGATACCGTATAATCACAGAGAAATTGAAGAAAAATGGCGTAAGCAGTGGGAAGCAGAACCTGTCAATGTTGATGACGGGAAGAAACCGAAATACTATTGTCTTGATATGTTCCCGTATCCGTCCGGAAACGGTTTGCATGTAGGGCACTGGAGAGGATATGTTATTTCGGATGTGTGGAGCCGTTACAAAATGTTAAACGGCGGACATTACATCATCCATCCGATGGGATGGGATGCGTTCGGTCTTCCGGCAGAAAACTATGCAATTCAGCATGGCGTTCATCCGGCAGTTTCCACAGCGCAGAACGTTGCAAATATTAAAAAACAGATCAATCAGATTGCTGCCCTTTACGATTGGGACAGAGAAGTAAATACAACAGATCCGGAGTTTTATAAATGGACACAGTGGATTTTTGTTCAGATGTTCAAAAACGGTCTTGCTTATCAGAAGGAGATGCCGATTAACTGGTGTCCGTCTTGTAAGACAGGTCTTGCGAACGAAGAGGTTGTTAACGGTAAATGTGAGCGTTGTCACTCTGATGTAACCAAGAAAAACTTGAACCAGTGGATGCTCCGCATTACCAAATATGCAGACCGTTTGTTGGAGGATCTTGATACACTTGACTGGCCGGAGAAAGTAAAGAAAATGCAGTCCGAATGGATCGGACGTTCTTACGGTGCGGAAGTAGATTTCCCGATCGACGGAAGAGACGAGAAGATTACGGTATATACGACGAGACCGGATACACTTCACGGGGCAACCTTTATGGTTCTTTCGCCGGAACATGCGCTGGCTAAAAGTCTTGCGACACCGGAGAATGTGGAAGCGGTTGAAAAGTATATCGCTGAGGCAGCAAACAAATCGAATGTTGACCGTATGCAGAGCAAAGAAAAGACAGGTGTGTTTACGGGATCTTATGCGGTAAATCCGCTGAATAAAGCACTTGTTCCGATTTGGCTTTCCGACTATGTACTTGCGGATTACGGTACCGGAGCTATCATGTGTGTACCTGCACACGATGACCGTGACTTTGAGTTTGCAAAGAAATTTGATATTCCGATCATTCAGGTTATTGCAAAAGACGGAAAAGAAATTGAAGATATGACACAGGCTTATACAGAGGCTTCCGGTCTTATGATTAATTCCGGTGAGTGGAACGGTATGGAGTCGTCCACATTAAAACAGGAAGCTCCGATGATGATCGAAAAGATGGGTTACGGACGTAAGACGACAAACTACAAGCTCCGTGACTGGGTGTTCTCACGTCAGCGTTACTGGGGTGAGCCGATTCCGATTGTACACTGTCCGGAGTGCGGACCGGTTCCGGTTCCGGAAGATCAGCTTCCGCTTCTTTTGCCGGACGTAGAGTCTTACCAGCCGACAGGAACAGGCGAGTCTCCGCTTGCGGATATTGCTGATTGGGTAAATACAACGTGTCCTTGCTGTGGGGCTCCTTCTAAACGTGAAACAAATACAATGCCGCAGTGGGCAGGTTCTTCCTGGTATTTCCTGCGCTATGTGGACAGCAAAAATAAAGATGCGCTCGTAAGCAAAGAGATGGCAGAAAAGTACCTTCCGGTAGATATGTATATCGGTGGTGTGGAACACGCAGTTCTTCATTTGCTTTATTCAAGATTCTATACCAAATTCTTATACGATATCGGTGTAGTGAATTTTGAGGAGCCGTTTAAGAAGTTATTCAACCAGGGTATGGTTTGCGGTAGAGATAAAGTGACAGGTGCAGCGACAAAGATGAGTAAATCGCTCGGAAACATCGTTTCACCGGATGATATCGTGAGAGATTACGGTTGTGATTCCCTTCGCCTTTACGAACTCTTTATCGGACCGCCTGAACTTGATTCTATCTGGGATGACAGAGGTATTGACGGTATTTACCGTTTTATCACAAAATTCTGGAATCTCGTGATGGACAATAAGGACAAGGGCGCAGCAGAGACCAAAGAGTCTGTGAAGCTCCGCAACAAGATGGTGTACGATATCACACAGCGTCTGGAAAGTTTTAGCTTAAATACGGTTATTTCCGGATTTATGGAATATAATAACAAGATGATCGACATGGCGAAAAACGGCGGTGTTGACAAGGAAACATTAAAGACAGCAGTTGTTCTCCTTGCTCCGTTTGCTCCGCATCTCGGAGAAGAGCTTTGGAGAGAACTCGGAGAAACGGGTTCTGTATTCCATACGGTATGGCCGAGTGCCGATGCTTCTGCCATGAAAGATGATGAGGTGGAAATTGCGGTTCAGATTAACGGAAAAACCAAAGCCGTTGTGACAATCGGAGTCGATGCATCTAAGGAAGATGCTATTGCAAGTGCAAAGGAAGCGCTCGGATCCAAACTTGCAGGAACTATCGTAAAAGAAATTTATGTTCCGAAAAAAATTGTAAATATCGTTGTAAAACCTAATTAATGATTTCAAATGAAAGTGCCGCACATGTGGACAAGAGAGTCCGCCTGTGCGGCGTTTTTTTGTAAAAGTTCAGCCCGGTTTAAACATGGATAAGACACGGTTCATTTTCGAAAGATCCTCTGCGCTGCTGTAGTCACGGAGAACTTCAATAATTGTGCTGACTTCCGCCTCGGAAAAAGAAATGTTTTTCTTTCGGCTTCCTGAAGCCAACGCCATAAGAAACGGGAGTTTTTCCTTGTCGGACAGTTTTTGCATTTCAAAAACAAGTTTTTGCAGAAATTGCAACTTCGCGGGATCAATATCATTGACACGCGGGTCTTTCAGCCAATCCGCTTGATTTTTCATAAAATCTCCTTTCAAAATAAATCATCATCAAACTTCTTTTTGAATTCTTCGAACATATGAGTTTGCTCTTCGGACATCGTAGAGCGCAGAAAATCTTCCGGAGAAACGGAAGAGGAGCTGCTGCCTTGTCCGAATGATTCAAACAAAGTTCCGAAATCAGAAAAGGATTCTTCGTCAAACATCGACATCATTCCTTTCATTTTTTCAAACATATCGAGGCTGTGTTTTAACTGTTTGAACTGAAGAAATACAGATCGTTGCCTGTCGTTACAGTAGGGGAGTGCACTGTCAAGAAAAACATCAAGATAATCCAGCTCCAAAGCGATATGTTCCATTCTTGCTTTTGGCAATTGTTCCATGCAATATTTCATTTCCTTCCCCTTGATAAGCAGTGCAATGTAGGGGCGGAGCGATGGAGACAACAGCGGAAGAGCAAGCTTGAGTATTTGTATTTCGTTCGTGGTGTACAGCGTGTCAAAAGTAAGGATTGCGTCGTTTGATTCCATAGTATCCTCCTTAGTTATCCTATGCTTATTTTGCCGGAATATGAGTAAAGGAGGCCCGAAGGCCTCCTTCGTCCCTGCAAATCAAATTAGAACCAGGAACCGTTTCCGCCGCAGCAGCAGCTGAGGATTAAAAGAATGATAATCCATTCGCAGCATCCGCCGTTATTGCCGCCGAAAAAGCCTGAGCCGCAACCGCAACCATTGTCGTTATTGTTGCCGCATACACATAATAAGATGAGAATCCAGATCCAGCTTCCGCAACCGTTTCCGCAACTTGATTCCTGACGACAACCACACTGACTAGCTGATAATTCACTCATGATTAGAGCCTCCAAATTTTGTTTTATGTTGTATCATATGTAAAAAAAATAAATGTGTGCATGGTTTGGAAGAAAAAAACAAACACAATATGTTGGATAAGGGTTGAATTTCAAGCAATATATAGTTAAAATAAGAATCATGGAGAACTCTGTATTAAATGAAATTAAGAAGAAATATGATCTGACAAAAGACGATGATGTTCTTGCGTTATTTGCAGCACTTCAGGCCGGCCAATATCGTCTTGTTACCCGGGAAGAGATGGCTTTTGATGATGAGATTTATGAAAGAGCCATGGAGATAAAAGAGAGACAGAAAGTACAGCAAAGGGAAGCGGAAATTACCCGGATAGAAAAAAGTAATAAGAAAGGTAAATTACATAAGTCCGGAACCAAAAAGGTGGTTGTGCTGACGAGAAGCGAGTGGAAAGCCAAGCGTGCAGTGACGATGTTACTCTATGCTGCAGCGGCGGGATGTCTGCTGTATTTTGCAGTGTATTGTTATGATGCATATCGTACCGGACAGGAGAATGAACGCCTTGCTTCCCGTAAGGAAAATACGATGCTCAGTTCGTTGTATAAAGATACACAGGTAGAATATACGGACGAGGAGAGCGGGGAAGAGAAAGTGTTCACGGTTCTCGATGAATATAAAAGTTTATATAATCAGAATAAAAACCTAATCGGATGGCTTAAAATAGCCGATACAAATATTGACTACCCTGTCATGCAGACGGACGATAATGAATATTACCTCGATCACGATGTCAACCATGAGCAGGATAAAAACGGAACATTGTTTATGGACTATCAATGTGACGTAATGAAACCAAGTTCCAACTTTATCATATATGGGCACAATATGCGTTCCGGAAATATGTTCGGTAATCTGGACAAATATAAATCGGAGGACTATTACAAAAAGCATCCGACGATTCTCTTTGATACCATATATGAGAAAGCGGTGTATCAGGTAATGTATGTATTCAATTCCCATATATACACGGAGGATGAGATTACGTTTAAGTATTACCAGATGATTGACATCGCCTCGGAGAAGGAATTTGAATCCAATATGAAAAATATGCAGGAAATGTCACTTTACAACACAGGCGTGGAAGCAGTTTACGGAGAACAGCTTTTGACGCTTTCAACCTGTGATTACGGAGAAGATGACGGTCGTTTTGTTGTGGTGGCAAAACGGATACAATAGAAGTTCTTGAAAGAGGAGAGCAAACATGGCAAACAACAAAAAGAAAACCAAAAGAAGATTGAACAGACGTTTGAAGAGAACGGTTATGGGAACGCTGTCCGCGGT
>JAFTVQ010000186.1 GCA_017461865.1 Lachnospiraceae bacterium | reverse complement strand
TACCATGTATATCCGTCAGATCCCTTCTCTTCTCCCTCAATAACAAGTTCTGCCCCTGCCATCAGGTAACAAATCATCGTTCCGTTGACCGGTTTTTGTCTGGCACGGACATAATTGCCTTTTAAGTTGCCTTTCTTTATTTCCTGCACAGGTTCCTCTTTGGTCCCTGCCGAATCCTCATTTTCTGTATTTGCTGTTCCCGACTCATTCTCTTTTGAATCAGCTTGCTCCGTCTGCGTTATCTTAACAAAATCGGAGCGGATCCATCCTTCTTTCAAACTTCCGGTTATCTGCGCGGAAATATAATACCACACCTTGCCGTCCGAACCGGTTTCATTCTTTTTCACAGTCACCTCTGCGCCTGTGGAAACACTTCCGATGACAGTGCCCGTCACCGCCTTCTTCCGGACATTGACATTTGTTCCCTGCACAACTCCCTTTAACTCGGAAACCGTTTCAGTCTGTACAGGCTCCTCTGTCTGGGTGGTCTGCTCCGGCTGTGTTTCCGTCTTTTTCACAAAATCAGAACGAATCCATCCCTTCTTTGTACTTCCGTTAATCTTTACAGATATGTAATACCATTCTTTTCCGTCCGAACCCGTTTTACTTTTTCGTACGGTCACCTTTGTTCCTGTAGAAACACTTCCGAGCACGGTACCTGTCACTGCCTTCTTCCGGACATTAACACTCGTCCCCTGTACGGTCCCTGTCCACTCACTCGCAGACGCTGACGCACTTTGCTGGGATTCAGCCTGTTGCTCCGTAGTTTGACTATTGTCCTGTTCGGATGGACTTTCTATTGCCTTGCAGGTTACATAACTTTCTATTATGTAGCCCACATATTCCCTGCTGTTCTTTGTAAACTTCACTGCATACCATTTTTTTCCTGCCGGATCGGTAGCACTCCCCGTAACAATAACTGCTTCTCCGTTACTTAGGGATGTCACTTTCGCATTGGCTGTTCCTGCTCCGGAACGCACATTTACGTTATTTCCTTTAATTGTACCTATCGCTGTTTCTGCCTTAGCTGTTATACTTCCCAAAAGCACTATCGCACATATACTTACGACCGCGAATAGGACACTCCTGATTTTTGTATTACTTTTCATCTCATGTTCCTTATGCTTTTATCTGTTCATCTTTGTTTCTGAATACATAAATTCCCTATTTTATTAGAAAATAATCCATATTTATCATACTATTCTCTCTATGATGCGTCAACCCAAATATAGTGTTTGTTTTCGGATTTTTAACGATTTTAATCTAGATATTGTGGATGACAAGTCAAAAAAATCGACAGCCGAAGCTGCCGATTTTATATTTGTTACATATTTTATTATTTTATCAAACGTTCTGTCACTTTCTTCGCATTTTTAAAATATGTCACCGCAACGACTTTACCGGTTGATTTTTCACACGAAACAACTACACAGTCGTTATTCGTCCAATTGCAATAGAATACCGGAAAATCTTTTCTGTTCCCGAAAAGTTCTTTTTCCATTTCTTCTTCGATTTCAAACTCTTCCTCGTAGGAATAGGTCATGGCGCTCTCCATGCCGACTCTCGACTTCCCAATTGCAATATTGAACATAATATATTCTGGATTTTCTACACGGAATCCGCTCTGACTTCCGTCCAGATATACCACTCCGATACCTGCATCCGTATTTCCCTTCACCGTAACCGCTTTGGCTTTGCTGTATTCATAAACATTTTCTGCCATCTGCGAAGAATCAAAAAGCTGCACATTCAGTGTGGTCTCCACCTGCGCCGGCGTGGCATTTCTAAGCTCCGTTATATCTACAGCCTTATTTTTATCGATGACTTCCCTCTTCACGATGAGAACCAGTACCACAATTACTACAATCCCCAGCACTTTCGATACATGTTTCATTTTGTTCCCTCAACTTTCATCTACGCTTCGTCAATCGCCTTACCGATATCGTTTCGCATATATTTGTTTTCGAAAGACACCCAGTTCGTTGCTTCGTAGGCTTTTGCTCTCGCCTGTTTCAGGTCATCTCCCTTCGCAGTCACGCCGAGCACGCGTCCGCCGTTTGTCACGATAGCACCTTCTTTTAAGGCAGTTCCGGCATGGAAACAGAAATAATCATCCTTTCCGTCAAACGCATCAAGCCCGCCAATCGGAAATCCCTTTTCGTAAGAAACCGGATATCCGTCAGAAGCGAGAACCACACAGACCGCCGCATTGTCCTCAAACTCAACTTTCATCTGATCCAGAGTTCCGTCAATACATGCCTCAAACACATCGATAATGTCATTTTTCAGTCTCGGAAGAACCACCTGTGCCTCCGGATCGCCGAATCGTGCATTATACTCAAGAACTTTCGGTCCCTTCGGTGTGAGCATGAGACCAAAGAAGATAACTCCTTTGAACTCTCTTCCCTCCGCTTTCATGGCATCGACCGTTTTCTGGAAAATGTATTTCTGGCAGAACTCATCAACCTCTGCCGTATAGAACGGAGACGGCGAGAATGTTCCCATACCGCCCGTGTTCAGACCCTGGTCACCGTCTTTTGCACGTTTGTGATCCTGTGCGGAAGACATAATCTGGATCGTATTTCCATCCACAAAAGAAAGCACGGAAACTTCACGTCCGGTCATAAATTCTTCTACAACCATACGGTTTCCGGCTGTTCCGAATTTCTTATCCTCCATAATTTCTTTCACGCCTGCGATTGCTTCCTCTTTGGTATTGCAAATAAGAACACCTTTACCGAGCGCAAGACCGTCTGCTTTTAATACAATCGGATACTCGCTTGTCTCAAGGTATGCGAGCGCTTCCTTCGGATCTTCAAACGTCTCGTAAGCCGCGGTCGGAATGTCGTATTTTTTCATCAAATCTTTGGAGAAAGCTTTACTTCCTTCAAGAATCGCTGCATTTTTGCGAGGCCCGAAGGTACGGATGCCTGCAGCTTCAAGTTCGTCCACAAGACCGCCCACAAGCGGATCGTCCATTCCTACAACGCAAAGATCGATTGCTTTCTCTTTTGCAAACGCAACAATTTTATCAAATTCCATGGCACCGATCGGAACACATTCTGCAATCTGTCCGATACCTGCATTGCCCGGTGCGCAATAAATCTTGCTGACTTTGGCACTCTTTGCCACGCTTGTCGCGATGGCATGTTCACGTCCGCCGCTACCTACGATTAAAACTTTCATTTATCTGTCTCCTCCAATTTTTATCTGTCCGTTTGCAATCGCATCGATTGCCTTCGGTAAAATCACCCATTCTGCCTCTTCCATCACGCGCTGCTGAAGTTCTTTCGGTGTATCTCCCTCTTTTACTTCCACTGCCTTCTGGAAAATAATCGGACCGGTATCCGTTCCGTCATCCACAAAGTGCACCGTTGCACCGGTCACTTTTACGCCGCGCGCAAGCGCTCCTTCATGAACCTTAAGTCCGTAAAATCCTTTTCCGCAAAACGAAGGAATCAGCGACGGATGAATATTGATAATGCGATCCGAATAATCCGCAACCATCTGCGGCGGAATATTTACAAGGAATCCTGCCAGAACAATAAGGTCCGGTTCAAATTTATGTACCCCTGCAAGAAGTGCCTCATTAAAGAAGTCTCTTGTCTCATAATCCTTCGGCGAAATGCAAACTGCCGGTATATCTTTGGCTTTGGCCCTCTCAAGTGCATACGCATTTGCATTATTGCTGATGACACCCACAATCTGCGTGTTTGTTATCATCCCGTTATCGATTGCATCGATAATGGCCTGAAGGTTTGTTCCTCCGCCGGAAACGCAAACTACTATTTTTAGCATAAGGTAACTCCTTTTTCACCGTCTTTAATTTCTCCGACAACAAATGGCTTGTCACCTGCTGCCTTGATGGCTTCCATAGTTTTTGGGGCATCTGCCGGATCCACAGCAACAATCATGCCGAGTCCCATGTTGAACGTATTGTACATCATATCTTCTTCGATGTTTCCTTTTTTCTGTAAAAGTCCGAAGATAGCCGGGATTTCATAGCTGTCTTTCTTCACTACCGCATGTTTTCCTTCCGGAAGCATACGCGGAATATTCTCCTGGAAGCCGCCGCCTGTAATGTGTGAGCAGGCTTTTACTGTTACACCGGAATCCTTAATGGATTTCAGTGCTTTTACGTAAATACGGGTCGGCGCAATTAATGCTTCACCAAGTGTTGTGCCGAGCTCATCATAATATGTACCGAGACCTTCTTTGGTCATCTCATTTTCGAATACTTTTCTTACAAGAGAAAATCCGTTACTGTGTACGCCTGAAGAAGCCATGCCGATCAGCACATCACCTGCTTTTAAGTTTTCGCCTGTGATGATGTCTTTTCTGTCAACAACACCGACTGCAAAACCTGCAAGGTCGTAATCATCTTCCGGCATAAGTCCCGGATGCTCCGCCGTTTCACCGCCGATCAGCGCACAACCGGACTGCTTACAGCCTTCTGCGACACCGCTTACGATAGTTGCAATCTTTTCCGGGAAGTTCTTTCCGCATGCGATATAGTCAAGGAAAAAGAGAGGTTCGCCTCCCGCGCAAGCCACGTCATTTACACACATAGCTACTGCATCAATACCGATGGTATCATGTTTATCCATAATAAACGCAAGTTTTACTTTAGTTCCGCATCCGTCTGTACCGGAAAGAAGAACCGGATCTTCCATATCTTTGATTGCCGCCAAAGAAAAGGCTCCCGAAAATCCGCCTAAGCCTCCGAGCACTTCCGGACGCATTGTCTCTTTTACGTGCTTTTTCATAAGTTCTACTGATTTGTATCCGGCCTCAATATCAACGCCGGCCTGTTTGTAATCCATCTGCATCTTTATATCCTCGCTTTTCTTATTTCGTATAATTTTTGTATCCGACTTCCTGAAGACGGGCATCTTTTGCCTGCACTTCCTGCTTCATATTTTCGGAATAGTCTTTTAATTTCTGTAAAAGCTCTGCGTCCGACGTTGCAAGAATTTTTGCTGCCAGAAGTGCTGCATTTGCTCCGCCGTTGATAGCTACCGTTGCAACCGGAATTCCGGAAGGCATCTGAACGATAGAGTAAAGAGAATCTCTTCCGCCGAGTGATGTCGTATGCATCGGAATACCGATGACCGGCATCGGAAAAATTGCTGCGCACATACCAGGTAAATGTGCTGCCATGCCTGCTCCCGCAATAATGACTTTAAATCCTTTATCCTCCGCACCCTTCGCATACTCAAAAAATACGTCCGGTTCTCTGTGTGCGGAAATAATCGTCATCTCATAAGAAATACCGAGTTTTTCTAAAATATCTGCTGCTTTGCTCATAACAGGCATATCGGAATCCGAGCCCATCACAATACCAACTAGTGCCATGATTTATCCTCCTTATATTAAGATGAATTCCATCCTTCATCTGTTTTCACATAATCATTAATAGTTTACAAATTTCTGATGCGAGCGTCAACCCGATTTTACACTATTCTTCATCTATATATTTTGTCAATAGTTTTGCGACAACTTTTTGAAAAATATTTTTAGGCCAGTTTCCTAACCTCTTCCTCAAACAGTTGGGCGGAAGTCTTAAAGCCAAAAATCCCCCTTGGGTAGTTGTTTATCCAATTTTCTATATATTCAATGTCCCGGTCCTGCTTTTCGTCAAAATCTTCCCCTTTCGGAATATGGCGGCGGATAAGGCGGTTATTGTTTTCGTTGGTTCCTCTCTCCCAACTACTGTATGGATGACAGTAAAACACAAAG
>JAFTVQ010000003.1 GCA_017461865.1 Lachnospiraceae bacterium | reverse complement strand
TGAAGAAAATCACACCATATTTATAAGATGTAAGGAGGATGTAAAGAAATGGCTAGAATTAAAGGCGGTTTAAACGCAAAGAAAAAACATAACAGAGTATTAAAACTTGCAAAAGGTTACAGAGGAGCAAGATCAAATCAGTATAGAGTAGCAAAACAGTCCGTAATGCGTGCGTTAGCTTCTTCATACAAAGGACGTAAAGAAAGAAAACGTCAGATGAGACAGTTGTGGATTGCACGTATCAATGCAGCTGCAAGATTAAACGGATTAAGCTACAGCAGATTTATGTACGGCTTAAAATTAGCTGAGATCGATATCAACAGAAAAATGTTGGCTGAAATGGCAGTAAATGATGCAGCAGGATTTGCTTCTTTAGCAGAAATTGCAAAATCAAAACTTGCTTAATCTACAGAGCGTACAAGCATCGGATAACTTCTTTATCCGGTGCTTTTTTTATTGTGAGACAGGCGAGTTTAGTATATAATAAAAAACGGAGTTTCTTTCCGGATATGGGGAAGACTATGAAAAAAGCGTAAGGAGAATTGTTTTATGTTAGAACATCTGCAACCGGCAAAAGTATTTTCGTTTTTTGAGGAAATCTGTCATATACCTCATGGTTCGTACCACACGGAGGAAATCAGCGCATATCTGGTGGATTTCGCAGTTCAGAGAGGACTGTGGCATCTTCAGGATGAAGTTGGTAATGTAATTATCGTGAAAGATGCAACTTCCGGCTATGAAGAGAAGGAGCCGATTATCATACAGGGACATATGGATATGGTAGCGGTGAAAGAGGACGGTTGCAGCAAAGATATGCTGACAGAAGGTCTTGATCTTGTCGTGGAAGGTGATTATATTTCCGCCGAAGGAACAAGTCTCGGAGGCGATGACGGAATTGCGGTTGCGTATGCACTCGCCATTTTGGATAGTGATGATATTCCGCATCCGCGTCTTGAGGTAGTGATAACCGTGGATGAGGAAGTCGGAATGGATGGTGCTGCGGCAATCGATCTCTCCTGTCTGAAAGGTCATACACTTTTGAATATTGATTCTGAAAATGAGACGGAGCTGACCGTGGCCTGTGCCGGCGGTGTCAATGTGTCCGGACAGTGGCAGCTGGATTGGATTGCATCCGAAGGTGAAAAGTATAAGGTTATATTAACCGGATTGACCGGAGGGCATTCCGGCGTGGAAATTCACAAAGGACGTGCAAATGCGAATAAACTCATGAACCAGTTGTTATATTTGTTGGAGAGAGAGGTAGATATCAGTCTGATATCCGTTTTGGGAGGTTCGGCGGACAACGTAATTCCTTCCCAGGCAGAAGCGGTTTTCCTCTGTAAAAAAGAGGAGGGACAGATTGAAGGCGTGCTTCGTACCATGGAGGAGGTCTGGAAGGACGAATGGAAAGATACGGATCCGGGATTAAAACTCTCTTTGGAAAAGTTGGACCGCAAAGAAGTGGAGAAAACTGTCGAGACAAGCGATTTCTTCCGCGTGTTATCGTTTTTCCTTGAGGTTCCCAACGGCGTACAGGAAATGAGCAAAGAACTGGAAGGTGTTGTGGAAACATCCCTGAATTTCGGGACTATGTCAATGGAGCAGGAAGGAAAGCTGTCGGCAGGATTTTTGATCCGAAGCAGTGTGGATAATGCCAAACATGCGCTTTCTTCCAAGATCAGAAAGCTGATTAAGGAAAGCGGCGGAAGCTGTTCCAAGAGCGGTGAATATCCGGGTTGGAGTTACCGGGTGGACTCTCCGCTTCGAGAGAAGATGGTTCGCATTTACAAAGAACATTTTCAGCGCGATCCGGAGATTATTTCCATCCACGCGGGATTGGAGTGCGGAATTCTGGCAGAAAAGATTAAGAATCTGGATGCCGTGTCCATTGGACCGCAGATGTACGATATCCATACGACGGAGGAGAGACTCAGTATTTCATCCACGCAGAGAGTGTGGGAATATGTATTGAAAATATTGGCAGAATAAGAAAACCGACAGGAGATAGAAATCAGTCTTCTGTCGGTTCTTTTTTTCTTTCATCCAGCAGGCGGGCACGTTTGATAGCGTTGTCGCCGTAGCGCAGTCTTATGGAATCGATGGCCATATCCAACTTTTCCAACTTTTCATTTTTTTCTGTATCAAAGAGCGAATACTGTGTATAACATTGATCGGATGCTTTTGAAGTATGTACGCCGATCAGCCGGATCGGACTGTTGTCCCATAAATTGTCAAACAGTTTACACGCGTTTTCGTAGATGACATCCGTGATGTTGGTTCCGGCAGGAAGACTCGTCTGATGGGAACTTTTGCAAAAATCCGCATCGACGAGTGTCACGGATACAACACTGACAAAGGCGTTGTCTTTCCTTATGCGTGTTCCGATGTTTTCGCAGAGGGAAAGAATAATTCCTTTGGCGTCGTTGCGATCGGTGCAGTCGAACGGAAGGGTAATGGAGTTGCTGTAACCTTTCGGTGCATCGGATTGTTCTTCTACCGGTGATGGGTCGATTCCGTTCGCATAGTTGTAAAGTTCTTTTCCGTGGGATTTTAAGTGTTGCTGCAGAACATCAGGATCTGCGGCAGCCAGTTCGCCGATGGTAAAAATGCCGAGATTGTGAAGCTTTTGGACGGAGGAACGCCCTGCATAGAGCAAATCAGAAACAGGGAGCGGCCACATTTTTTCCCGGATTTCTTCCGGGAAAAGAGTATGTATTTTATTTGGTTTTTCAAAATCCGAGGCCATTTTTGCCAGCAGTTTGTTAGAGGAAATACCGATATTGACCGTGAATCCCAGTTTTGCATATATTTCCTGTTTCAGCTTTGCGGCAAAAGAAACCGGATCCCCATATAAGATTTCGGTGCCGGTCATATCACAGAAAGCCTCATCGATGCTCAGCTGCTGGACGCATGGTGCATAGGAGCGTAACAGTTCCATTAAAGCGTCGGACCGGTCGCGATATACGGAAAAATCAGGTGGGAAAATTTGGAGATTCGGACATTTTTTTAAGGCATGTACAATCGGCTCTCCGGTTTTGATGCCGGCTTTGGAAGCAGGAATGGACTTGGCGAGAACGACACCGTGACGAAGTTCCCGACGGCCGCCGATGATGGCCGGTATTTGGCGGATATCCAAAGCTTCCGGATCATTACCCAGTTGTCGGCATGCTTCCCAGGACAGGAAAGCAGAATTGACATCCACATGAAAAATAATCGTTTTTGCCATGGCGGCTCCTTTCCGCATCCGCTGTGCAGATGCCTTTACTGCTACCAGTGTATCACATGGATGCGGATTGCAAAAGTAGTTCGATGATCCGGCAAAAAGATTTTTCTTTAAAATCGGCGAGCCTCTCGGGATGCCACTGCAGTCCGAGAATCGGCAGGGAAGAATGACCGATGGTTTCCGGAATATAGTCGCTGCTGTGTTGAATGGTACGAAGCCCCTCGCCCAGCCGGCGGATTCCCTGGTGATGTGCGCTGTTGACTTCCCTGTAAGGCTCCAAAATACGGTATAGCTCTGTCGAAAAACTGCTATGCTTATGAAACAGTCCAGTCTGTTCCGGAAATCCGTCGGCAAAATGGATGGGGTGCATTTGGTCTCCTTTTTGATAACAGTGCACGTCGGAGGTGGGAAGGTGTTGGTGCAGATCACCGCCGAAATATATATTGATTATCTGCATTCCTTTGCAGATTCCGAGTATGGGTTTTCTCTGACGGTGAGCCAGTTGCAAAAGTTGGAATTGTATGAGATCGGTAACAAAATCGGGTGGTTTGCTGCCGGTATTTTTTTGTCCGTAAAGAAGCGGGGAAACATCGCCGCCGCCGGGCAGAAGTAAAAAATCAAAGGATAAGCGGTTTAGTTTATGAAGAGGCAACCACTCGTTTTTTGTGTGCGCAGAAGGACATAACCAAGGATAATTGGCCTGTTCGACGGCTGAAATATAGTTTGCACAGCGGGATTCATCTTCGGCAATTAATATTTTGGGATTATTTGACATATTTGTTTTTTGCGTATTTCTTTTTTAAAAGATATGTTTTATAATGAAAAACATGATAGAAAGAAGGGGTTGTATGAACAAACGATTAAATTGGATGCGTATGCTGATCCTCTGTATTTGCATCGGTCTTGCGGTATGTTTTTTACATACGGATGTAAAAGCGACGGGGACAGACGGAGGACAGACGGAATATACGATAACCAGGGTCAAAAAAAAGATTCAGATGCTACGCGGGGAGACAAGGATGATCAGTACGATCATACCGCCCGATTCCACGTTTGAGAGCAGCAATGCGAAGATTGTATCAGTAGCAAACAATGGCCAGGCGATTGCAAATAAGGCCGGTACGGTAACGATAACACATACGACAGGTACGGAAAAGATAATATATACCGTTAAGGTCAATGATGAGGTGGATCTTATTGTTTTTGCGGGGCAGAGTAATATGTGCGGATCCGGCGGAAACAAAGCACAGGCACCGACTCCGGAATACGGAACAGCCTACGAATATGACATTACGACAAAGTCAAAGAAATGCATTCGGATGAAAGAGCCTTTCGGTGAGGGAACCAATCGCAGCAAGGGAGTGGAGGATAACAAAACGTACAGTACCAGCGGAACGTTGGTTTCGGCATTTTGTATCAATTATTATAAACAGACAAAGACACCGGTAGTTGCCGTGTCTTCCGCATGCGGCGGTTCCTCGACCAATACATGGTTAAACCGGGGACTGGTAAAAGAGACGCAGAAACGTTTAAAGCTCGCCAAAAAGTATTTGAAGAAAAATAAAATAAAAATACGTCATATTTATATGGTATGGTATCAGGGTGAGTCGGATGCCCAACAGGCTGTTTCAGCCAAAACATATATGTCGCGTATGAAGAAGATTTACAGAAAGATGAAAAAGACCGGTGTTGAGAAAGTTTTTATGATCCGGATCGGATATGATGCCATGGGTCCGCGCGCGACATACAGCACGATTATGTCGGCACAGAAAAAGCTGTGTTCTCAAGACAAAAATTTCATCCTTGTGTCGAAGAAGGCATCGGGCTTTATGAAATCTTATCGGAGATATTATTCCGACAATATTCATATCAATCAGAAAGGATTGAATAAAATCGGTTACGAAGCGGGCAAGGCCGCCGGAAAATATGCAAAAAAGCATTCAAAAAAATAGAGATTAAGCAGAAGTGAGAATTGTTTTCAGAACTTCTGCAATACCATCGTGTTCATGATCCAGTGCAGTGATATAAGCTGCGCTGGATTTTACTTTTTCATCGCCGTTTTGCATGGCGTAGCTGATTTTGGCTGCTTCCAGCATGGCGATATCATTTTCAGAGTCTCCGGCGGCGTAAGTATCGGAAACCGGGATATTCAAATGCGCGCAGAGAATACGGAGTGCCCGGCCTTTGTTGGCTTCTTTCGGCAAAATTTCCAGATAACCGTTTTGGGAGAACATCGGTGCCAACGAATCACCCAGCTGCTCCTCAATGTGATGTTTTAACGGCATAAGCATCTCTGAACCGGAAAGGCTTAAGGCCAACATTTTATATGGCTCCTCCTTGAGTGCGGCGGACAACACATCGGAGAATATAACAGGCATTTTGATACGGGATGCGTAGGAAATAACTTCCGGTGTTTCGCGGCGACAGACAATGGAATCTTTTGTGTAGGTCTGGATGTGAATGTGCATTTCTTCTGCCGCGGTCTGGATGCGGTCGATTACAGAGAAGGGCAAGGTGGCCTCGTAGACCGGACTGTTTGTGTTACAGTCATAGATGAGACCGCCGTTGTTGGCAATGATATAAGAATGCGGGAAGGTGATGCCGATGTAATCACGGACTTTTAATATACTGGAAAGCGGACGACCGGAGGTCAGGATAAACCCATGTCCTTTGTCAGCCATTTCCTGAAGCAGACTGCGTACATAATCGGAAATGGTTCCGTCACTGCGCACGAGCGTTCCGTCGATATCACAAAATAAAAGTTTTGTCATAAAAGCACCTTCCTTATTGCATGATTTCAGCGTTCCTATTATAAAATAAAGCCGTGGGCAAGGTCAATAATCTGTGGTATAATCTTGAACGGATAATAAGAGAAAGGGAAGCAGAACTATGAAACGTTTGCTGATCTATTTAAAGGATTATAAAAAAGAATGTGCGATGGCGCCTCTTTTTAAAATGTTGGAAGCGTCTTTTGAATTGATTGTACCGCTTGTAGTGGCGGCGATTATTGATACCGGTATCGGCGCCGGCGCAGGAAAGGCATATATTGTGAAGGCGTGTCTGATTTTATTTGCATTGGCATTTGTAGGACTTGTCTGTTCGGTGACAGCCCAGTTTTTCTCTGCCAAAGCGGCGGTGGGATATGCGACAAAACTTCGTCATGCGCTGTTCGGCCATTTACAAAGCCTTTCCTATTCGGAGATTGACCGGATCGGAACGTCCACCATGATTACGAGAATGACCAGTGATGTCAATCAGACCCAGACCGGAGTCAATATGGTGCTCCGGCTGTTTCTGCGCTCGCCGTTTGTAGTTTTCGGTGCCATGATTATGGCATTTACCATTGATGTGAAAGCCGCGGTCAGTTTTGTGGTTGCAATCATACTTTTACTTATTGTGGTCGGCGGGATTACGAAAATCAGCATTCCGATGATGAAGCAGGTGCAGGGGCGTTTGGATGAGGTTCTTCTCGTTGCAAGGGAAAACCTTGTGGGAATCCGTGTGCTTCGGGCATTTTGCAAAGAAGAGGAGGAAGTGCAGCGTTTTGCGGAGAAAAATGCCGCACTGACCCATTATCAGAACAAGGCGGGAAGTGTTTCTGCACTGATGAATCCGCTTACGTACATTATCATCAATCTTGCCATTGTATGGCTGATTTATACCGGTGCGGTTCAGGTGAATCACGGTGTTTTGACACAGGGAGAAGTGGTGGCTCTTTATAACTATATGTCACAGATACTTGTGGAACTGATTAAACTGGCAAATTTGATTATTACAATGAACAAGGCGTTAGCCAGTGCAAATCGAATTGCGGATGTGTTTGCGATAGAGACGAGCATGGAATGGAAGGAGTCTGCAGCTTTCGGTGTGCAGAATGCTTCTGACGAAGTTGACTGCCCGGGGCAGGAAGAAAGCATGGTGCGGTTTTTGCATGTCGGTCTCACTTATGCCGGCGGCGGAGAAGAAGCGCTTACGGATATCGATTTTACGGTAAAGAGAGGACAGACTATCGGTATTATCGGCGGAACCGGTTCCGGAAAGAGTTCGCTGGTTAATTTGATTCCGCGTTTTTATGATGCAACGTCCGGGGAAGTTTTTGTGGACGGAAAAAATGTACGTGATTATACGCAGGAAGAATTGGAAAAGAAAATAGCAGTGGTACCGCAGAGAGCAGTGCTGTTTAAGGGTACGATTGAGAGCAATTTAAGATGGGGAAAAGAGGATGCGACCAGGGAGGAGATGGAGCTGGCTGTGGCGGCTGCGCAGGCAGAGGATGTAGTGAAAGCCAAAGGCGGCCTTTCGGGAGAAGTAGCCCAGAACGGTAAAAATTTGTCCGGCGGTCAGAGGCAGAGATTGACCATTGCCCGCGCACTTGTGAAACAGGCACCGATTTTGATTTTGGACGACAGTGCTTCCGCGCTTGATATGGCGACGGACGCAAAACTCCGCAAGGCCATCCGTGAACTTTCCTATCGGCCGACTGTATTTATTGTGTCGCAGAGAACCAACGCAATTATGGATGCGGATCAGATTATTGTTTTGGATGACGGTGAAATCATGGGAATCGGAACCCATGAACAACTTCTTTCCGAATGCGTGGTTTATAAAGAAATTTATGAATCGCAGTTTAAGAAGGAGGTGACAGCATAATGAAACAGGGAAAAGTGTTAAAGAAAGTATTTTCTTATTTGAAACGTTACAACTGGCTTATGCTGCTCTCGATTTTATTTGCGGCCATTATTGTGGCATTGACGTTATATGTGCCGATTCTTATCGGGGATGCCATTGACGCCATCGTGGAAGGTGCGGTGAATTTTGAACTTGTTACATTTTATCTGAAACGGGTTGTGATTGTGGTGCTTGCGACTGCGCTTTTGCAGTGGCTGATGAACGTGATCAACAATCATGTGACATATCATGTGGTCAGGGATATCCGAAAGGAAGCTTTTGATAAACTCCAGATTCTTCCACTCAAATATGTGGACCGCCATCCGTACGGCGAGATTGTGAGTCGGATTATCACGGATGTAGATACTTTTGCAGACGGACTTTTGATGGGATTTACCCAGTTGTTTACCGGTATTGTGACCATTCTCGGCACGCTGGTGATTATGCTTATGCTCAATCCATGGATTACGCTTGTAGTGGTAGTAATTACGCCACTGTCGTTGTTCGTGGCTAATTTTATTGCGACACATACATACGCAATGTTTAAAGCGCAGTCCGAAACAAGGGGAGAGCAGACTGCTTTTGTGGAGGAAATGATCGGAAATGCAAAAGTGGTGAAGGCATTCGGCCGAGAGGACGAATCCATGGAAATCTTCGACGATATTAACGGGCGGTTACAGAAATGTTCCCTTAAGGCAATTTTCTATTCCTCATTAACCAATCCGTGTACCCGTTTTGTCAACAGTATTGTTTATGCCTGTGTGGCTTTAACCGGAGCTTTTACGGTGCTTTCCGGAAATATGACGGTCGGTATTTTATCCTGCTTCTTAAATTATGCGAATCAGTATACAAAGCCGTTTAATGAAGTGTCCGGCGTAGTGACGGAACTCCAGAATGCCATTGCATGTGCAGGACGTATTTTTGAATTGATTGAGGAGCAGCCTCAGGTTCCGGAGGCGGAATCTGTGGTTGCGCTTTCGGATGCATCCGGAGAGGTAGTCTGCGAGCAGGTAAGTTTTTCTTATACACCGGAGCAGAAGCTGATCGAAAATTTCAATGTTCATGTGAAACCCGGACAGAAGGTGGCCATTGTCGGGCCGACCGGTTGCGGAAAGACAACGGTCATCAATTTGCTCATGCGTTTTTATGATGTCAGAAGCGGCGAAATTAAGGTGGATGGCAATGAAATACGCCAAATTACTCGAAAGAGTCTGAGACAAAATTACGGAATGGTTCTGCAGGAGACTTGGCTGAAATCGGGAACAATCCGTGACAATATTAAGATGGGTAAGCCACAGGCAACGGATGAGGAGATGATCCGGGCGGCAAAAGCTGCCTATGCACATTCGTTCATTAAAAGGCTTCCGAACGGTTACGACACTGTGATCGGTGAGGACGGAGGGATGCTGTCCCAAGGACAAAAACAGCTTCTTTGTATTTCAAGAATTATGCTTTCGCTTCCTCCTATGTTGATACTGGATGAGGCGACATCGTCCATTGACACAAGAACAGAGATGAAAATTCAAAGTGCTTTTACAAGGCTTATGAAGGGAAGAACCAGCTTTATTGTGGCACATCGTTTATCGACAATCCGTGACGCGGATATTATTCTGGTCATGAAGGACGGAAATATTATTGAGCAGGGAAATCATGAACAGCTGTTGGCTGCAGGCGGTTTCTATGCGCAGTTGTACTACAGTTGATAAAGCGGGAAGCAGAGGATTTGAAATGTTATATACTATACCGGACTATTATAAGGAATTTGCATGTGTTGCCGGAGAATGTCCGGATACATGCTGCGCAGGATGGCAGATTGTCATTGATGATAAAACAAAACAGAGATATAAAAAGTATCCGGGGAATTTCGGAAGACGCCTCAGGACATCCATCGACTGGAAGGAAAGTGTTTTTAAACAGAACAACAGAAGATGTGCGTTCCTCAATGGTGAGGGCCTCTGTGATCTGTATCTGGAAGGCGGAGAGAGCCTGTTTTGCAAGACCTGCCGTAGATATCCGCGCCATGTGGAGGAGTATGAAGATCTGCGGGAAATATCATTGTCCCTTTCCTGTCCGGAAGTTGCAGGGATGCTCATGAAGCGGAAAGAAAAAGTGAAATTTGTCACGGTGGAGAAGGAGATGCCTGCGGAAGAATACGAAGAGTTTGACTATATGCTGTTTACTAAGCTTTCTGATGCCCGCGATGTCATGTTTTCCATATTGCAGAACCGGACGTATGATATATTTTCGCGTATGGCGATGGTGCTTGCGCTCGGTCATGACTTGCAGAGGAGAGTTAGCAATGAACAACTTTTTGATGTGGATGAACTGCTGGAACGGTATAGCGGCGATGGTGCTTTGAAACGCTTTTTGGAAAAAAAAGAAGAGTTTAGAGTTTCATATCGGGAGAAGAGAAAACTACTTTATCAAATGAGTGAAATGTTTTCCGAGATGGAAGTGTTAAATCCGGATTTTCCGAAGTATGTGTCGGATCGAATCAAAGATATCAGCGATGCACCGGAGTTGGCAGGAGATTTCGGTTTGGATCGGGTGACTGTATCGCAGGAAGAGCAGATTTGGTTGGAACAGTTAGCTGTGTATTTTATTTATACCTATTTTTGCGGAGCAGTATATGATGAACAGCCTTATGCGAAGGTGAAGTTCGCAATGCTTTCGGTGCTTATGATACGGCAGTTGTATAAGGGAGATGAGAGAAGCCGTGACGGATTTTGTGAGTCTGCGGCGATAGAAGCGGCTTACCGATATTCCAAAGAAGTGGAGCACTCTGACAACAATCTCATCCGTTTGGAGGAGATTGTCAGACAGAGAAAGATATATAGTCTTCAAAACTTTTTACGATTGTTTTGGTGAAATCTCGTTCCAAAGTGTGAATCCAAGTATCAGTGCGCCTCCTACAATCTGGAGGAGCGTCATGGTTTCACCGAGAATCAGTACAGATACAAGAACTGCCACCAGCGGATCTATGTAGCTTAAGATAGCAGCTTTCTGCCCCGGAAGTTCTTTCAGGGAAGAGAAATATAAGCAGTAGGTAACTCCTGTGTGGATGATGCCGACCGTCAACAGACAAATCCATCCGGTGCCGGACAACGTGGCGAGGGTAATACCGCCGGTCAATGCCACATACGGTACGAGAACCAGAATGGCAGCAAGAAACTGCAGGAAGGTACGGTGGATTCCGGCTACGTTTTTGATAAATTTATTTAACAGAATGACCGTTGCATAGAGGCATGCGGCTCCGAGACCGAACAGAATACCGACGAAGTGATTGTTTCCGGTGCTCAGATCACCGATTCCCGTAATCAGTATGATTCCGACGGTAGACATTCCAAAGCAGATCCACTGTTTTGCGCCCATTTTTTCCTTGAACAGGATAGGGCAGGCGAGTGTTACAATCACCGGCGCAAAATAGTAGCTGAGCGTTGCAACAGAGACGGTAGTGTGTTTGTAGGCTTCGAATAATAAAATCCAGTTAAATCCCATTGCAATGCCCGAGAGCAGAAGCAGAGGGATTTCTTTCTTTATATCTTTAAACGGAATCTTCTGTTTGGTTATTACCAGATAGATTGCAATCAGCAGCGCGGCCAACACGGCGCGGTAGAGTGCAAGTTCTCCGGAGGAGACCGGGATGTTTCGGACAAAAAGGCCGATGGTACCGAAAACGGTCATGGATATAATCAGCATAAGTTTTGCATTGGTTGATTCTTTCATAAGGACTCCTTGTGATTTCTTTTGTTTTACAGGACAGGAGGGATCGGTGTTGTTGCGTTTCCCATGTCCATGTAATAGAATACAAAAAAAGAAAAAGGATTGCAAGTAATATGAGAGATATGGTATAGTTACCGGGTAGATAGAAATCAGAGGTTGATGTTATGTCGTGGAAAATGATAAATCTCCAACTGAAAAAAGGTTACATTTTTTCCCTTTAAGGGGATAGTGCGCCCTTTTTTAGGTTGATTTGTCATGAACATACTCTGATGGAACTATGATGAGTAGTTTTTTACAAATGAAATAAAATTGCGCAGTATCTCCTTGACGATGTTTACAAAATTCAGTTAAGGAGATTTATTATGTTTAAAATTAAAAATCAATTATCAAAATTATATACATCCTCCGTATTGGGGAATCTTTCACTGACCGGAGCCTGGGTGGCCATTTTGGCGGTAAGGGGCTACAGTCTTGTGGAAATCGGCATTGCAGAGACGGTGTTTCACATTACAAGCCTTATGTTTGAGATTCCGTCCGGTGTTTTTGCAGATGTTTTCGGAAGGAAGAAAATGCTTGTTGTCAGTACGATTATGGCAATGATTTCGGACGTTGTCATGATTCTTTCCGCCAATCTTTTTATGGTATGTGTATCCATTGCATTTCGGGCATTGAGCTATAATTTTGCATCGGGTTCGGGGGATGCGCTTGCCTATGATTCGCTCAAACTTGCCGGGATGGAAGAAAAATTTGAGAAGTATGAGTCCAATCAGTTGGTAATTTATCGTCTGTGCAGCGGTATTTCAACGCTTTGCGCAGGTTTTGCCCTTGCAATCGGTTATAAAACCGCATATGGGACGGGAGTGGTTACCGGTGTGATACAGGTTTTGATTCTTATGTCTCTGCGGGAAGTATATGCAGAAGAGCATGCAAAGAGCAAAGGGGACAAAATAGGAAGAAAGCTGAAGGAATGCTTTAGGGAAAGTTTTGCATATTTAAAGGAATTGCGTAAAGCGATAGGGTTGATGTTTTGCAATTCTTTGGTCGGCGCGGTAGATATTCTTTTGTTGTTTTTCCTGCAGGCAAAACTTCCGGAAAAAGGTATGTCACAGTGGTGGCTCGGTTTGGCACTTTTGTTCATGGAGATGGGTGGAATTGTCGGTTCAAGATTGATATTAAGACTGCCTGAGATCAGGTATCGGTGGATTTTCGGAATATCCTCTTTGCTTGTGTTTTTTGGAGTGTTGGCTGAGCACTCGCCGATGTGTTGGGTTATGGCATTGGGCGGCTTTATTGCAGCTATCGGTGATGATGCATTGCAGGTGCGCACCAACGCTTTGTTGCAGGATATGTTTCCGTCAAAGCAGCGCGCAACGCTTACATCCGTGGAATCTTTCTGCTTTTCTGTGATTATGATCGTGTTGTCACCGCTTGCGGGCATTGTGTTTACCTATTGGTAATTATTTGTCGTAATTTTTTTTGCAGCACCGTGAGTTGGATTTTGCGATAGCGTACACAAGCAAATCGGCAGCAAAAAACACCGCGATATTCAGCGGAGGCATAATGAAGCGTGCAATATGTTCCGGAAACATATAGAACGGGTCACGCAAAACAAAAAACCAGTTAAAATAATAGGTTTGTCCATGGGCAGTGCCGGTGTACAAAGCATTTCCCAAAAGAGCCCAAAGGGTCATCAGAACAAGAACGATAACATCTTTGTAACAAGATTTCCATTCGAAGTCCACATCATCATAGATTACGACAAGCAGTCCGTATACGGTCATTAAGCCGTGGAAAAGGAGTGTCTGAATCACACGGTAGGAGAGCGGATGGATTTGGTACCACATGACGCCTGCAGGGTATATAAAATAAACCAGATTGGAAATAAGTCCGAGTACGGCAAACTGCAGCCTGAATTTTTCAAAAAAGGAATTGTGCCGGCTCAGAAAGCACATGACACACATGGCAGTGCATATATGAAACGGCAGTTTTTCCACATCAATTTCTCCGTAAGCAAACGGCATAAGAAAAAAATCAGCGATGTATACAGCGAAAGCACAATGGATAGAGAGGCGTATGGCCTTTTGCCTGGTGCTTTCGTTTTTGCTTTTTAAATAGAAAATCACACCAAAAAGGAGGATGGCAAGTGCAAGTATATAGCATAAGTGCCATGCCCCGAAACAGGTAAAAGTAAGTTCTCCTTTTTTGTCTTCCAATAAATTGCTCAGCATTGCGTACATGATGTTACCGCCTTTCCGGAACGTTAATTTTAGGTGCGTAAACAGAGGTGTAAAATTGTATGGTGACACTATAACAGATATGTATTTGAAATTTTGACATCTAATAAACACAAGAAAATACGATAAATACTGCATTTCGTAGTATTTATCGTATTTAAATTTTTCTGCGGAAGATGGGACTTGAACCCACACGATCGCATTGATCACAAGATCCTTAGTCTTGCTCGTCTGCCAGTTCCGACACTTCCGCGTTCTTATGGAGCGGTGTGTTTGCCACGCCGCAAGATGTATAATATCATTTTAAATCAAAGGTGTCAACATTAAAATTTATATTTTTTAAAAAATATGCATAAATCCTCTTGCCAATTCCTGCTAAATGGGCGATAATTACTATAACAACATGACTAACTATGCACAGAAATCAAGGAGGATTTCTTTTTAAAATCAAGGAGTGATGGATATGGCAATCAATATTTCACCAAAATCAGATTATTCGATGTTGTTTTCGAGTCTGCAGACCAACAGTAATAATGTGACGAGCAGTATATTCGGCAATACGTCGTCTTCCTCGTTTTCGTTATCGGATTATGCATTGATTAAGAGCGGAAGCTACGGAAAGCTGATGAAAGCTTACTATGCGCAGGGAGATTCCAAGAGTAATACTGCAGTGAATAAGCTTGCGACGGGAAGTGCGACGGATTCGGCGGCTACGATTACATCTCTTAAGAGCAGCAGCAATTCACTGAACGAGGCGGCGGCTGCACTTACGGATACAAGTAAGAAATCCGTGTTTGAAAAGAAGGATGTTACAACAAAGGATGAATTCGGTATTGAGACAACATCCAAAGAATACGATACGGATGCGATTTACGATAAGGTTGCAGATTTTGTGAAGTCATACAATAGTGTAGTGTCTGCTTCTGCTAAATCGGATAATACGAAGGTGCTTTCCACAGCGGCCAATATGGTAACCCAGACTCTTACATATGAAGATATTTTGAACAAGGTTGGTATCACCATCGGAGAAGATAACAATCTTGCTGTGGATGAGAAAAAGTTCAAAGAGTCAGATATGTCTACGGTTAAGTCTCTGATGAACGGAGTTACATCTTTTGCATACAATGTTCAGTCAAAGGCGTCTTTTATCAATATGTACGCGCAGGCAGATGCAGCTAAGACGAGTGGTATCTATGCACAGAATGCACTTTATTCCAATGCTTATTCTTCCAGCGGATATATGTTTGACAGCATGTTTTAAGTGTGAATGTATAGGAGACTTTTGCTCATGGCTTATATGTGGCGTGAGCAAAAGTTTCTTTTTGTTTATATAAAAATTGAAGAGGTTTAGAGAACATATAGGTAGGTATGTTTGAAGAGAGTTATGGAAAAAAGAATTGATTGGATTGATATTGCAAAAGGGATAGGAATTATTTGTATTGTTTTAGGACATCTCGGAAACGGAAAAATTAATAGCATTGTTTATACATTTCATGTGCCTCTGTTTTTCTTTTTGTCAGGTTTTTTATTGAACATAGAAGGAAAAACAAAGGATTTTATTAAAAAAAAGAGTAAGGCTCTTTTGCTTCCGTACGCAGTAACGTGCGTACTTATCTGTGTGTTTTCAATACCGATTAATATACTCAGACATAAAAATTGGAAAAGGGCATTATCAAAATGGATATTTGCTTCTTTTTACGGCTCGGGGAATAAATTTGAAGAACCGTTTTTTATTCCTGCAATCGGAGCAATATGGTTTTTATTGGCGTTATTCTGGGGATTACTTTTTATGAAGGTGTTGAGCTGCATAAAGAAAGAAGTGCGTGTATGCGCAGTTTTTCTTATTTGCGGACTCAGTGTATGGAGCGTGAAGTATTTGTGGTTGCCGTTTAGCATTCAGGCAGGAGGTTGCGCACTTCCATTTTTGTATTTGGGATATATGTGCAGACAAATACAACCACAAATTGAGCAGATAATACATACATCGTCAGAAGTCAAGATAACGGCGTCCGTTTTTTTTATTGCAAACTGGATATATGCAATCAGAAATTATCGCGGTTTCTATTTGGTAAGAGCCTTTTGGGGCAATGGAATCTTGGATTTTTGGGGCAGCATATGCGGAACTGCCGTGGTTCTTATAGTCGCAAAACTATTATCAAAGAAAAGAGGCTTTTTATTTTCGATGTTGTCGGGTGCAGGTAAATACAGCCTGCTGGTCATGTGTGTGCATGTAATAGAATTCTATTTCGTTCCGTGGAAAAAAATATATGCCTACGTCCAGCAGTTTGTGGCAATACCCGACAGCAACTATATTATATTTAGTATTAGTGCAAAAGCAGTTTTTATCCCGGTGGTTGTCTTGATAATGTTGAAGATTCCGTTGTTACGTTTTTTATATGGGTATAAAGTGAATAAAAAAAAGAAAATGTGATGTGTAAGTTTTGAAAATACCATTGACATTACATGTAAAAAACGATAGAATATGTTTTGCGCGCAGGAGTGGCGGAATTGGCAGACGCGCAGGCTTCAGGTGCCTGTGGTAGCAATATCGTGTGGGTTCAAGTCCCATCTCCTGCAGAGAAAAAGCACCGAGTGACCGGTGCTTTTTTATTTACAGACAAGTGTCGGATGATTATAATGTAATTAACAAGAGAGCCGATAGAGAAGTCAGTCTTCGGTGTGCTTTTGGAAAAGTGCCTTGCTTTCGCGGAGCAAAGGCACT
>JAFTVQ010000185.1 GCA_017461865.1 Lachnospiraceae bacterium | reverse complement strand
GCATGACAAACAAGCAGATTTACATCTGCTTCAAAAAGGGGTAAAATAGTTGTTGATGAAACTGTGTTATGCTGCGCGATATATGAAATATCGCGGTCTTCGGAAATGTGCCGTTTTCAATCGGGGATATTGGCGTTCATTCCGAAGCGGGATTAATTCTTTGCAGAGCAGGGACATCACATCTATGGAGTCTTTCTCTGTGGTCAGACGGAGAAAGACTCTGCAAATATGAGCCGCGATGCTAAAATTCACTTTGTATTCGTATTTTGTGTCTCCCTTATTTATTATTGTATGGTTGATAAGAGTTTCCGTCATGTTATATGCGATCAGTTTTGCCCATATTTCCTGTTTGATGTATTCTGGTCTGTAAGCATGGAAGTTACTCAGTCCGATTGTATATTTCAATTTCCGGAAGGAACCCTCGATGGCCCATCTGGCATAGTATAGAAGTTTTATACGTTCAGAAGGAAATTCCTTTGGCGGCAGATTGGTCACGATGCATTCATATGAACCGTCAGATATCGGAAATCTTACGATCCGGAACGACAAGTCATAAGTGTCCAGAGAACCATATGCAGCGTAATCGAAAGAAGCGGCAGCATCTACAAAGCGTTTGTAAAAGCCTTCTTTGATCGGGATATCCTTTTTATGACTGCGGACCAGAGTGACATTTACTTGAATATCAAAGGAATCTGTATCTGGAAAATCAAAATTTCCAACAAGTCCTTTGGAATGGATGTCTTTGGTGCGAAATAGAAAATACTGGTCTTTTTCCATGACATGTGCCATGTTGTTATAAGAGCAATACCCTCTGTCACCAATAAAGATATCTTTTGTACCAGGCATCAGGTCGTGGCGGTCTACCATGTCACAGAAAGCCCGGAATTCATCCTTTTGGTGAACCGGTTGGATCAGGGCGTCAGAATAAGTATGCTTCTGCAGGTCATATAGAACATTCAAGTGCATACTGTAAAATCCTTTTGCCGAATGTCCTTCTGAGACAAAGTATTCAGGAGGGGAAAAAGATGGTTTGCTGAAAAAAGTAAAGGTGGAACCATCTGCGGCAAGGAAACGATAGTCAGGCGTTTTTTCCATGGACAGGACAGAGGAATTGAACTGACGGAAAACAGCTTCCAGTGCATCAGGTTTTAGTTTTGCCCGCTGCTGGTTAAAAGCGGAAGCAGATGGGGCGTTTGGATCCAGACCAAAAAAATCGAGAAGTTCCAGTTTTGTGCTGGAAGAACCGCAGGAGACCATGAAAGAAATGAGTTTAGCAGCCCCTATCTTTCTGTTGCGGGTCAGATTCCTGTCTGGATTCACTGCATAGAGTGAAATGTTGGATGCAACATGCTTGACGGCATCTGAAAAGGCAGCTTTGATTGATTCGTGCGACATAAGTGTGTACCTCCTTGAATTGAAAAGACTATACATTCAATTCAAGGGCCGCTTTCGCTACCTCTAAAAATCAATCAGTAGCGAAAGCGGCCGCACATTTTTGACTGCTTGTCAATCCCTTTTAGGGGATTTTTTGAAAAAATTTGGTTAGACCCTCAACATGGTGTTTAACCTTGTAACTTAACTAACTGACATTG
>JAFTVQ010000026.1 GCA_017461865.1 Lachnospiraceae bacterium | reverse complement strand
TACTTCGCTCCTCTTCCAAACAAAACAACCCAAACTGTCTGGAACATGATTTTTATATCCAGCATCAATGACCAATGGTCAATATAATCCAAATCCATTTTTACCACATCTTCAAACTCAGTCACTTTGCCGCGGCCTTTCACCTGCCACATGCCGGTCAATCCCGGTGTGATGCTCATCCGTCTGCGGTAATGGTTGCTGTACTGTTCAAATTCATCCACGGTCGGCGGTCTTGTTCCCACCAGACTCATGTCTCCCCGCAGAATGTTAAAAAACTGCGGAAACTCATCAATACTCGTCTTTCGGATGAATTTTCCGACTTTTGTAATACGGGGATCTTTCTCCATCTTAAACATCAGACCGTCAGACATTTCATTCTGCGCAGCCAGCTCTTTTTTCCGTTCTTCCGCATCGATGTACATGGAACGGAATTTATATATTTTGAAACGACGGCCGTTCTTTCCGATTCTCGTCTGGGCAAAGAAAACAGGCCCTCTGGATTCGACCTTGATTGCAAGTGCTACAAACGGTGTGAGAAGAATCGTAATCAGACTGCCCGCCAGTCCGCCTATTATGTCAATAAAACGTTTAATGATCATACGGCGATAGTCAAAATATTGCATGGAGAATGTCATAACTGCATATCCTGCAAAATCACCTGCCGTTTTGCCGGCTAAATTGAGTTCCTTCATTTCCACGTTATAGTGACAGATGACACCCATGGACTGGAAGTCCAAAATATAAGAACGCACTTCCTTGGCCGGTGTCCCCGGAAGGTACATAAACACCTGATCCAGAGGCATCTGTCTCGACACATCAAACAGATCATGCTTTCCTGCAACAACAGGGACTCCCATAATCTCTTCGCCTTCAAAATCAGAGTCGAGAATCGCCAGTGCCGTGACTTCATAATCCCAGGATCCGGAGTCTTTGATCCGTTTCAAAATACTCTCCGCATAATCCGCTTCCGTGACAACCATAACCTTATCACTACTGCTGCTTTTGCGGTAAAATCTCAGCATAAACGCTTTAAACCCGCAATGTGCTGCCATTGTGTATAACAAATTGGCCACGGCGAAATATCCAAACGTCAATCGGGAATAATCCCCCGCAACATGTGTCACGTACATGATACATGCAATCGCTGCCATCATGACAACATCGTACTTGGCAACCGCGATGAATTCCACGAAATATCCCCGTTTAAAAAATCCGCGGTTCCAGTCCGCCATCACGTTGTAAAGAACGGAAAACAGCATCATATATATTCCAACCGTATAGTGTACCGGGGTCGAAAGGGCCTGCTGCACATTTCCGAAACGGATAACAAGCGCTGTCGCAAGTGCTGCAATCACACAGAGCAAATCAATCAATATTAAGCTGTAGGTCTCCAAAAGCCTTGACTTTCGGTTAATTGCCTGCATGTTTCTGTCTCCTTAGATGGTTTATACGGTACGAAGTTTTTTCCTCTGTGCCGCTTCACTGTCTGACATATATTTCACGCCGTCACCGAGCGCTTCATATACGTTTTGGATGCGTTTATTGAGCATGTCCATGGCGTGGACCTCAAGACTTGCCTTGTGATCGCTTCCCCACATACTGTGTGAAAGTGTCACATGTCTCTCAATCACACATGCGCCGAGCACTGCTGCCGCAATGGACGGCTCCAGATTTTCTTCATGTCCGCTGTATCCCACCAGACAGTCAAAACGTTTGCGCAGCGTCTCAATCATACGCAGGTTAAGATCTTTCACCGGCGCCGGATAAGCGCTGTTGGTATGGAGGAGAATGTAATCTCCCTTTCCGTATTTCTCCAGCACCTCCACTGCATGATCCACTTCTTCCATGGTGGTCATACCGGTGGAAAGAATTACCGGTTTCCCGGATTTGGCTGCTTCCGCAATCATCTCATCTCTTCCGTTGGACGCACTCGCCACTTTGATATACGGAATGTCATAGTTTAATAAAAACTCCAGACTCGGCATATCCCACGGAGATGCACTCCATGTCAGACCTTTGTCCTTGCAGTAAGCATCAATGATATCGTACTGCTCTTTTTCAAATTCTACTCTGTATTTATATTCCAGATAGGTCATCTCGCCCCACGGCGTAGATCTCGGCACGCTCTTCTGTGCCTCCGGGACCGCCAGCTCCGGTGTACGCTTCTGGAATTTTACATTGTGCCAGCCCGTTGCGTTGGCAGCATCCATAAGTTTTTTTGCAATATTAATATCACCGTTATGGTTGATTCCGATCTCCGCAATCATATATGGGCGACTTGTTTCATTTACGACATAATCACCGATTTTAATCTCTTTATTTGCCATTTTTTTCTCCTTTTATAGATACTGTTCTTTTCCCTGCGATGCAAGCATGTCTACCACCGTCTTGACATCCTGTGTCCTGCTCTTATCGCAGATAAGAATTGCATCCTTCTCCTGAATCACAATCAGATCTTCCACGCCGATTGTTGCAATCAGCTTGTCTTTTCCGTAAAGGATACAGTTCTTTGTATCAATATTAACCTGCTCACCGTAGAGAATGTTTCCGTTTTCATCCTCTTCCTTCATGATACCGAGCATGTCCAGACTTCCGATGTCATTCCATCCGAAATCCCCCTCGAGCATCACAACATCTTTGCTACGTTCCATGATGCCGTAATCTATGGATATCTTCGGGATTTCAGGATAAATCTTTTGAATTACTTCCTGCTCTTTCTCCGTACCCATGGCATCACCAATCTGCGCCAGGCATGCGTAAATATCCGGAAGAAGTTCTTCAAACTTCTTGAGAATGGTCGATGCTTTCCAAATAAACATTCCGCTGTTCCATGCGTAGTTACCGCTTGCAAGATATTCTTTTGCAGTCTCTTCATCCGGCTTTTCCACAAATTCTTTTACTGCGAAATATTCTTTTCCTGTTGTTCCGATCGCCTTGGCACTGCCCTGATCCGTACAGATATATCCGTATCCGGTCGACGGGAAGGTCGGGCGGATACCGACAGTCACAAGCATGTCCGTCTCCTGCGCCGTCTCGATAGCCGCATTTATTATATTTGTGAACTCTTTCTGATTTTTCACAAAGTGGTCGGATGGCAGAATACACATAATGCCGTCCTCATATTTTTTGACGATTTCCATAGCTGCATACCCGATGCACGCTGCGGTATTGCGTGCTGCAGGCTCTGCCAGAATACACTTCGGATCCATTCTTCCCTCAGTCTCAATCTTCATGAGCTGCGCCTGTGTCTCGTTGGTCACGATAAATACGTTTCCCTCGCCCACGGAAGCCGTGATTCGGTCAATCGTCTCATTTACCATTATTTCATTTCCGCTCAAATTTAATAACTGTTTCGGTCTTTCTCTTCTGCTGAGAGGCCAAAAACGCGTTCCGCCGCCGCCAGCCATGATCACGCCGTATTTTTTCATTTTTTCTCCTTTTTCAAACAGAATCTTATCCGATTTATTTTACACCATAAACACAGTATTTGTAAAGCAAGCATCAAAAAAACACCCATCTGCGTAGTCGCACCGCAGACAGATGTCATTGTGACCTGATCTTACTTATTTGTCATATCTATCCGGATTATCCGAAAAATGGAGCTGGACGTCATCGGCAAGTCTTGCTATGTACTCGCTGTTCGTCGGTCTTCCTTTTCCCTGGTCCGCAGAGAATCCGAACACTTCCTCCATTGCATGCATGTTTCCTCTTACCCAGGAAACCTCAATTGCATTTCTGATTGCTCTCTCCACTTTTTGCGCTGTTGTCTGATATTCCTTCGCCACATCCGGATAGAGCAGTTTGGTGATGCTGGTCACCAGTTCCATATCATCCGCAGTCATCAAAACCGCGGACCGTATGTAGTGATATCCTTTCAGATGCGCAGGAATACCGAGTTCCAACATCAATTTTGTGACATAATTTTTCTTTTTGCTTAATAATATACGTTTCATATATATCGCCCCTTTTTGTCATTTTAGGTTTTTTTACGACTAGAAACACAATACCCCCTTTTTCGACTTATGTCTAATGTTTTTCGTCGACAATTTTTAACAAGTGCCCAAATACGGCCTTCGGATGATTGTAGTTTCTTTCAAAATAGGGTATACTATTCACAATTAAGAATACGGACAAAAGAGGTATACACATGAATTATTTTGAACAGCTTTTACAGAACCCGTTCTTAATAAACACCGTTGCAGGCTGGTTCTGTGCCCAACTTCTGAAAACAATCATACATTTAATTGTCAATAAAAAACTGGTATGGGAGCGATTCGTCGGCGACGGCGGAATGCCGAGCGGTCACTCCGCAACCGTATGTTCCCTGGCCACGACCACTTTCTTTGTCTCCGGACCTTCCAGCGCGGAATTTGTCATCGCCTTAATCCTCGCCATCATCGTCACCCATGACGCATGCGGTGTCCGGCTTGAAACCGAAAAGCAGGCCCGGCTTTTGAATGAGATTACCGAATTCATGGATCGTACCAACAACACTTCCCTCTCCGACAAAGAAAATATCAAAACCCATGTCGGACACACCAAAGCGGAAGTGCTGGTCGGCGCTCTGATCGGTATCGTTGTTTCGATTTTGTTGTGTTAGGCGGGTGCGGTTTATACGCCAATGTAAAAGGACAACTTCCCGCGAAGTTGTCCTTTTTTATACACACTTTTATTTTTCATCCGATTTTTTAATCTCGTCAATCAAATACGGCGGACGGTTACGGGAAGCATCCAAAGCTCTCCAGACGTATTCGCCGAGAATTCCGAGCATGAGCATCATCAGCCCAAACGAGAAAAGAACGACGCACATCAGCGAAGCCCAGCCGAGAATCGGGGTTCCCACCGTGAACTTCTCAATCAGAACGTAGATCATCATAAGTACGGCGCCAATGAAGAATGTCACTCCGACACCGGACATAAAACGGATCGGG
>JAFTVQ010000184.1 GCA_017461865.1 Lachnospiraceae bacterium | reverse complement strand
TTGTCCCAAAGAGCCGGGTTTGGGGAGGCTCCCCAACAAGCGTTTTTGCAGCCCCCACGGGATGCAAAAATAGCAAGTGTGGCTACACTTGCCCTGCTTGCCGCTAACGCGCACCCCCGGAAACCCCACGAAAAAACGGAGGCCGCGCCTTTCCTTACGCTTCCTCCGTTTCTTTCGCTTCTTTAATTGAGCGGATAATGGTTTCCACCAACCGCAAGTCCTTTTCGTCCATAGAGCTGAGCATGATATTGATGCGCTTTTTGCAAGCGTCATCTGCGCTCATATCGGGATAAAAGAACTGATCCACCGATATATCGAACCTTGTCACCAACTGATAAAAGATATTCAGGCTGGGATGCTGGCCGTCGTTTTCGTGGTACATGACGGTGCGGGGATCGCGGTCAATGATACAGGCCAGTTGCTCCTGTGTCATGCCGCTGGCTTCTCTTTTGCGCTTAATCTCGCGCCCTATATCGTGGAAATCAAACTTTCGCTCGTCGCGTTCAAATTGCATAGACATCACCCAATGTAATTTTACATTTCAGGTCATAGGATTTGAACGATTTATAATTTCATGCAATATCATATTTAATTTCACGCAACTGCTGACTTGAACACACCAGCACTTTCGAGACTAATCTTCGTTGGCCTAACAATATAAAAGGGAAATTTTTGAATTATACTCCCAACCTCTTGACCGATTCGGTTATTAGTGCTATACTCTAAATAACCGAAACGGTTATTTTTCATAAAGGAGGAAATGAATTGGATAAATTTTTGGCGCTGACCGAAGAAAAGAGAACGACCATTCTCAATGCGGCGCTCCAGTGCTTCGGCAAGTTTGGTTATGAAAAAGCCTCAATCAATGATATTGCGGTAGCCGCACACATTTCCAAAGCGTCTGTGTTTCAGTATTTTGGCAGTAAAAAGCATCTCTACATTTACCTGCTGGAATACTGCAAGAAAATCATAGAGGGAATATTTGATAAGGAAGCACTCGATTCCCAAACAGATTTGTTCGACAGGATCATGACTTCCAGCAAAATAGAAATGGAGAGTTTCAAAACACAGCCCTTCATTCTCCAATTTATTTCCAGCGTCTGGGAGGAAACTTCTCCCGATGTACTGGATTCGCTGGCCATCCTGACGGAAGAAACCTGCAAGTTCAGAAACGATATGATTTTGCGGGAAGATGACGCTTTGAAATTCAAGAACCCGGAAGATGCTGGCCCTGTATTCCAAATGCTTCTGCTGATGGCCGAGGGCTATGCGGCCCGATACCGTGGAGCGGACACTTTTGATTTTGATACCGTCATGGATGATTTTCAAAAGAACATCGCGATTTTGCGGAAAAATTTTTATAAGGAGGAGTATTTGAAATGAGTGAACAAGCGATTGTCTTGAATGAACTGACCAAGCACTATGGGAAGCATCGAGGAATCAATAACCTCAGCTTCTCTGTCAACCAGGGAGAGTTTTTCGGCTTTATCGGCCCCAACGGTGCGGGTAAGTCCACCACAATCCGCACCCTAATGGGGCTGATCCGTCCCACCGGAGGCAGTGCATCTATCTTCGGTTTGGACTGTCACTCCAAGGCCAGCGTCATTGCCAAGGATGTGGGCTATCTGCCCAGCGAGAACAGCTATTACGAAAACATGAAAGTCCGTGAACTTTTGCAGTACACCGCCGATCTGTACGGCATGGACTGCAAGGCAAAGATGAAGGAGCTTGCCGACAGGCTCAATCTGGATTTGTCCCGCAAGATTGCAGACCTTTCTCTGGGCAACAAGAAAAAGGTGGGTATCGTGTCTGCCATTATGACTTCACCCAAACTGATCATTATGGACGAACCCACCAGCGG
>JAFTVQ010000183.1 GCA_017461865.1 Lachnospiraceae bacterium | reverse complement strand
TTAGAGCGCCGCCCTGTCACGGCGGAGGTCGTCGGTTCGAGTCCGATCTGGGTCGTCATAATGGGATCTTAGCTCAGCTGGGAGAGCATCTGCCTTACAAGCAGAGGGTCACAGGTTCGAGCCCTGTAGGTCCCATTAACAATGTATAGAGATATGCATTGTGGGCCCGCGTGGCGGAACTGGCAGACGCGCAGGACTTAAAATCCTGTTGTAGCGATACAGTACCGGTTCGATTCCGGTCGCGGGCACGAAAAAGGGATATAGTATTATATCCCTTTTTTTGTTACAAAGATATATCCGTATAGTAATCGGAGGAAAAGAAGCATGATATGGATTTTAAGTACAATATTCGGACTGGCGATTGCAATTGGCTGCTATTTGACCATTGGAGCATTGGTAAATTTGATAATCGGTCCTGTTTTAGGATATAAGATTATGGTGTGTTCTATATGGGGATTCGGTGTGATTGATCAGGATGGGATTAAAAAGTTGTGCAAGACAAAATTTACAGTCACGCCGGAGGTTCTGCTTCATGTCAATAAAGAAGAAAAGGTTTGGAAAAAGCTCATATTAGAGAGTGTACCTGTTTTGGCTGGGTTTGCCGTGTGTATGCTTTTCAGTGTTCTTTTTGGCGGTGTAGGAGGCTTTCAGAGGCATATTCTGATCAGTTTTTTAAGTGCTATGGCAGTAATATATTGCTGGCATATTTTTATTTTTTTAAAAATGATTGTGTATGTACAAAATAAAAAATAATCTGTAGAATAAAAAGTAAATATATGCGAATAGTAAAAATGTAAATGGAGGAAAAATACATGAAGATATTATTTTATGATACAAAAAAATATGACAAAGATTCCTTTGAAAAAGTATTGCCGCAATATCCTGAAATTGAAATGGATTTTTTGGAAACGGATCTTTCGGCTCATACAGCAAGATTGGCAAAAGGTTATGATGCGGTATGTGCTTTTGTGAGTTCTGATGTCGGTGAACAGGTAATCCGCGTGTTGGAGGCAAAAGGGGTAAAACTTGTTTTAATGCGCTGTGCCGGATATAACAATGTAGATTTGGATGCAGCACATGAGTGCGGTATCACGGTGTTGCGTGTTCCGGGATATTCTCCGGAAGCGGTTGCGGAACATGCGATGGCCCTTGCCCTCGCGGTAAATAGAAGAATTCATAAGGGATACATTAAGGTGCGCGAAAATAATTTTAGCCTGGTCGGGTTAACCGGAGTTAACTTTTACAAAAAGACAGCAGGTATTGTCGGAACCGGTAAGATAGGGGCAGCTATGTGTCGTATCTGTCATGGATTCGGCATGAGAGTTATTGCATATGATTTATATCCGAATAAAGAGTTGGACTTTGTTGAGTATGTGGATTTTGATACTCTTCTTGCGCAGAGTGATTTGATTTCGCTGCATTGTCCGTTAACGGAGGATAACTATCATCTCATCAATACAGAAACAATTCAGAAGATGAAAGACGAAGTAATACTTGTAAACACATCAAGAGGTGGATTAATCAAGACAGAAGATTTGATTGCGGGTATCAGAAGTAAAAAGTTTTTTGCAGTTGGTTTGGACGTATATGAAGAAGAGACCAACAATGTGTTTGAAAACAGAGAAGATGATATTTTGGAAAATTCCACGACAGCAAGATTGTTGTCTTTCCCAAATGTTATTGTGACGTCCCACCAGGGATTTTTGACGGAAGAAGCACTTGCTTCCATCAGTGAGACAACGCTGCAAAATGCAATGGATTTCAAAAACGGAGAGATTAAGGAAATTAATTTAGTGTCAAGATAGATACGTAAGAAAACGATGGGATTAGAAAAATGGATGTAGATAAAGTATTGGGACAAATGACATTGGAAGAGAAAGCGAGGCTTGTGAATGGAGCCACTTTCTTTGGTATGGCAGAGATAGAGCGTTTGGGAGTTGCAAGAATGCAACTGCTTGACGGCGGAACCGGTATGAACTTTGAACAACTATTCGGTGATATGGCGGATGTGGGAAAGTTAGCCGTGGACAGTACAAATGGCATGGTTGGAAGTACCGCATTAACACATGTGATTGAATATTATTTTGAGCCTGAGAAACTAACACAGGATGAAAAAGAATTATATGAGTGGATCAAAGAACGATTGGAAAAAAATCTGAATGGTGCAGATTATGCGCCGGGATGTTTTCCGCCGGGAATTCTGCTGGGGGCAACGTGGAATCCGGAAGTGGTTTTGGCAGTTGGAGAAGCACTGGGAAAAGAGGCTAATTTATACGGCGTGCATATTTTGCTCGGAACCCCGAATGTGAATATCCACAGAGATCCGCTGAATGGTAGATTGTTTGAGGGATATTCGGAAGATCCGTATCTGGTTGCGGCGTTGGCACCGGAATTGGTTAAAGGAGTACAGAAGTACGGTGTGGCCGCCAATGTAAAGCATTATGCAGCCAATAATCAGGAAACGAACCGTGTCGGAATTAACGAAATTATTTCGGCTCGAGCACTGGAGGAAATATATTTCCCTGGATTTAAAGCCTGCGTGCAGGAAGGCAAAGTGAAAACTGTTATGAGCGCATACAACTGCATCAACGGTGTGCCTTGTACGGAAAGTAAGTGGCTGCTGACAGAAAAACTCAGGGAAGAATGGGGTTTTGATGGCGTTGTATTATCTGATTGGGGTGCAGTGTACCATCCGGCGGAAGCTTTAGCTGCAGGGAACGATCTTGCAATGCCGGGACCGCTTCCGTGGGAACCCATTGCAGAGGCTGTACGAAACGGTAAATTGTCAGACAATGAATTAAATCTTGCAGTAAGGCGATTGTTGTCGTTGATCGATTGGGTCACAGAAAATTTCCGCAAACTTTCGCTTGCCGATAAACAGCGGGAAGAGCTGAAGAACTGCACGGATCATGCTGCATATATGGCTGCGGCAGAAGGAATTGTGCTTGCAGAAAATGAAGGAATTCTGCCATTTTCCGTCGATGAAAAAGTATCGGTTATCGGCAGCGGATCGGTCAAATTATTGGAGTGCGGAACCGGAAGTGCAGGAATTACAACGAACAGAACAAGCAGCTTGAGAGAAGGTCTCAATGTTGTAAAAGACACGGATTCGGATGTCAGATTGTGTGTGTGCAGCCTTGGCGGAATGGAAGGAAATGACCGTCCCAATATGCATCCGGACATGGAGGATATAAAGCTATTATATTCCTGTGGAGCAATTAACCTGGAAAAGGTGCCTGAGATTATCAGGGAGCAATTGAAAGATGTAGTTCAAAATCAGGATACAAAGAAACCGATTGTTCTTGTATTGAATGTATGCGGTCCTGTGGATTTGTCTTATTTGAAACGCGATGTTGTAAAAGCTGTTTTGGTTGCATTTTTGCCGGGAATGGAAGGGGGAAGAGCAATTCGGGATATATTGGTCGGGAAAATTAATCCTTCCGGTAAATTGCCGATTACGTTCCCTGAAACATATGAAGATACACCGACATATTTGAATTTCCCGGGGGATGGATATGAGGTGTGTTACGGCGAAGGAATTTATGTGGGATACCGGTATTATGATAAAAAGAAAGTCAGTCCGTGCTATCCGTTTGGACATGGTTTGTCATATACAACGTTTGTTTGCAGTGATATGCAGAATGTACAGATGGCAGAAGACAGGATTACGTTTGCTGTTGAAGTGGAAAATACAGGTGGGAAAGCCGGAGCTGAAGTGATTCAGATTTATGCCGGAGATCCGTATTCGACGCTTCACAAGCCGATAAAAGAGCTGGTGGCATTTAAGAAAGTATTTTTGCAGCCGGGTGAGAAGAAACAGATCTGTTTTGAAGTCAGTACAGACAAATTAAAATCGTATGATGCGGATTTGAAACAATGGACATTGGAAGAAGGATACTATGATCTGTTTGCAGCCACATCGTCTGCTGAAAAGGATATATTTGCAAAAGAGAGAATTTATGTCGATGTGGTATCGCCGTACAGTTACGGATTGAAGTCTACCGTAAAGACGATGTACGAACGTGAAGAGTTGAAAGCTGCAGTAAAAAGTCTTTGGGACTGCAAAAAATGGGATTGGGGAATTGTGGAAAGCAATTACCAGTACACACCGAATAAAACGATAGAAGAAATTATGCCGGTAGAGAGTGAAGTACAAATAAAGGATGATAAATTCATTCAAGATTTTGTATTGTCAGTAAAAAAAGTAAAGAAAATGTAATGTATAAAAAAGGGCTGTCGCTAAGCGACAGCCTTTTTGGCATTTTATTTATCAGATTCTTCTTCGTCAAAAAACTCTTCGATCGTTTCTGTTTCGACAGCATCATCGGCCACTTCTTCATCTGTTCCGTCTTCTACGGTATCTGCCATCGGTTCTGTGTCTTCTTCATCGAATGGTTCGATGTCTTCAGCGTCTGATGTGCTCAAATTGAGCGGAACGTAAGTGCGTTCTACAGATTCTGTTCCGTTTTCGTAATCGTCATCATCATCAAAATCATCGAAATCATCAAAATCGTCATCATCAAATCTATCTGTGTTATTTTTTTTCATAACATAATAAGCACCTGCGGCTACTGCGCCGATTGCAGCTCCAAATAACAATCCTTTTGTGAATTTTTTCATATTGAAAGCTCCTTTCAAAATACCTTTACTCTATTTTAAAATAAAATTCTCGATTATACAAGCAGTTTATGCAGAATTATAGTTGCGTAGTCACTTTATTTTATATTTTGTTTGCAATTTTGTTGAGTAAAAATAAATGAATTCCATGATGGTTGGCACGCCGCGCTCGGAGTGAACACGGGCTGTATAATATTTGAGAAGATCTTCGGGATCATTTACCCGCCATGCACGGTTAATGGCATATTGCATGGAACGTTCAATGCTGGAATCATTCTTGCGGTATTTTGGACCGAGTTCGCTGTAGATATTGATTTCATGATCATATGTTTTAAGTAATATGGCATCGGTCAGATAAAGGTAACCCACTGATTTTGGGCTGATTCCCACTGCGTTTAATTCTTCCTGGATGACTGATCTCATATCAAAATTGTTTAATTCTGATTCATGGGAACGGGCGGTTTTTGCTTTGCTGATAGGGATGATGTTGGAAGCAGCCGGTGTTTTGGTAACGATTCCGTTCATCATCAGAAGAAAATCCACTACATACTTTGCACTGTAGTCGTCCTCATATTTTGCCATAATGAAATCAGCACCCATATTTCTTGCAGCTTCATGTGTTGTCTGACTGGAATTGTTGGTAGTGACAAGCAGATAAGGTGGGTTATCAAATGACAATTTTTTGATTTCGGCGAGAAATTGGATGCCGTTTCCGCCTCCTTTGTGTAATTCGAGGTCTACGATGATTGCGTCAGGGCAGGTAGTCTCGGCTAATTTGAGAGCTTCCGAAACATTGGCTGTACAACCGGTTAATGTAACGTTTTCCAATGTGTCAACATAGTCTTGTACGGCGTTACATTCTTCGGGCTCATCTTCAAGTAACATAATTTTTAATTCTTCTTTTATCATTTGAGTTTACCTCCGTTTGTTTGCGGGTCTTCGGTAGGAATGACATAAAGATCTCCGCGTGTTTGTGTATTACTGATTTCCGAATGTCGGAAGGATTGGATTACATAGTGATTCTTTTTGTTAAAAAGTATTGTGATCTTTTTCGAAAATTTGTTACCAGGCGCATATTCCTGGATTTGCAATGACGCACGGTATTTTCGTTTGTGTTTCCATATATCAGTCAGTCCGATACCGCTTCCGCCTTCATTTTCGTGTGTTGTATGTGCCTGCATGCCAAGAAGATGCAGGGTTTCAACGTCAAATGGTTGTCCTGTATCAGCGACGGAGACAAAAGCATCTTTATCAAGTTTGCCGAAGACAACGGCAATCGCGCGATTCTCACATTTTTCTGTGGCAATAATAGCATTTTCGAGCAAATCGGATAACATGTGGGACAGATCATCTGCTGAAATCTGTTCGAGTAAATAGTTTAATGTTTCCGGAGTGTGTTTACACGTAATTGTAATTTTGTTTGCATCGGCTTTCTTTTGCATATATGCAAGAATTGCATCCACAGCAACCACGCCTGTGTGCAGCAAATGCGTATTGTGATTCGTATAATCTGCCAGAATTCCTTTTCTGTCCTGAGACATGGATTGCAACTGCGCGGCTAATTGTTCGCCGTATGATTTCAGTTGTACGATATCCGAAGTATCTGCCTGAGCAAGAAAATCCGATACAGCGTTTTCCATCGCCGGAATCAGTTTGTTGTCCTTATGTATGATTCGCGAAAGACTTTCG
>JAFTVQ010000182.1 GCA_017461865.1 Lachnospiraceae bacterium | reverse complement strand
TTTTTTTGAGAGGTATTTTGTAATGGGGAAAATGAAAATTAAAGCAGTAAAGCCGGGTATGCAGCTGGAGCAGTCTGTCTATCAGCCGGGGACGGATACGTGTCTGCTGAAAGCCGGAACAATTTTGAGCAATCGAAACCTGGATCAGCTCAAGGAAATCGGAATTGAGCTTGTGGATATTTCCGATCCACATACGGTTTTGATCACACCGATGGACAAAATGGAGGAGTCGCTTGTGGAGGATTTTGTCCATGTGCTTAGGGAGATTTCGCCGCTGCAGGCGGAAGCGAATAAGAATGACCGGGTAGTTGAAGTGGCGCGCAAGTTGGAACAGCTGATTCGCAAGATTGCCCGGAATGAAGAGGTCTTGAAGACCATGGTGGAGCTTCGTATCATTCATAAGGTGAGGCTGTATCAACATTCCATTTACACGGCAGTTTTGAGCGGAATTGTGGCAGGTTGCATGAATTTGAGCAATGAGGAGATTCTTGTTGTTCTTATCAGCGCGCTTCTGCACAATATGGGTGTGGCTGAAATGCCGAATTTAGTAAGGCTCGACGAACGCAATCCGGCAGAGGAGAACCTGTGGCAGGAGCATCCGACTTACGGTTACTATTTTGCTCTGCAGAAAAACATTCCGAGACCTATTGCTGCATGTATTCAGGCGCATCATGAAAAGTTTAACGGTTCGGGATATCCGAGAGGCATCAAGGGAGATGAAATTCCTGTGGGAGCCCGGATTATCGGCGTGTGTCAGAGATATGCTGCAGCTATTACATATTTGAATATTCCGCCGTATTTGGCTGTGGAAGAATTGTACGGAGCCAGCGGTATTTATTATGATCCGCAGGTTGTCAATACATTCGTCAACAATATACCGATTTATCCGCTCGGTGTTATGGTTCGTCTTTCGACCAAGGAAGTCGGTATTGTGTCCAACATCAGACAGAATGACGGACCACGTCCGCTGGTAAAGATTTATTACAACCGTGTCAACCGGTCTGTGACGGAAGAACGCATTGTGGATTTGGGAGCGGAGCGCACCATTTTTATTGAAGAAATTTTATAGTTTTGCCGGAGACTGCAAACTTTTTGCTTACGAAAAAAATTTTTAAATGCTAGAATAATGGGGAAAGATATGGTTATAAAGGCATTTCGTGGAGGTGTAAGCAGGATGTTTGAAGTGGGTGATTATGTTATTAATGCCAATAACGGAATCTGTAAGGTAGAAGATAAGGTACACCTTGATCTTCCGATGGGAAATAAAGATAAATTGTATTATCTGATTGTACCGATCGGTGAGAAAAACACAAAATTATATATTCCCGTAGACAGTGAGAAGCAGCGTATACGAAAAGTGATGGATGAGGAGCAGGCGCTCCGGGTGATTGATGAAATTCCGGGGATTGAAGCGGTATGGATTATCAATGACAAACAGCGTGAGCAGCGTTATAAGGAGGCAATATTCAGCTGTGAGCCGAAGCAGCTGGTAGGAATTCTTAAATGTATGTATTTGCGCAATATGCAACGAAGTGCGGAAGGTAAGAAAAATACCACCATCGACGAACGTTATTTTAAGCTGGCGGAAAACAATTTACATTCCGAACTCGCCTTTGCGATGCGCAAGGATATGGATGAAATAAAACAATTGATTGCAGACAGAATACACGCTGTGGAGAGGACAAAATAAAGGTAAAATACGGAAAAGCATGCTGACAGCATGCTTTTTTTTTGGTAAACTATAGAAAGGTATTTCAAAATGGGAGAAGTGTACCCGAAAATGAAGCGGGAGGTAGAAACATGTATGAGTTAATGTTGGAAATACATATTGCATGCATCATTATTTGTGTATATATGTTACAGCTTTTGCTGCGTCGTAATAAAAGGCAGAGTAACTCATTTATTGTTCTTGCCGTTATTTTTGATATGTTGATGTTGATCGGTTATGTGTTTGAGTTGAAAGCTACGAATATATCTGAGATGCTTCTTGCAATACAGATCGGTTACATGGGTAAGTGTTTTGCCGGAGCCAGCTTTGTGACCGGCATCGGACAGTATTATAATTGGAAGTACAAACAGTTTACGCTGCCCGTTTTATGGGGAGTGGGTTTTTTGTCCTTTTGTCTTGTTATGACGGCCAAGTATCATGATTACTATTATACGTCCATCGGCATGATATGGAAGGACGGCCATGCGTTTTGCAGTCTCGGAAAAGCACCGTATTACTACTGTTTTTTGGGCTATTTGGTTTTTACATTTGTTTATTTTGCAATCCGTTGCCTGAGCCATCGTAAGAATGTGAACACACCGGACGAAAGAAGTGCCATGAGTTTGGTCGGATACAGCAGTCTTGCTGCGGTTATTACGTTGATTGCTGTTGTTTACATTTTTTCGTCGACAAACTATGATTTCGGACCGCTTATATTTGCGGTTTATACACTTGTATTTTTGTACTGTATACTGCGTTATCGTCTGTTTGATACGGTAGATGTGGCAATTTACCAGATGGCAGCGGAAAGTGCGCAGGCGCTTATTGTTGCACAGGAAGACGGTTATGTGATATATGCCAATAAATCGGCAGAATGTATTATGCCGTGGCTTGTTGAGTGGGATAAAGCTTCAATTGCCAACCGGATCCGGGAAGATTTTCTTGAAGGCGGTTCTGAGTATGAAATCGATGATAGAGTTTACCAGCCTACATTAAGCGAAGTCTCCGACAGTGGTAGTGTTGTCGGATATTCTATTACTTTGACGGATATTACAAGATTGCGTCAATATACGATGGATTTGGAGCGCCTCAGTTACGAGGCGAATGAGGCCAACCGTGCAAAAAGCAATTTTCTGGCTAATATGTCGCATGAGATACGTACCCCGATTAATACGATGCTCGGCATGAATGAGATGATTTCCAGGGAGGCGGTATCCGGGGCGGTTATCTCTTACTCCCAGAATATCAGGGAGGCCGGAAAATCTCTTTTGGCCATCATCAATGATATTCTTGATTTCTCAAAGATTGAGTCCGGCAAAATGGAGATTATACCGGTAAATTACGAAATTTCAGATATTATTTATGATCTGTATAATATGATTGAACTGAAAGTGAAAGAGAAAAATCTTGACTTCGGGCTTGAAGTAGATGCCAATCTGCCAAAGGGTTTGCGGGGTGATGACGTCCGCATTCGTCAGATTATTCTGAATCTTTTATCGAACGCGGTGAAATATACCGAGCAGGGTAGCGTGACGATGCGCATATCGGGGAAAAAAGAGAATGGCAGGTTTATTCTTCATGTGGAAGTGGAAGATACCGGTATCGGTGTCAAAGAGGAAGATATGGATAAGATATTTTCTTCTTTCCAGCGTTTGGAGGAGACAAAAAACAGAAATATTGAAGGAACCGGTTTAGGAATGAGCATCACGACCAGTTTCCTGTTTATGATGGGCAGTGAGCTTTGCCTGGAAAGTGAATACGGAAAAGGATCACGCTTTTATTTTGATTTGGAGCAGGAAATTACAGATGATTCACCGATCGGAGCAATTGACCGGATTCTGACCAAGCGAGAAGAAAATCATCTTCTTCCGGGAATGAGCTTTGAAGCGCCGGGCGCGCGGATTCTTGTTGTGGACGACAACAGAATGAATCTGGAAGTATTCAAAGGGCTTTTGAAGCATACAAAGATACAGATTGTAGAAGCGAGCGACGGAAGGGGAGCGCTGGACATTTTTGCTGAACAGGAATTTGATATGATTTTCATGGATCATATGATGCCGGAGATGGATGGAATAGAAACATTTGAGGAAATGAAACGACTTTGGGTTCAGGAGTCTGATACCATACCGAGTTCACCGGATATTCCGGTTGTAATTCTTACGGCAAATGCCATTTTCGGTGCGCGCGAGAGATATTTGGAGCAAGGATTTTCCGATTATTTGAGTAAGCCGATTGATTGTCAGAAGCTGGAGGAGATTGTCACCCGGGGGCTGAAGCCGGAAAAAGTGGTTTATGTGGAAAGACAGGAGCAGATGCCGGAGGCGGAATTTGTTGAACCTAACAAGAAATCTGTTTTCATCGAAGATGAAAAATTCCGTTTTTTAAAAGAGTACGGCATTTGTGTGGAGGATGGTCTTAAGAATATGGCCGGAAGTGTGGAGACTTATGAGGAGATATTAACGATCTATTTTGAAGAACTTCCGGAGAAAATGGAAAGATTGCGTAAAAGCGGTACGATGGGAAACATGAAGGAATACAGTATCGATGTCCATTCATTAAAAAGTACTTCGGCCAGCATCGGAGCGCAACAACTTGCGGATATGGCGAGAGAGCACGAAAAACAAAGCCGTAATGATAATTCTCTCTATGTGCGCCAGCATATGAACCGTCTGTGTGCAGAATGTAAAAAGATGATCAAGGCGGGAGAAAAATTTCTTGAAATGTAAGGAAGGAGAATCGGTGTGTCAGACGCAGTATTTATCAGCTACAGTTCAAAAGATACACAGACTGTCAAAAAAATAGCACAGGATTTGAGAGATGCCGGGATAACGTATTGGAAGGCGCCGGAGATGATTCCGGCCGGTTCCAATTATGCGAGGGAAATACCGCGTGCAATCGAAAAATGCCGGGTCTTTTTGTTGGTTCTTTCGGAGTCATCGCAGGAATCCATTTGGGTGGAAAAGGAAATAGATTGTGCCATCAATCACCGAAAGACTATCGTTCCCTTGAATATTACAGGTGTTCCGCTCAGTGATATGTTTCGCTTTTATTTAAATAATGTTCAGACGATTCCTTATAATGAGGATCAGGAGGATGCAACCCGGCGGTTGCTGGAGCGTTTGAGGGGATTGTTGGAAATAGAAGAAAAATCAATCGCATCAAGTGCGACAATGCAGGATGGAGCAGCGGCAGAATCTTCAAAAACAGCGGATTCCTCCGGTGCTTACAGGAAGTCTTTCAGCGCCGCGACGGCCAGAATGGAACTTCCTTCCGCGGAAAGACCGGCAGTTTCGGCGGGGACAGCGCAATCCAGCCGGATGGAACGGAACAATGCGCTTAAGATGAATCAACAACCGGTTATTTGTAAAAGATGCGGAGGAAATCTTCATCAGGTATCCAGAGGGACTTATCGGTGCGTCGATTGTGGGTTTGAAGATTATGACAGTTATCAGAAAGTAAGGAATTATCTGGACAAGGAAGGACCGCGGAATGTGACGGAGATTATGCGTGCAACGGGAGTTCCGCGCAGTACGATCGAGTATTTTCTCAAAGATGAACGGTTGGAAATTCCGCTTGGATCACCTATTTTACTTGTCTGTTCAGGATGTGGTGCCGGTATTCGTTCCGGTGTACTTTGCGACAGATGTAAAGAAAAGAAGGTTAAGGTTACAAAGCAGAATTACGGAGATAACCAATACCGGTTTTTTAAAGATAAAAGGAACAATTAGAACATGAAAAGAGATGTCTGGGTTTTGTGTAATTCAAGAGAGGATATGGTGGAAGCGCAGCGCCGTGTAAATGCGGGCGGAGCTCTGCGCGCTATTTGCCTTTTTTCGTTTGAAGCACTCACGAAGGCGATGGAACGTGCGCAACAGACGTCGGAGATGCCGTCTCTTCTCATCGCGGATTATGAGTCGGCCTGCAAGGAAGAATTTCGAAGCGTTAAGTTCCTCATGTCAAAGACTGCGTTTATAGGAATACCGCTCTTTTTTATGACCGGTATCCGGACGGAGGAAACAGATCGGAAGTGTTATGAGATGGGGGCTACCGTTATCCTTACAAAGCCGTTTTCGAAGATTGGTGTGACAAGAATTGAACGGGCAGCTATGCAGCAGATGATGACCAGAAATTATGAGAAAGTGTTGCAGCGGCAAACGATGGAATTGACGGCGGCAAAAGAAATCAAACGGTTAAATGAACAGTTGTCGGTCCGAAACCGGCTTTTGCATCAGATTCTCGGTAAATACTTTTCGGATGAAGTTGTGGATGTAATATTGGAAAAGCCGGAAGGAGTTGCCATCGGAGGAGAAAAGAGAGTTGTCACTGTAATGATGGCCGATCTTCGCGGGTTTACCGCTCTTTCGGAAAGACTTTCGGCAGATGAGGTGGTTTCCATATTGAATCATTATCTGTCTGAAATGACGGAAGTAATTATGAAATATAAAGGAACCATCATTGAATTTATAGGAGATGCGATACTTGCGGTATTCGGGGCGCCTCTTGCTGCGGAGCATACGGCGGAAGATGCAGTAGCTGCGGCCATTGAGATGCAGAACCGCATGTCTGATATTAATCGATACAATCGCGAAAACGGATATCCGGATATTGAAGCCGGAATCGGAATTCATATGGGCGAGGCGTTTATCGGAAATATCGGATCCGAGCAATTTATGCGTTATAATGTGATCGGACAGGTGGTAAATCTTTGTTCCCGTATACAGAGTTACAGTGTCGGAGGACAAATTCTTGTGTCGCAGCAGGTTATGGATTGTCTTGCGGATTGTCTTGGGGTAAAAAACAGTTTTGAGATTTCCATGAAGGGAATTCATGAAAAACTGTCTGTTTTTGAAGCGGAAAGCTTGAGCGGATTGTATGAGCGGAAGTTGACGCAGGGTAAGGAAGATGTTCCGGCCGGGTTAAAGCAACCGGTTTTGGCAAGAATTTTTTTGCTTCAGGGGAAAAGCGTGGTTAAGGATGAGATTTCGGCAACCATATCAGCACTTTCTGAACATAAGATTGTTCTTATGTGCGATAAGGAGCATATGAATGAGTTCTCTGTGTATCAGGATGTCGATATTGTAGTGGGGGAAGAAAACGCATATGCGAAGATTATAAAAAAAGAAAAAGACAGATTGCAGCTTCATTTTACATTTCTTTCGGAATTTTTTCTCGAAGTATGCGGATATGAAGCGGAAGAAAGGAAATAGATGAGACAGTTTACGGAAGTTTTAGCAGGAGGAAACAGAAAAGTATTTCTTCATCAGTCAGAGTCGCTGGCATTTTTGAGGATAGACGAAAAAGAATTTACAAAGCAGCAGGCTGAGGAACTTTTGGCGGAGTTAAATGCAGAAGTGCTTTTGGCAGTCGGTAAAGTTTCCGATCGAATTACAGTAGCCTGCTTGAGTTTTACGGAGCAGGTCCGCGCATTGGAATTGATTGATTATGTATCCGGACAGTTCGGCGTAGCCAAGGGCACTGCCCGGTGGGCCGAGGGGAGTATTTCGGAGGTTCTTCTGTCCGTTTGCATGACGGAGCAGGATGTCTTTGACATGACGGACTACTTTTTGAAACGCACACAGGAATACTTTACTGAGTGCGACATTATTGAAGCAAAAACGTATGCAGAGAAACGTCCGCAGGAATTTGAGCAGATGCAGGAATATGAGAAAGCTAAAATTTCCTGGGCCTACGTAAAAACAACCGATATTGTTCCGGCTGGAGTCGGGATTTCCATTCATACGCTGGAAAATGACACCGGAGTTGTGGTGGAAGCGGATGAGGATATCTATATCATGATAGGATGTCTCGGTGAGGTTTATCAGATTCACAAAAGCAAATTTGAGGCCAGTTATGAGCCGAGTGATGAGAAACTGGATATTTTCGGACAGATGCTGGATTTTATTCCGGCGGTGGAACGGACGGATGACGGAAGCTATCTTACCATCGATGAGCAGGCGCATCTCTGCTATCCGAAAAAGGGCGCTTCCATTCTTGCAAAAAAACTGGAAAAAAGAACAAGGGTATTTTCGAAAAACGGTTTGGATTATTTCCTTGGGAATCAGGGAGATTATCTTGCGGTCAGAAAAGATGATCCACAGGATGTGTACATTATTCAAAATGAGGTGTTTGGCCGCACATACGTAAAAAAAGGGATGGAATAATGAAGGAACATACAAGATCCGTATTAATCGGTCTGTCAGAGGAAAAATACCGCAAATTTTCATCTGCGCTTACTCCGGGGGAAGAACATATGCTTGGGGTAAGGTTGCCGAAATTGAGGGAGATTGCCAAAGAGTTAGCAAAAGGTAACTGGCAGGAGGAGCTGCACTGCGAAGATGTATATTTTGAGGAGACGATGCTCCGGGGAATGGTAATCGGGTATGCAACAGCTTCCATGGAGGAAGAGGATGCTTTGGTGTATATCAAAGATTTTGTTCCCTATGTGACAAACTGGTCGGTGTGTGACAGTGTGTTTATGAAAATGGACGTGTTGAAAAAGGACAGGAATCTCACATGGGATTTTATTCTCCCTTATTTCAACAGCGGTAAAGAGTTTTCGGTCCGTGTGGCACTTATTATTATGATGCAACATTTGATGAAGAGTGATAACGCCGGGAAAAAGCTAAATCGCATGCGTGCAATCGGAATGAGACAGTTGCAGGATGTGAAAGGAGAACGTGAGAGAACAGGGCCTTATCTGGAAAAGATTTTTGCTGTCATCGACCGGGAGTTCACGGAAGGTTATTATGCTTATATGGCAGCAGCATGGCTGATTGCGGAATGTTTTTGTTGCTTTCCGGCGCTGACAAACCGCTTTCTGACGGATTGCAGGCTGGATGATTTTACGTATAGGAAAGCATTGCAGAAGATTACAGAATCAAAAATTCCGGACGAGGAAGTAAAAGACTATATTCGAAGTTTGAAAAAACATACTTAAAAATCAGAAGGAGAAAAACATGGCAATTTATTTGATTGATTACGAAAATACAGGGGTAAAAGGTCTGTATGGAATAGAAAATTTGCGGGAAGATGACTTAATTGTTGTTTTTTACGGGCCGAAGACGGGAGCGGTTCCGTTTGATGATCATGTGAGGATTTCTTCTGCGGTGTCGCATGTCGAATACATTAAAACGAGCAAAACGGCAAAGAATTATTTGGATTTTCAGTTGACGACCTATCTGGGGTATCTGGTGGCACACACGGGCGTAAAGGAATACTATGTGATCAGCAAGGACAGCGGATATGACAGCGTCATTGATTTTTGGAAAAGCAGGGGAATTGCTATTGTCCGACGGGAAAATATCAGCGCACAAAAGCCACAGAAGATTTCCGGACGTAAGACAGCGGCGTCGAAGGAGCAACCGCAAAATGAAAATGAGAGAATAAAAAGTGTTCCGGAGCTTGTCCGGAAAAAAATAAGGCATGCTTTAAAAGCTGAAAATCTTCAGGGGGGAGCGTACAAAAAGATTTATTCCTGCATGTTGCAGGCTACGGACAAACAGTCTTTGAATACGGCGCTTGTGAAGATGTTTACGCAGGAGGACGGTAACCGGTACTATAAACAGATTGTTCCGATTTTTACAGAGTGGGAGAGATGATTTATGAAGAGAGTATGTATGAAGAGAAGATGGATGTTGGCAGTAGTGGTTCTTTGTTTTGCGATGTGTCTGCAATACGAGGTAAAGGCGGCGGAACCATACGAAAAAATTGCAAATTCCAGTGAGTGGGAAGTCTTAAAAATAGTGAACAGGGAGCGGTTGTCGAATGGGAAAGATGCCATTTGTATGTTTAAGAAATTGCAAAGTGCAGCGGGCACCAGAGCGACAGAGTTAAAAACGCTTTTTTCCCATTCCAGACCGGACGGAAGCCTGTGCTTTACGGCGCTTGATGAGGGGGATATTTATTATATGGCTGCAGGAGAAAACATTGCAGCAGGACAAGACAGCGCATCTTCAGTGATGAATGATTGGATGAACAGTCCGGGCCATCGGGCCAATATTTTGACAGATGACTTTTCACACATAGGAATCGGATATTGTACCGGCGGAGCTTACGGAACAAACTGGTCGCAGTTGTTTGTGGGCGGTTGTACATTGAAGAGTATCGCCGTAAATGATGTGGGAACAAAAAGTTATGCGAAGGGAACTTCCATCAATGATATGGGGCGCTACCTGATTGTGAAATGTAATAACCACGGTACGGGATATGTGCCGGTTATCAAAGAGATGTGTAAGGGATACAGCGCTTCTGAAACGGGTACACAGACCGTGACAGTCACTTACCGGAATAAAAAGGTAAAGATGACTGTAAAAACGGGAACGTCTTCTTCTGTTTCGCGCCCGAAAAAGGTAAAAGATCTGAAGGCTTATTCTGTTAAGAAGACGTCCTTGAAATTAAAATGGAAGAAAACAAGCGGGAAAGGTTATGAGATTTGGAGAGCGACAAGCAAAAACGGAAAATATAAAAAAATTAAAACAATCTCCTCATCGAAGACAAACACCTATCGTGTTAAAAAATTAAAATCAGGTAAAAAATATTACTTTAAAGTACGTGCATTCAAAAAGTCGAACGGAAAGAAAATCTATGGATCTTTCAGTAAAGCAGTGGTTGTAAAAACAAAATAAATGAGATATAATCAGTTTTGGTTTATTTTTTGGATAAAAACGGATATGAAAAAGGAGTAACATATCGATGGATTTAGTAAATATCAGAGATTTGTATCGAAAAGAAGAGGAATATTTGAATAAGGAGGTAACGATCGGAGGATGGCTTCGCAGCAAACGTGACGGTAAGACATTCGGCTTCCTTGTTATCAACGACGGAACATTTTTTGAGCCGTTGCAGGTTGTGTACTCCGATGCCCTTGCAAATTTTAATGAGATTAACAAATTAAATGTAGGAGCAGCACTTATTGTGAAAGGTATTGTGACACCGACACCGGAAGCAAAGCAGAAATTTGAAATTCAAGCGTCAGAGGTTATTATTGAGGGTGTATCCACACCGGATTATCCGCTTCAGAAAAAGAGACATACTTTTGAATACCTGAGAACAATTTCACACCTGAGACCGAGAACAAATACGTTTGAGGCTGTATTCCGTGTGCGTTCCCTTGCAGCATACGCAATTCACAAATTCTTCCAGGAGAGAGATTTCGTTTACGTGCATACACCGATTATTACAGGAAGTGACTGTGAAGGCGCCGGCGAGATGTTCCAGGTGACAACAATGAATTTGAATGAGCTTCCGAAAAAAGAGGATGGAAGTATTGATTTTTCGCAGGATTTCTTCGGAAAACCGACAAATCTTACAGTAAGCGGACAGCTGAACGGTGAGACATACGCTATGGCGTTTAAGAATATTTATACGTTCGGACCGACCTTCCGTGCCGAGAATTCCAATACGACCAGACATGCTGCTGAGTTCTGGATGATTGAGCCGGAAATTGCATTTGCCGACTTGAAAGACGACATGATTCTTGCAGAGAGTATGATCAAATACATTATCCGCTACGTGCTTGAAAACGCACCGGAAGAGATGAATTTCTTCAACCAGTTTGTGGACAAAGGCCTGATTGAGAGATTGACACATGTCATGAATTCAGATTTCGGTCATGTGACATACACAGATGCCATAAAAATATTAGAGAAGCACAACGATGAATTTGAATACAAAGTTTCATGGGGATGTGATCTGCAGACAGAGCATGAGCGCTACCTGACAGAAAAAGAATTCGGAAGACCTGTATTTGTAACGGATTATCCGAAGGAAATCAAAGCATTCTATATGAAATTGAACGAAGACGGAAAGACGGTGGCAGCGATGGATTGTCTTGTTCCGGGCATCGGGGAGATCATCGGCGGAAGTCAGCGTGAAGATGATTACGACAAACTTTTAGGCCGTATGAAAGAGCTTGATTTAAATCCGGAAGATTATGATTTCTATTTGGATTTGCGTAAATACGGAACAGCCAGACATGCAGGTTTCGGTCTCGGATTTGAGCGTTGCGTCATGTATCTGACAGGTATGGGAAATATCCGTGACGTCCTTCCGTTCCCGAGAACCGTAAACAACTGTGAGCTGTAATTGGTAAAACGGAATAAAGGCGACATTGGGTTGTCAAAAGCAGGAGGAATAAAATGAGTCAGATCGTGATACCGGAAGGATACAAACCTTCCCTCAATATTAAAGAGACTGAAAAAGCGATCAAGAAAGTAAAAGACTTTTTTCAGAGAGAGCTGATTACGCAGCTGAATCTGAGCCGTGTTTCGGCACCGCTTTTTGTGGGTGCCAATTCGGGTCTGAATGACAATTTGAATGGTGTGGAACGCCCGGTAAGATTTGATATCAAGGAACAGAACGGTGAAGAGGTAGAGATCGTACATTCCCTTGCCAAATGGAAAAGATTAGCACTGAGTAATTATGGTTTTGAAGTCGGTGAGGGTTTATACACGGATATGAATGCGATTCGCCGTGACGAGGAAACCGACAATATCCATTCCATTTATGTGGATCAGTGGGACTGGGAAAAAGTAATCCGCAAGGAAGACCGCAATGAAGAGACTCTTCGTGATACAGTTAAATCGGTATATGAAGCGCTCCGTGTTACGGAAAAATATATGGCCAACACGTATCAATACGTTGAGTGTTTTCTGCCGGAAGAAATTACGTTTGTAACGACACAGGAGTTGGAGGACCGTTATCCGGAGCTTACTGCTAAGGAACGCGAAACCGAGGCGGCTAAGGAATACGGTGCGGTATTTATTATGCAGATCGGTGATAAGCTTGCATCCGGTAAGCCGCATGACGGCAGAGCACCGGATTATGATGACTGGAAACTGAACGGGGATATTATTGTTTATTATCCGGTTCTTGATATTGCACTTGAGCTTTCATCTATGGGTATCCGTGTGGATGAGGAGACTCTTAAAGAGCAGCTGGAGAAGGCAGGGTGTCCGGAGAGGGCTGATCTTCCGTTCCAGAAAGCACTGTTGAATCATGAACTTCCGTATACCATCGGAGGTGGTATCGGTCAGTCGCGTATTTGCATGTTCTTCTTGAGAAAAGCACATCTCGGAGAGGTTCAGGCTTCTATTTGGCCGGAAAAAGATGTTTGCTATGCAAAAGAACGCGGTGTAGAATTTTTATAATCAGAACGTGTAAAGCAGGTGATAAAGATGCAGAAAACATTTGGAAAAAGAATGGTAAGGCTTCTTGTCGGCCTGCTTTTCTTTTTGCTGATATTGCTGTTTTGTTATTGTGAAAATAATATGATTACAACTTCGGAGTTCGAAGTTGCTTCCGACAAACTTCCGGAAGAATTTGACGGAATGGTTATCATGCATATTTCCGATCTCCATAATAAATTGTTCGGAGAAGAGCAGAATAAATTGATGGCTAAAATTGAGAAGGAGAATCCCGATTTGATTGTAATCACGGGAGATTTGATTGACAGCAATCATCCGGATGTGGAAAAAGGACTTTTGTTTGCGGAACATGCAGTGAAGATTGCTCCGGTTTATTTTGTGACGGGTAATCATGACAATTGGCTTTCGGATACGAATACGTACCGCCTGTTCCATGGGCTGGAGCAGATGGGCGTGACTGTGCTGGATGATGAGGCAAGAAAGATTGCTGTGGACGAAGGGGATTCGTATATATATCTTTGGGGAATCGATGATGAAACGCAGGCTTTGAAAAGTAATGTGAGGAAAGTGCTTTCAAAGCTTTCCGGGGAGTCTTTCGGTGAGAAGGAAGAAGAGCCTGCTTTTACGATTTTATTGGCTCATGAACCGCAGCTTTTCCCGGTCTATGCGGAATTTGATATCGATTTGGTGCTTAGCGGTCATGCCCACGGAGGGCAGTTCCGCATTCCGTTTGTCGGCGGATTTGTCGCGCCCGATCAGGGATTTTTGCCTCAATATACAAAAGGGCTTTATGAAGAAAACAAGAGCCGTATGATTGTGAGTGCAGGGCTGGGAAACAGTGTGATTCCGCAGCGCTTGCTAAATCGCCCGGAACTTGTTAAAATAACACTTAAATGTAAATAGGGGTTGTCAAAAAGAAAAGAGGACTATGTATATGAATTATGAACAGGCGATGCAGAAGCTTTCGGATATCGGGCAGCAGCATTTGTTAAAATATTATAATGAATTATCTGAGCCGGAGAGACAGGGACTTCTGCAGCAGATTGAAGAAACGGATTTTTCTGTGATCCGTTATTTAGAGACGAAGAAGAGTCCGGCTTTGCGCGGTGTCATTGAGCCGCTGAAAGCTATGCAGCTTTCGGATATCGAAGCAAAGAAGGATCACTTTGTGCAAAAAGGGTTGGAGGCGCTTCGCGGTAATAAGGTCGGAGCGGTGCTTCTTGCCGGAGGTATGGGAACAAGACTCGGATCGGATGAGCCGAAGGGAGTATATAACATCGGTGTGACAAAGGATCTGTATATTTTTGAGTGTCTGATCCGTAATCTGACACAGGTGAAAGAGCTTGCCGGTAATCCGATTCATTTGTTTGTCATGACCAGCGATAAAAATCATGATACCACTGTGCGTTTTTTTGAACAGCATGATTATTTTGGCTATCCGAAGGAATATGTACGCTTTTTCCGCCAGGAGATGGCGCCGGCTGTCGATTATGAAGGAAAAGTATATCTGGAGGAAAAAGGAAAGATTTCTACTTCTCCGAACGGGAACGGAGGATGGTTTGTGTCGATGGACCGCGCAGGTATTCTTGAGTTGGTACATCAGACCGGTATTGAGTGGCTCAATGTGTTTGCTGTGGACAATGTGTTGCAGAAAATAGCAGATCCTGCATTTGTGGGAGCTTGTATAGACAGTGAATGCATGGTGGGAGCCAAGGTGGTGCGCAAGGCAGATCCGGAGGAGAAAGTCGGGGTAATTTGTCTGGAAGACGGAGCGCCGTCGATTGTTGAGTACTATGAATTGACGGATGAAATGCGCCATCAGAAGGATGAAAACGGTGATTATGCTTATAATTTCGGAGTTATTCTAAACTATCTTTTCCGCGTCAGTGAGTTGGAGCGTATTATGTTACATGAATTGCCGCTTCATGTAGTGGAAAAGAAGATTGCTTATTTGGATGAGGCGGGTACGCCGGTAAAACCGGATGCGCCGAACGGTTGTAAATTTGAACAGCTGGTTCTGGATATGATTCACGATATGGGAACATGCCTTCCGTACGAGGTTGTGCGTGAACAGGAGTTTGCGCCGATTAAAAATAAAGAAGGTGTTGACAGTGTAGAGTCAGCCCGGGCACTTCTCGAGAAGAACGGGGTTATCCTCTGATCGGCAGAGTTTTCTGATTGTAACGGAATAAAAATATTGATATAAACAGCAGGAGGAGAGAGATGGCAGTATTAGTGACCGGCGGCGCCGGATTTATCGGAAGTCATACGGTAGTAGAGTTGCAGAATGCAGGATATGAAGTTGTTGTGGTGGACAATCTGAGCAATTCCAGTCCGAAATCTTTGGAGCGTGTGCAGGAGATTACCGGTAAGGCCGTGAAATTTTATGAGGCGGATATTCTGGATGCAGATGCGCTTGCAACTGTTTTTTCAGAAAATAAAATAGAAAGTGTCATTCATTTTGCAGGGTTAAAGGCGGTCGGAGAATCTGTGCAGAAACCTTGGGAATATTATCATAATAACGTTACAGGGTCTCTCGTTTTGTTTGACGTGATGAAAAGGTATGGAGTGAAAAATATTATTTTCTCTTCCTCCGCGACGGTTTACGGAACGCCGGCAGAAATTCCGGTTACGGAAAAATGTCCGAAGGGTGAGATTACCAATCCGTACGGCCAGACGAAGAGTATGTTGGAGCAGATGCTCATGGATATTCAGAAAGCGGATCCGCAATGGAATGTAATTCTTCTCCGGTACTTTAATCCAATCGGTGCGCACAAGAGCGGAAAGATCGGAGAAAATCCGAATGGAATCCCGAACAATCTTATGCCGTATGTGACACAAGTTGCTGTAGGCAAACTGAAATGTCTCGGTGTGTTCGGAAATGATTATGATACACCGGACGGAACGGGAGTGCGTGATTATATTCATGTGGTGGATCTTGCAATCGGACATGTGAAAGCCATCGAAAAGATGAAAGAAAATCCGGGACTTAAAATATATAATCTGGGAACCGGAACCGGCTACAGCGTGCTTGATATTGTAAAGAATTTTGAGCAGGCTACCGGAGTGGAAGTTCCTTATGAAATTAAGCCGCGGCGCGCAGGCGATATTGCCACAAACTATGCAGATGCTTCCCTTGCAAAGGAAGAGCTTGGCTGGACAGCAGAGCGCGGTATCAGGGAAATGTGCGAAGATGCGTGGAGATGGCAGAGTAATAATCCGAACGGATTTGAAGAGTAAATTACTGCTTTATTGTATGTAAATGGCGGCTTTAACAAAACTTTGACACGACTCATTGCTTAAGAATTACTAAGAGTCTGAAATTTTGTTAATAACACCCGCAAAAACATCAAACTCGGAATAAAAGAGATGTTTTTGCGGGTAACACAAAATTTCAGGCTCTAACTAATTCTAAAGCTTCTTCGGGACGTGTCAAAATTTTGTCCGAGCGAAAGCGCCCTTGAATCGGCAACTTATATACGCTTCCCGGATTGCTTCCTACATCCCAATTACATACTGATACATAAAAATATAGTGGCAGAGACTTCCGGCCATGACGAACAGATGAAAAATTTCGTGTGAACCGAAATATTTGTGCTTTGCATTAAAAATCTGAAGCTTTAATGCGTAAATAATTCCGCCGACTGTGTAAATCAAACCTCCGGCCAGAAGCCAATAAAAGGCAACGCGGGTCAGGCTGCTCAGAATCGGTGTGAATACAAACGCACAAAGCCATCCCATAGCGATGTAAATAATGGATGAAAACCATTTCGGGCAGTTAATCCAAAGCAATTTTACGGCAATGCCGACAATTGCAAATGACCAAACTGCAATAAGCAAAGGGTAACCTTTTGAAGGCTCTAAAACGAGCAGACAGACCGGAGTGTATGAACCTGCAATCAAAACAAAAATCATGGCGTGGTCAACTTTGCGATATATTTTGATGATGGCAGCAGGAACATTAACCGAATGATAGGTGGCACTGGCACCGTACAATAAAATCATGCTTAAAATAAAAATCAGCATCGCAACCAGGCAGACGGTACTATATTCTGCGGCTTTTATCAGTAGTGGAACGGAACCGCCGATTGCCATAGTCATGGCAACAAAATGTGTGATGGCGCTTCCCGGCTCTCGTAATGTAATCTGCATATATACCTCCTTGAATACAACAAGTAGTTTTAAAAACTACATAAGATGCAATTAAATACTACACCAAACATTTAAGGGTGTCAAGATTGATTTTATTGTTTACAAAATATCCTTGAATATGTATGTTGTTTCCATTAAAATTATGAAAGGTACAGGAGGGAAAGGTTAATGTTTCGTTTGTGGGCAAAGTTGTGGAAAGACAACAGAATGGTCAGAGATACGGTGATCTGTGATGAAAGCGGACTTCGCCGTACGCAGAAAGTGTTTGCAGCATTGGAACAGGTTGCTTATGAGTTTAACTTAGAAAAACCCATGTGGCTGGATAAAACAGTACATGAATTTCAGAGATTTAACAGTGCCAGATTTTATCAGGATAATTTTATTGAATCCATTGATTTTGACTACTTAGAAATTCAGGTAATCGAAGAGGACGATTTTTATTAAAAATTGATGAAAAAGCACAAATTTGTTTATTCTGTGTTATAATGTAAACAGCGGATAAATGGAATACGCAATTTACGGAAAGTAGGTGCGCGCTTATGGAATTTGTGCCTGATACCAGGAATGATATAGACAGTTGGAAAGAGGTTCAATTAATATATAATTCGGCTTTGAAGGAAATAGGAACTAAGTTGGAGATTCTGAATGATGAATTCCAACACGTACATCAGTACAATCCCATTGAACACATTAAATCCAGATTGAAGTCGCCGGAAAGCATTGTAAAAAAATTAAAAAAACACGGTTATGAATCAACCATTCAGAATATGGTCCAGCATGTAAACGATATTGCAGGAATCCGGGTAATATGTTCTTTCACATCTGATATTTATCGTATTGCAGAGATGATTATTAACCAAAGTGACATTAAGGTGCTTTCGGTCAAGGACTATATATTAAATCCGAAGCCGAGCGGATATAAAAGTTATCATCTCATCGTGACGGTTCCGATTTTTTTGTCCGACCGGATTGTCGATGCAAAGGTGGAGATTCAAATCCGAACCGTTGCCATGGATTTTTGGGCCAGCCTGGAACATAAAATATATTATAAGTTCGAGGGAAATGCGCCGGCGCATATAAAGCAGGGACTCGTGGAATGTGCTATGATGGTATCTGATTTGGATGCGAGGATGTTGTCCCTGAATGAGGAAGTACGGTGTCTTGTGGAGGGGTGCGATTCGGAAGTGGATATTATGGAAGATATCGATTAAGTAATAAGGATATGAAAGGCATTACATTACCGGTGCGGTAAATGTAGTGCCTTTTTGTGTGATGTGTGTCAAGATGCCTATAAAATGAGGAGTGCCGCGAAACCTTGCGGCTCCGCGGCTATTATGAAAAAATTTATCTATTGTGATAGTCTGTTTGTTTGGACTGATTTAAGTATAACAGTCAGATATGAACAAATTATGAACACGGAATGAAATATAAGTGAATATGTATAAAGCGAGGTTGTGGGGATGGTAAAAATTATGCAATATGCACAAAAAAGCATACTGTTGTAAATAAAGAAAAATAATGATACAATAATTCATAATGTGTAAACATCCGGGAATAGTTGCAGATGGAGGGATTTCATGGATAATTTTATGGATAAACTTGCAAAACGTTTTAATGCGGGAGAATTGATTCAGGCCAATGGGGAAGCAGAGGCCAGAGAAAATCAAAGATTAAGAGAGCA
>JAFTVQ010000181.1 GCA_017461865.1 Lachnospiraceae bacterium | reverse complement strand
TCACGTCTGCTTCATTAAATCCGTTTTTCTGCATCATTGACATAATAGTGAAAAATCCTTTCGTTTTTATCGACGGTTTCACCCTGCCCACACGGGAAGAAATCTTTTTTGCAAGCGCATCTGTTTTCTTTTCGATTTTGTTTTTTATACCCGGCTTCACCATATCCCATCTTGTTTCCATAACCGCAACACCGAGTTTGTATGTACGGGCACAGCCCCAGAAAAATGTGCTGTCAGCCATATCCTTTATCGTACTGCCCATCCCTGCACCTGCTGCTGTTGAAATACAAACTGCCTGCTTTGAAAACATTTTCTCTTCCGGACGGTGAACCATATATCTGTAACCATAGTGGTCAAGAAAAGACTTCATCGCACCTGTCGCATGCATCACATACACCGGACTTGCAAGAATGAGGACATCCGCATTGTCCAAAGCCTCCGTCAGCGACTTTAATTTTTCATAGTCGGGACATCCCGTCTCCTTGGTAAAACAGGTGGCACACCCTTTGCAGTAGCAATCAAAATCTTTCGGCAAAAAGAATTCCGTAACCGCTCCGCCGAGCTTGTCGCAAAGCTGTCTTGCAATATGGTATGTCGAGCCCTTATGACTCTGTCCGTGTATCACCGTAATTTTCATTGCTCTTCTCCTTATCCCTTAATTCTAAAATCCTGTTCTCAATCTCTTTTATTACGATTTTAAATTCTTCGTCCGATTTTCCGGTAGGGTCTTCCAGTCCCCAATTATCATCAAATGCCCTGCCAATAAGAGGACATCCGACGTTGCATCCCATCGAAATCGCCATATCAGGATTCGGAATATCTTTCATCAATTTTGAATACTGTGTCTGCTCCATGTCGATTCCGTATAACTCTTTCATGATACGGACTGCATCCTGATTGATTTGCGGTTTTGTTTCTGTTCCCGCCGAGTAGGATTCAAACACATCCGATGCCAAATGTTTGCCCAATGCCTCCGCTATCTGACTGCGACATGAATTATGCACACAAATAAATGCTACTTTCTTCTTTGTCTTTTTATAAAACGGACATTTTCCCCTGATGCACTGCTCATTTTTTTCGCTGAAACAACATTCTGTCTTATCGCTTTCCAATTCGACATCATAATTCTCATTTACAAATTCAATGGCTTTCTGAAAACTCAAAAATGCGTCTCTCTTACAACATCTCGGTCCTCCCACCTGCGACAAACTATGTAGTGCTTTGGAAGTAAATTCCATATGTTTCCCCCATGATGCATCCTCGCTCAGCGGACCTGTTCCATCCATCACAGAAAGAGCTGCTCCCATAGAACTCACTGCACCACAGACTCCCCACATACCACAGGTCGCCCCCGGCATTTGCAATCCTCTTTTCATAAGTTCCTGCAAACTGCTTTGTAAATCAATATGACCGCCTGCATTGTAAAAAGCCGTCAACAGCGCAGCTCCGTCCAGCACATGATGCTCCGGTCCATGTATTCTGACAAAATCCATATGCGCTATATGATTAAAAATATGAATCGGATTTTTACTGTTTTCCTGCATACACGCTTCAATGATTTTCTTTGCTCTTTCTTCCATATCACTTTTCTCCGTAAAGTTCAATTTTACTGCTTCCCTGCTTCAAAATTCTATCCAGTATTCTCCGTTTGGGGAATAATGAACCTTGACGCACTTCTCTTTTATGTACGAATCAACATTTCTACTGTACTTTTCAGAGACAGCTATTTCCTTCCTGCCGGTAGCGGGATTCTCAAAAGACACCACGACCCGATAAACAACATTTTTTTCTCTATAATAGAAATTCGGGTTGTTAGGAAACTCTTTGCCAAAGTAATAAGGTATACGCCTAATTTCAACAACTTCCCCCTTTACGGCAGGACATGATAACATATACTCCATATGTAAAATCTTTTTCTTATTCTTTACATTGGATGTCACATCAGAAAATATGCACAGTAACGACAACACGGCTGCTGCAATTCCAAAATATTTAATATCAGCCAAAGACGCACCGTTCATTACAAACATACTCATAAGAAATACTGTCCATATGGCAATTGCGATTGCCAGAAAAACACCTATTCTTGTTCGCGAATATCCGATGGGGGTTATTTTATTCATAATGTCACCTACTCTAATTCTCGGAGTTTAACCTGTGTAGCAATTATAATATAATCAAATATCCATTTCAATTGCAATAATACCTTTGAAACCTTAAACCTCTGATATGTCCTGCATTTCAACTCCTAAACCCCTATAATCTAAGATTTTTTAACTACTTTTGTCCTTTCAGTCATGGCAAGTGTAATTTCGTATTACATATGCAAATGGCTCGACCGAAAGGATTGTGATGGCAATGAGCCTAAGGCCTAGTCCTCCTTGAAAAAACGGAACAAAAACCTCCCCTATACTTTAACTAGTTAGAGGAGTTTTTTCTTGATTGGATAAAACTATAAAAATTTGCTATTTTATCATGCTTTTTCAAAGAAATAATACGAAACATCCGTTTTATAATTTCCCTTTCCTTGATATTATTGCAAAATATTTTATTCTAATCAAAAATCCATGATAAATTTACAAAAAGTGCCTCACCCTAACCATCTAAAGTCAAGGTAAAGCACTTTAATTTCACAACATAATTTTCACTTTTAACTCGCGCAAAACTCAAACCATCTAAACTAATTCTCATTCATCTTAAGCAATTTCGCCGCCTGGTCCGCTGCGATACAAGCATCAATAATCTCCTGAATATCACCATTCATGATTTTATCAAGCTTATAGAGCGTCAAGTTAATTCTGTGGTCTGTCACACGACCCTGTGGGAAGTTGTAGGTTCTGATCTTCTCAGAACGGTCACCGGTTCCGACCTGGCTGCGGCGCAGCTCCGCTTCGGCATCGTGGGCTTTC
>JAFTVQ010000025.1 GCA_017461865.1 Lachnospiraceae bacterium | reverse complement strand
CGTCCCGGCTATGATGTGCCGATGCTGGTCAAGCGGATGCACTTCCTTACTTTTGTGGGGATGTTCCGTACGGACTTGTTTGAGGGTCTGTGCGTGGGTCACGCACCAAAGAAATGTCGTATCTGCGGCAAATGGTTCCTGACCACCAATGCAAGGCATACCAAATACTGCGGCGGATATGCGCCGGGGGACAAGCTGCACCGCACCTGTCGGCAGATCGGCAATCTGAAAGGCAGAACCCAGAGAGAACTTGCGGATGATCATCCGCTGAAACAGATATATGAGAAGCGGCTGAACACCATAAACCGATATATCAAGCGTGGCACACTGGATGCGGAACTTGCCAAGGCGATGAAAAAGCTGGCAAAGGATAAGATGCTCCGGGCAATCAGTGATGTTGCCTATGCCCGTGGGGATTATGAAACGGAAATGGAACAGGACGCTTTGCAAAGTGAAGCTGAAAAGAAAATTTGAAGTTGTGGAGGTGAAATGAAGTGGAAATAACGCCAAATGGTTTACAAAAAGAATTGACGACTTTGCTATCAGAGCTGGTTTTTGATACAGGATTTAAAAAGAAAAAAATCGGATGGTTAACTCGAAAGGTTGGAGAATGTGAACAATTTTTTACTATCACTTTCACAAGGGATCGTGGTTTGCCGGGGAATCTCTATTCTGTAAATTTTACGCTTTCATTTACATATAAAGAGGTAGATAGACTTACAAGTTTATTTTTAGGAATGGAATATGACCCTAAGTGGTCTACGGGTGCATGGATGTTCTATACACAAATTCCAAACTACACAATGAGCACGTTTAAGTATTGTTCCGATGAACCTATGCAGACTTATGCTGAACGCATTGCAAATTACTTTAGAAAATATGCACTTCCGTATTATGAGAAAATTGATACGTTAGAAAAAGTTGCAAAAATCTTTGAACAAACTGCATCCGCAAAAGACAGCGATAAAGCGAGAAACTTTTTTGTTGTCCGCCGTTTGCGGGGGAGTGAAGATGATTGCTGTTATGCGGCGATACTTTGCGTGCAAGGAAAATGGAACAAATTGAGAGACTTTCTTCCTATAGCAAGAGAACTTAGCATAGAAGAAAAAGAGCGCATAGAAAAATATATTTCAGATAAATAATCAAGCGCACAACTTCCAGTTTGTCTAAGAGAAAATATGTCCTCACGGAAGCCGAAGGGGAGGTGCGCTTATGCTGAGAGAATATTCATGGGACATGACCGGGTACAAGCCAAAGTCCTTTCCCGATACGCCCGACAGTGGCATTACAAGATATATGGCAGAGCGCATCTTCCAACTGGAACCGGAGCTGCCAAAGGCAGAGAACATCAATGATTACATTCTGTCTGCTCTCCGGGAAAAGGATTTGAAATACTTTTCGTTTTTCCTGCACCATTACGAGCCACAGCTTAACAATCGCATCAAAAGCTTTCTTGGCGTAGACAGCGGCGATCAGTATGACCCAGAGCGTTTTTTGGATATAAAACTTTCCTGCCGGGAGGCTATGCTCCAGAAGCTGCCGGACTATGCCCCTGAAAAGGGTGCTGAATATGCTACCTACATTTATCCCTTCATACGGGATGCCATGCTCCGTTTTCGCATGGGCGAAGAACAATGGTCGGTATCCTCGCTGACCAGCTATAAGATGCTCCGCACCATGGCATGGCTTTACCACAACACAAAAGATGCCATTGCTGAATTTTCAAAAAAATATAACTGCGATCTTGCGCTGGCAGAGGAATATTTGAAAGTTGTCCGTGGTATCCGCAATCAGCAGCCATTCTTTGTGACCGAGCAGGACGAGGACGGCGAGGAAACAGGCGAGGATGTGACCCGTGACTATAGCTGGAACTATGCCGATATTCTATGGGATGGTATACAGGCTGAAAAGGTGCGGAAAGCATTTGAAAAGCTGAACTACCGGGAACAAACCTTGTTGGAAAAACGGCTTGCCATCTGCATGACCTGTGGGCGTGTCGGTTCATGGAAAAACCGCCCTACCTTTGAAGAATTGGCTGTCATGTTTGAGGGCAGCTCCGCCAGCGGTGCGGAACGAGCCTACCGGAAAGCAGCGGAACATCTGACACTGCTGTTGGTAGAAAACGGCGGTATCCATGCAGTCCGGCTGAAACAGAAGTCCAAAACCAAACGAAAAAAGAAAATTGCCACCGCAGTCTACGAATATCAGGCAGACTGCGATGGCGAATGGGGAGAAATTTTATTCGATTTTGAAAACGGCACAGGGTCGATTGTCCGGCTTGCCGACTGGGATACCATGATTTCCAATGTTTTTGCAAAACGGGTGATCCGGTATCTGCTGAATTGCGAAAATGATAGATTGCCAAAAGAAACCATGTTTGCGTTTGAGATGTATGAATAAAGGCGAGTAAAGTTTACCAGCCATAAGAAGAAAAAACTCGAAAATAAAAAAAGCCGCTGCCGCATGGTTGGTTCCATGTAGCAGCGGTTTTTCACCGGCAGCATTCAATCAATATTCAATAGGCAAATTATGCTGCTTCAAAAAAGACAGTTTATCCCAATATCCTCTCTGGAACAGAATTTTACCATTT
>JAFTVQ010000044.1 GCA_017461865.1 Lachnospiraceae bacterium | reverse complement strand
TACAGGAAAACAGCAGCTTGTAGAGATTGCAAAAGCACTTGCAAAGAAAGCGAAGCTACTTATTTTGGATGAGCCGACCGCTTCTTTGAACGAGACAGATTCCAAAGCGCTTTTGGATTTGATGCTTCAGTTCAAAAAGGAAGGTATGACATCCATTATCATCTCCCACAAGCTGAATGAAATCTCATACGTAGCAGACAAGATTACGGTAATCCGTGACGGATCTACGATTGAGACATTGGATAAGAAAGTAGATGATTTCTCGGAAGGACGTATCATCAAAGGAATGGTTGGGCGTGAACTTACCGACCGATTCCCGAAACGGACCGAAAAGAAAATCGGCGACATCAATCTCGAGGTGGAGGGCTGGAATGTATTCCATCCGCTTTATCCGGAACGTAAAGTGGTTGACAATGTCAGCATGAACGTACGCAAAGGAGAGGTTGTAGGTATTGCCGGTCTTATGGGTGCAGGACGTACAGAGCTTGCCATGAGTATTTTCGGTAAGAGTTATGGTACAGATATTTCCGGAACATTAAAGATAGATGGAAAAGAAGTACATATTAAAAATATCAAAGATGCCATTGCACATAAAATTGCATATGTGACAGAAGACCGTAAAGGTAACGGATTGATTCTTTCCAATCCGATTAAGATTAACACAACACTTGCAAACTTAGGAGCGGTTTCAAAGAACGGTGTTATTGATCAGGATAAAGAATATGCAGTTGCAGTGGATTATAAAGAAAAGTTGAATACGAAATGTCCGTCTGTTGAGCAGAATGTCGGTAACTTGAGCGGTGGTAACCAGCAGAAAGTTCTTCTTGCAAAATGGATGTTCACAGATCCGGATGTACTTATTTTGGATGAGCCGACCCGTGGTATCGACGTAGGTGCAAAATACGAAATTTATTGTATTATCAACAAATTAGTGGCAGAAGGAAAATCTGTTATCATGATTTCTTCCGAGCTTCCTGAAGTTCTTGGTATGTGTGATCGAATCTACATTATGAACGAAGGAAAAATGGTCGGAGAACTTGCGGCAGAAGAGGCTTCTCAGGAAGTAATTATGTCACATATTATTAAATCATCAAATAAAGGAGAGTAAACAATGGATAAAGCGAAATTAATGGATGGTATTAAAAAATATACAATGATCATTGTATTAGTTTTAGTTACATTGTTCTTTACCTGGCAGACAGGTGGAAAAATCCTTCTTCCACAGAACATCAGTAACTTGATTTCACAGAATGCATATGTATTCGTACTTGCTTCCGGTATGTTACTTTGTATCTTAACAGGTGGTAACATTGACCTGGCAGTTGGTTCGGTTGTATGTTTCGTAGGTGCGGTAGGAGCAACACTTATGGAGACAAATGGTTGGAATCCGGTAGCGGCTACAATTATGATGCTTTTGGTTGGTCTTGCAATCGGTGCATGGCAGGCGTTCTGGATTGCTTATGTACACGTTCCGCCGTTTATCACAACCCTCGCAGGAATGCTTGTATTCCGTGGATTGTCTAACGTAGTGTTGGATGGTCTTACGGTATCCCTTACAAACAAGAAGTTTGTGCAGGTATTCGGTGGTGGTGCAGACTGTTATATTCCGGATTTCTTCGGCGGAAACGGATTTAACATCACATGTATGGTATTCGGCGTGCTTGCATGTGCAATCTATGTCATTGTTCAGATTAAAAACCGCATGAACAAAGCGAAAAAGGGATATGAGATGGAATCGCTTGCTTCTATGCTTGTAAAGACAGTTGTGATCTGCGCAGTAGTGCTTGCATTTACATTCCGTCTTTCCCAGTACAAAGGTATTCCTACTGCTCTTGTATGGGTACTTATCGTTGTACTTATTTACGGATACATTACAAGTAAGACAACAACAGGTCGTTATTTCTACGCAGTGGGTGGTAACGAGAAAGCAACAAAACTTTCCGGTATCAACACAAAGAAAGTTTACTTTATCGCATACACAAACATGGGATTCCTTGCAGCTCTTGCAGGTATGCTTACAATCGCGCGTCAGACAAGTGCGAACCCGACACAGGGAACCAACTACGAGATGGACGCGATTAGTTCTTGTTTCGTAGGTGGAGCTTCTGCTTACGGCGGTGTTGGAACAATTCCTGGAGTTATCATCGGAGCGCTCCTTATGGGTATCATCAACCAGGGTATGTCTATCATGGGTGTGGATGCCAACTACCAGAAGGTGGTAAAAGGTCTCGTGCTCTTAGCAGCAGTTATCTTTGATATCGTTACAAAGAAAAATGACAAATAGTTTGAAATGATAAAATCCTTTCACGATATATCTAATCTGAAAGTCCCCGGTAATTTGCCGGGGGCTTTTTATGTGGTGTAAGCGATAACAGGTCAAAGAAAAAGGCGGACTCCGATAGGAGTCCGCAAGGTGAAAGAATAACACCGCAGAAGGTAGTCGTAGCCCTTCTGCATGTGATATACCCGAATCATATATACTAATCATATCATCGGCACATTTAAAAGCAAAGAGTGATAGTGCCCACACTTTTTGGAGTATTCTATCAATAATAAACAAAAAAATTGCCAAAAGCGGGCTTTCGAAGTATAATCTAGCTAGTTATGTAATTTTATGAAGGAAGGAAAAAAGATGATTTTTAATTCGGTCAGTTATTTGATATTTTTTCCGATTGTAGTTCTTTTGTATTTTGCGTTGCCGCATAAAGCACGTAATATATGGCTTTTGTTCGTGAGCTATTATTTTTATATGAACTGGAATGCCAAATATGCGTTGCTCATGTTGGCGTCTACTTTGATTACTTTTTCCTGCAGTCTTTTTGTGTCTCATTTTCGTGAAAAAGGCCGGTCGGTTGGGGCAAAGGTAGCGCTGGGCGTCAATTTTGTGCTGAATCTCGGTATTTTGTTTGTCTTTAAATACAGCGGCTTTTTTGCGGAGAATGTGAATGCAATCATGAAATTGTTGCACCAGGATGTACGGGTTGCGGCGTTTGATGTTGTGTTGCCGGTCGGTATTTCTTTTTATATTTTCCAGGCGCTCAGTTACACGATGGATGTGTATCGAGGGGATGTCAAAGCGACAAAAAACATTTTTCGTTACGCACTGTTTGTGTCCTTTTTTCCGCAGTTGGTCGCAGGACCGATTGAGCGTTCCAAAAATCTTCTTGCACAGTTTGATAAGAAGCAGACGTTTGATGTTGACCGCGTTCGGAGCGGTCTTTTGACGATGCTTTGGGGTCTGTTTATGAAGATCGCCATTGCAGATAATATTTCGGTAATCGTAACGAATGTGTACGACAATTATTTGCACTACACAGGGGTAGAAATACTTCTGGCGATGATGTTGTTTACCCTTCAGATTTATTGTGATTTCGGCGGATATTCTTATATTGCAATCGGAAGCGCAAGAGTGCTTGGAATCAAGTTGATGGATAACTTTGACTGTCCGTTTTTTGCGGTGTCTGTCGATGAACACTGGAAACGTTGGCATATTTCCCTGACCAGTTGGTTCCGGGATTATTTATATATTCCGCTCGGCGGAAACCGGAAGGGAACGGTTAGAAAATATATCAATATTATGATTGTGTTCCTGGTAAGCGGATTGTGGCACGGGGCCAGATGGACATACGTTGTGTGGGGAGGTCTTAATGGACTTTACATTGTTTTGGAGCGTATCTCAGAACCGCTGAGAGCAAAAGTAAGACAGTTTTTCCATGTGGATACAGCCCGCATGTCTTACCGCTTTTTTGCCCGTATATGGGTTTACATGTTGATTGTATTCTCGGAAGTATTTTTCCGTGCTGAGAATTTTACACAGGTATATCAGGTGTTCCGGCAGATGAAAGCAAACTTCGGATTCTCCAGATTATTCGGATATGCATTCAGCAGTTGGGGGATGGATACAACGACGATAGTTGTTTTCATTTTGTCTATTTTGCTGTTGTTTGTTGTGGATATGATGAAATATCGGAAAGTTGATGTAAACGGACTTGTTTTGAGTCAGGGAGCACCGTTCCGCTATCTTGTGTATGTGGGTTTGTTGGCGGTAATTGTTGTGTTCGGCGTATACGGATATGAGTACGCGCAGACAGAGTTTATCTATTTCCAATTTTAGGGGAAGGTGGATATGAAGAAGAAATTATTATTTTTTATAAAATTATTACTTCTTGCGGCGCTTTGCTTCGGGTTCTGTTTCGGTATGGTCATGCCACAGTACGGAGGTAACTATCAGGCGTCCCTGCTGGATAAGGTAGAGAGGTTGAAAAGTCTGGAAGGACCGAGAATTGTTTTGGTTGGAAATTCCAATTTGGTATATGGCATTGACAGTGCGATGATTGAGGAACAACTCGGTATGCCGGTAGTTAATATGGGACTTCACGGCGGAGTGGGTAATGCCTTCAATGAACAGGCTGCCAAGCTGGACGTCCGGGAAGGCGACATATATGTGGTGTGCCAGACTAATTACGATGATGAAGATGTCATTAAAAATCCGGTTCTTGCATGGATAACAATTGAAAATCATTTTGAACTGTATCCGATGATCCGGAAAGAGGATTGGCCGGAGATGATAAAGGCATATCCGACTTATTTAAAGAAATGTTTGACGCTGTGGCGTACGGAGTCGGGGAATCAAGAGACCGATGACAGTTATCGCCGGAGCGCTTTTAACGAGTATGGCGATAATTATTATCCCCGCCAGGGAGGGGAACCGGGCACCATAGATTTTTCACCGGTCAGAATTTATCATATTAATGAGTCGACGGCGAATCGTTTGAATGCGTTGAATTCCTATTTGGGAGAACGCGGAGCAACAATGTTGGTTGCAGCTTACCCGATTGCAAATTATGAGAAGGCTCCGAAAGCGGAAGAGTATTTTGAAATGGGGCAGGAGCTTTCCGATGCGTTGGATTGTCCGGTGATTTCCGACTTCAGGGATTACATGTATGACGTGGCTTACTTTTATGACACGCACGCGCATTTGACCAGTGACGGGGCAAGGATGCGGACACAGCAGCTGATTGAAGATATCAAAGGCTATATGGATGGCGAACAGATATACAAATAATGGAAACACATATTAGGAGGAAATAAAATGATTTCACAAAAGTATAAAGATATGTTAGGACAGAAATCGGTAATCCGTGAAATGAGTGCCAAAGCACATAAAATCGGTGAGGAAATCGGATTTGAAAATGTGTTTGATTACAGTCTCGGCAACCCGAGCGTTCCGGCTCCTGAAAAAGTAAATGAGGTAATCAAACAGATTCTGGACGGGACGGCTCCGCTTTCGCTGCATGGCTACAGTGAAGGACACGGTATTCTTTCCGTGCGTGAAAAGATTGCCGGTTATTTGAAGGAAACTTATGGAATTCCGTATAATTTTAATCATATTTTTATGGCTTCCGGAGCAGCGGGAGCGCTCGCACATGCATTCCGTGCAGTCGTATGTCCGGGAGAGGAAATTATTACGTTTGCTCCGTTTTTCCCTGAGTACAGACCGTATGTGGAGACCACGGGAGCTGTTTTGAAGATTGTTCCTGCAGATACGGAAAGTTTTCAGATTAATTTTGAGGCGTTCGAGAAGGAAATTAATGAGAAGACGGCAGCAATCCTGATTAACACGCCGAACAACCCTTCGGGAATTGTCTATTCGACGGAAACCGTGCAGAGACTGGCGGAGATTTTGAAGAAGGCACAGGAAACATACGGGCATGATATTTACATTATTTCGGATGAACCTTATCGCGAAATTGTGTTTGAAGGAGTGGATGCACCGTGTGTATCCAAATATTACGATAACACCATCATGTGTTATTCCTACAGTAAGTCTTTGTCGTTCCCGGGAGAACGTATCGGATATGTGGCGGTAAATCCGGCTTGTAAGGATGCAGAGACGATTATACATATGTGCGTGCAGATTTCCCGCGGAATCGGACATAACTGTCCGGCGTCACTGATTCAGCTTACCGTGGCGGAGCTTCTCGGTGAAACTTCGGATCTCAAAGTATATGAGACAAATGCGAACATTTTATATGAGGAGTTGACAAGACTTGGATTCTCTATTGTGAAGCCGGGCGGAACATTCTATATGTTCCCGAAATCCCCGATTGAGAATGCCAACGAGTTTTGTAATACTGCGCTGGAGAAGTACAATCTGGTTCTTGTTCCGGGCGACAGCTTCGGATGTCCGGGCTTCTTCCGCATTTCCTACTGTGTGGAGACGGAGAAGGTGAAACGTTCTCTTGCAGCATTTGCGCAGTTGGCAAAGGAATATAATTTGACAGAAAAGAAATAATCAGTAGTAGATGACATATATTTAGAAAGAAGTGATTTTATGTATCATGCAGGTCTGGTTTTGGAAGGCGGAGGAATGAAAGGGCTCTATACGGCCGGGGTTTTAGACTTTTTTCTGGAAAAAGGAATTGAGTTTGACCGCTGCTACGGGGTATCCATGGGTTCCTGCCTTATGTGCAGTTATTTATCGAAGCAGCCGGGAAGGGGATTTCGGACAGTTGCAGACAATTTGAATGATAAAAATTACTGCGGGTTTTACAGCCTGATTACGACCGGAGATATCTTTAATGCGGATATGTGTTACAACAGGATTCCCAATGAGCTGGATCCGTATGACTATGAGACAGCGCATTCCTATCCGGGAAAAGCGTATGCGGTCATTACGGATATTGAGAGCGGTAAACCGGTATATTATGAAATGAAAGATTACCGCAAAGATATTGTTGCTATTCAGGCGTCTTCGTCGATGCCTCTGGTTTCTCGCATCGTGGAGATTGACGGCGGAAAATATTTGGACGGAGGAATCGCGGATTGCATTCCGATTATGAAATCGCTGAAGGACGGTAATCGGAAAAATATTGTTGTTATGACCAAGGAAGAAGGTTATAGAAGAGAGCCGTTTTCTATGCTCGGAATGGCAAAAATACGGTATCGGAAGTATCCGTATCTGATTCATGATCTTGCGATCCGTCACGACCGGTACAACCGGACCCTTGACTTTTTGGAGAAAGAGCAGGCCAGGGGAAATGTGTTTGTAATCCGGCCGAAGAAAGCATCCAAGGTGGGGCGTATTGAGAAAAGCCGCGAAAAATTGGAAGATCTGTACAAACAAGGATACGAGGATGCAAAGGCTTGTTATGACGATATGATCGCTTATCTGGAAAAGTAGGCATTAGTTAATTGTGTGTATGAGAAAGGGAACGACAGATGTTGGAAATGTTAAAAGCACTTCTGTTCGGTATTGTGGAAGGTATTACAGAATGGCTTCCGATCAGCAGTACCGGGCATATGATTATTTTGGATGAATTCGTGAGACTGAACGTCAGAGAAGAATTTTGGGATTTGTTTTTGGTCGTGATACAGCTGGGAGCTATTCTGGCGGTAGTGATCTTATACTGGAACAATATTTTTCCTGTTAATGTGACGAAAAAAGATGAGCCGTTTTGGAAAAAAGACATTTTGACGCTCTGGGGTAAGATTCTGCTTGCCTGTGTTCCGGCAGCGGTTATCGGTCTTGCTTTTGATGATTTGCTCGACAAATACCTGTACAATTTTCCTTGTGTGGCGCTGGCGCTCATTGTGTTCGGTATTTTGTTTATTGTAGTTGAGACAAAGAAAAAGGGACAGGAGGCAAAGATTCATACGATTGCCGAGCTTGATTACAAGACTGTTTTATTGATTGGAGTGTTTCAGCTTATTGCTGCAATTTTTCCGGGCACATCCAGATCGGGTGCCACCATCGTAGGAGCACTTTTGCTCTCTGTGTCGAGAGTTGTGGCTGCAGAGTTTACGTTTTATTTGGCGATTCCGGTCATGTGCGGAGCCAGTCTTTTGAAGCTGGTGAAGTTTATGGCGGAAGGTCTTTCCTTCGCTTTTTTTGAAGTGATGATACTCCTGGTGGGATGTGTTTCGGCATTTGTTGTGTCAATTTTAGTTATAAAGTTGCTTATGGGATACATAAAAAAGCACGATTTTATCCCGTTCGGAGTGTATAGGATTGTTCTTGGTCTAGTATTATTGATATATTTTGGCTTAAATATTTGATTTTTTTGTTCAAAACGGAGAAAACGTAGATTTTACAAGGGTTTTTGCGTAAAAAATTTGACACGTTCCGAAAAGTGAGTTATAGTAAGAGCCGTAAAAGTTAATTAAAGCTAATATTCAGTCAGCAATGTATTCGTTTAAATAGCAAAGGGAAGAAAAGGAGATTGTTATTATGGCAGACGTAAAGAAAGCAGCAGCAACAGCAAAACCGGTAGCAAAAGCAGTAGCAGCTACAAAGGCAGCTGAGACAAAAGAAGTAAAAGCAGAAGTAAAGAAAGAGACAGCTAAGAAGGCACCTGCTAAAAAAGCAGCACCTGCTAAGAAGGCTGAGCCTGCTAAGAAAGAAACAGTGAAAAAAGAAACTGTAAAGAAAGAGACAGCTAAGAAAGCACCTGCTAAAAAAGCAGCTGCAACTACAGCTAAAAAAGCACCTGCAAAGAAAGCAGAAGTAAAAGCAAACATCAGCGTACAGTTTGACGGAAAAGAGTACAAGACAGAAGATTTCGTTAAGATTGCAAAAGATGTATGGCAGTATGATCTCGGTAAGAAAGTTGCTGATTTCAAGTCAGTTGAATTATATGTAAAACCGGAAGAAAGTGCTGTATACTATGTAATCAACGGCGATGTGACAGGAAGTTTTGCAATCTAATTCGTACATTGCAGTACATAGATTTAGTTATGCTATTTACCCCAGGACAGGTGAGCTGTCTTGGGGTTTTTGTTTTTTGTGTGCAGACGGGAGGGAATTGAAAAATGGAATCGATTATTACGTTAAAAAACGTATCAAAAGAATTTAAAGTTTTAAACCGCCATGAGGGAATCAAAGGAGGATTTCAGGATCTCTTTTCGAGAGACTATAAAATCATCAAAGCGGTAAATGATATTTCGATGGATATTATGCCGGGTGAAATTTGCGGATACCTGGGACCGAACGGCGCCGGGAAGTCCACGACAATCAAAATGATGACCGGAGTCCTTGAACCGACTTCGGGTGAAATTTTGGTAAACGGACGGATACCGTACAAGAACCGTACGGAAAATGCGCAGAATATCGGAGTTGTCTTCGGGCAACGTTCGCAGCTCTGGTGGGCGCTTCCGCTCATAGAGTCTTTTAAACTGCTTCGCGATATTTATCAGATAGAGGAAAAAGATTTTAAAGATATGATGGAACTGTATGAGTCACTGGTGGATATCAAAGAGTTGTATTCCAAACCGGTGCGTCAGATGTCTCTCGGACAGAGAACGTTAAGCGACATTTTGGCGGCATTTTTACACAATCCGGGTGTCGTATTTTTGGATGAGCCGACGATTGGCTTGGATGTATCCATGAAGAGTAAAATCCGCGATTTAATCAAAGCCCTGAATCATGAGAAAAAGACGACGGTCATTCTGACGACACACGATATGGGTGATGTGGATGCGCTTTGTAAGAGGATTGTCATCATTGATAAAGGGATCATGCTGTATGACAATTCCATCGAAAATTTAAGAAGTTTCTTCGGTGCATATCGTACGCTCCGGCTACGTTTTGCCAAGGATGCGTCGCAGTTGACAAAAGAAGCACTCAAAAAGCAGGCGGCGGAGCTTGCCGGAGATCTTAAAAACGTATATCCGCAGGCAAAGTCAATCGGCGTCTCTGCAGGCGAAGAGTGGGTGGATGTACTTTTGAATGAGGATGAGATTGCGCTGATGAAAGTACTTAATCACATCCAGGAAACAAGGCGTATTTATGATGTACAGCTCAAAGAGATTTCTACAGAGAGCGTAATCAAGAAAATTTATGATAAAGAGATAGAGTAGGTGGCGACATGAAGAAAAAAGTAAGGAAATATCTGACGCTTCTTCGGGTCGGCATTTTGGAAGAGATGCAGTTCCGGCTCGGAGCGGTGACAAAACTGTTTGGGAATATTATTTATCTGATTATTATTTATTTTTTGTGGAAAGCGATTTTTGCCGGAGCGCCTACCGAAGTGGTCAACGGGATGACATTTGAAGATACCATGATTTATCTGGTGCTTGCATCTGCGCTTTTTTACACGATGGAAATGTATGTGACCTGGGATATGGGAAGGCGGATTAAGTCCGGTGACATTGTGGTGGATTTGCTTCGTCCGATGGGATACATCAAGTTTCAGGTACTTTCCCTGTCCGGAAATACAATTGTGTCGGCAGTTACTTCGCTTTTACCGACAATGCTTATCGTATATCTGATTACGGGAGGAGGATTTGCGCTCTCCTACAACCTGTTGTTTTTTGCAGCAGCAATCATGATCGGAACCGTGTTGAATTATTTCATTAATTTTTTTGTCGGTACCATCTGTTTTTACACGGAGTCAATCTGGGGTATTAATATTATGAAAGAAGTGATTGTGCTGCTTCTTTCCGGAGCAAGTATTCCGCTTGCTTTTTTTCCGGAGACTTTGCAAAAGGTTGTGTATTATTTGCCGTTTCAGGCGATTTACAATACACCGCTTAAGTTGCTCATAGACAACTCTTTGTCTGTGCAAAGCCGGATAGGTATGCTCGGCGGGCAGCTGTTTTGGACGGTGGTTGTCGGATGTATCAGCTATGCATTTTTCAGGATTTCGGTCAGAAGAATTACAGTGAACGGAGGTTGATACGTGTATGAATAAAGAATTAAAAAAGAGAGGACTGCGCTTTTATGCCTCCATCTATTTTAAAATTATTGCGCAGGATTTTAAAAGTAAAATGAGTTATCGGGCGGACTTCGTTATCTCCATGCTCGGAATGATTCTGACCAATATTTCGGGATTTGTAACTTTTTATATTATGTTCCAAAACTTTGAGACGATCAACGGATGGAATTATTATGAAATGTTATTTTTGTATGGGTTTTCGCTCATTGCGCTGACACCGATGCAGTGTCTCTTTGATAATAACTGGAATCTGCGTTATGCCGTGTATGACGGAAGTTTTATCAAATATTGCTTCCGGCCGATTAATATTTTCTTCTATTTTATATCGGAAGTGTTTGATGTAAAAGGTCTCGGACAGCTTTTGATGGGAAGTCTGACGCTCGGATATGCATGGTATCATCTGGGACTGCAGATGACCGTCTGGAAGGCGTTTCTTTTGGTGGCAGCACTTTTGACGGGATCGCTGTTTATGATTGCAATCATGAATCTGGCGGCGGCGACCTGTTTCTGGCTTGTCAATTCCGGTTTCGTCATGGTAACAATGTTTAAGTTTACTGAGTATGCAAGATATCCGGTGACGATTTTTCAGGGCATATTCCGTGGGTTGTTTACTTTTGTGATTCCGATTGCGTTTGTGGCGTATTATCCGAGCTATATCTTTTTGCGCCCGGGACTTCCGGTTCTGACGTGTTTATCTCCGGTGTTTGGGATCTTCTTCTTTTGGATCAGTTACCGAGTGTGGATGCTCGGTGCAAGCCGGTATTCCGGAACGGGTAACTAAATAGAATATTGTATGTAATATAGTAGAAAGTCCTGTCGATTATGGAGGGCACTGTAAAAACGCCGGTCCTTGGCGAGACGTAGTCGAGCTTAGTACCGTTGCGTTTTTAGTGTAGCGCAAGTGTGCCCGAAATAATGGACAGGACTTTCTTATTTTATATATTTTTTAGAATTCTTTTACAGGGATTGTGTTGACAATAAAAAGAGCGAGTGATATAACTATGAATAGAAAATGTTAGCACTCGAATTAAATGAGTGCTAACAAAGAAAGAAAAGGAGTGATACGGTGGAAATTGATGCAAGAAAAATGAAAATTCTTCAAGCGATTGTTCGCAATTACCTTGAGACAGGCGAACCGGTCGGAAGCCGTACCATTTCCAAGTACACAGATCTCAATCTGAGTTCGGCTACCATCCGGAATGAGATGGCAGACTTGGAAGAACTCGGATACATTCTCCAGCCGCATACGTCGGCAGGGCGTATTCCTTCCGATAAAGGTTACCGGCTTTATGTCGATACGATGATGGCGGAGAAGGAGCAGGAAGTCAACGAGATGAAAGAACTTCTTCTTGAAAAAGAAGAAAAGATGGATGCGATGTTGAAACGGGTTGCCAAAGTTTTGGCAAACGACACCAATTATGCGGCAATGATTTCGGCGCCGGCGGTGCAGGGAAATAAAGTAAAGTTCATCCAGCTTTCCAGAGTGGATAAACACCAGCTCATTGCAGTTATCATGGTGGAAGGTAATATTATTAAGAATAATATCATTCATGTGAATGATTATCTTGATGATGAGACGATTCTGAAATTGAACATTATGCTCAACAGTTCTCTCGGCGGGCTTTCCATTTCGGAAATCAATTTGGCCATGATTGCGCGGCTGAAACAGCAGGCGGGTGTGCATGAGGACATCATCAGTGATGTGATTGATGCGGTGGCGGATGCAATCAAGGGAAATGATGAGGATCTTGAGATTTACACATCCGGAGCGAAAAATATATTCCGTTATCCGGAGCTTGCGGATAATCAGAAGGCCAGTGAGATCATTGATGCGTTTGAAGAAAAACAGATGCTCAGCTCCCTCGTAAAAGAGACTTTGACAAACTCGGAAAGCAGAGGGATACAAGTTTACATCGGTGAGGAATCTCCGGTTTCAACGATTAAAGATTGCAGCGTAGTGACGGCAACTTATGAATTGGGAGAAGGAATGCGGGGAACGATTGGTATTATCGGTCCGAAACGTATGGACTATGAAAAAGTAGTGGATTCCCTGAAGGGGCTGATGCACCAATTGGATAATTTGTACGATAAAAATGAATAGCCGAAAGGAATGAGGAAATGGCAGATAAAAAAGAAGATGCTGTGAAGAAAGCAATTAAGGAAGCGCAGGAAGCAGCGGCGAAAGAAAATGAAAAAGAAGAAGCGGAAGCGGTAGAAGAAACTGCAGAGGCGGTAGGAGATACGGAAGAAGCAGAGCCGGAAACGGCGGAGCAGGAATCGGCAGAGGAGACTAAGTCTTCCAAACTCTTCGGAAAAGACAAAAAGAAAAAAGAGAAAGACAAATCCAAAGAAAAGATTGAGGAGCTGGAAGATAAAGTAAAACGTCAGCTTGCAGAATTTGAAAATTTCCGCAACCGAAGCGAAAAAGAAAAAGCACAGATGTTTGATATGGGTGCAAAAAATGTACTCGAAAAAATACTTCCGGTTGTTGACAATTTTGAAAGAGGTCTTATGACAGTTCCGGCGGACGGGGAGAAAGCATTTGCAGACGGAATGCAGATGATTTACAAGCAGCTTATGACAGAGCTTGAGTCCATCGGCGTGAAACCGATTGAAGCGGTCGGACAGGAGTTTGATCCGAATTTTCACAATGCGGTGATGCAGGTGGAGAGTGAGGAATACGAATCAGGAGTTGTCGCGCAGGAACTTATGAAAGGCTACACCTACAAAGATACCGTACTCAGACACAGTATGGTAGCGGTAGTGCAGTAATAAAATGAGAACTAATAACATTCATATAATTAGGAGGAAAAGGAAATGAGCAAAATTATTGGTATTGACTTAGGTACAACGAACAGTTGTGTAGCGGTAATGGAAGGTGGAAAACCTACAGTTATCGCAAATACAGAAGGCGCAAGAACAACACCGTCTGTAGTGGCATTTACAAAGAACGGAGAAAGACTTGTCGGTGAACCGGCAAAACGTCAGGCTGTTACAAATGCAGATAACACTATCGCATCCATCAAGAGAGATATGGGTACAGACAACGGACGTAACATCGACGGAAAGAAATATTCTCCGCAGCAGATTTCTGCTATGATTCTTCAGAAATTAAAAGCAGATGCAGAGAGCTACCTCGGTGAGAAAGTAACAGAGGCAGTTATCACGGTTCCGGCTTATTTCAATGACGCACAGCGCCAGGCAACAAAGGATGCAGGTAAGATTGCGGGTCTTGAAGTAAAACGTATTATCAACGAGCCGACAGCAGCAGCGCTTGCATACGGTCTTGACAACGAAAAAGAGCAGAAGATCATGGTATACGACTTGGGCGGCGGTACCTTTGACGTTTCTATTATTGAGATCGGTGACGGCGTTATCGAGGTATTATCTACAAACGGTGATACAAGACTCGGTGGTGATGACTTTGACCAGAAAGTAATCGACTGGATGATTGCTGAGTTTAAGGCTGCCAACGGCGTGGATCTTTCAGGCGACAAGATGGCGCTTCAGAGATTAAAAGAAGCTGCAGAGAAGGCGAAAAAAGAGTTGTCTTCCGCAACTACAACAAACATCAATCTTCCGTTCATCAGCATGAATGCAAGCGGCCCGCTTCACTTTGATATGAACCTTACAAGAGCAAAATTTGATGAGCTCACACATGACCTTGTAGAAAGAACTGCAATTCCGGTTCAGAACGCATTAAAGGATGCAGGTCTTACTGCTTCCGAAATCGGAAAAGTATTACTTGTAGGTGGTTCTACACGTATCCCGGCAGTTCAGGACAAAGTAAAACAGCTTACAGGACAGGAACCGAACAAGACATTGAATCCGGACGAATGTGTAGCACTCGGTGCTTCCGTTCAGGGCGGAAAACTTGCCGGTGATGCAGGTGCAGGCGATATTCTTCTTCTTGATGTTACTCCGCTTTCTCTCTCTATCGAGACAATGGGTGGCGTGGCTACAAGATTGATTGAAAGAAATACAACAATTCCTACAAAGAAGAGTCAGATTTTCTCTACAGCAGCTGACAACCAGAGTGCCGTTGATATCAACGTAGTGCAGGGTGAAAGACAGTTTGCAAGAGACAACAAATCTTTGGGACAGTTCCGTCTTGACGGTATTGCTCCGGCTCCGCGAGGAATTCCGCAGATCGAAGTTACATTCGACATCGATGCAAACGGTATCGTAAACGTATCTGCAAAAGATCTGGGAACAGGAAAAGAACAGCACATTACAATTACGGCAGGATCCAACATGTCTGATGATGAGATCGATAAGGCTGTAAAAGAGGCTGCTGAGTTCGAGGCACAGGATAAGGCACGCAGAGAAGCGGTAGATGCAAGAAACGATGCGGATGCATTCGTATTCCAGACAGAGAAAGCGCTCGGCGAAGTCGGAGATAAATTATCTGACAGCGAGAAAGCTCCGGTGGAAGCAGACCTTGCAGATTTGAAGGCATTCCTTGATTCTACAAAAGATCAGGAAATGTCAGCAGATCAGGTGACAGAACTGAAAGCAAAGAAAGAAAAACTCACAAATTCCGCTCAGGCACTTTTTACAAAGATGTATGAGCAGGCTCAGGCAGCAGGAGCACAGGCCGGTCCGGATATGGGCGCAGGCATGGGACCTGACATGGGAGCAGCTACGGAGAGTGCACCGGAAGGTGATGTCGTAGACGGAGATTACAGAGAGGTTTAATAATCGTTATGGCAGAACAGAAACGGGACTATTATGAAGTCTTAGGTGTAGATAAAAATGCCGATGATGCGGCGATAAAAAAAGCATACAGAGCACTTGCCAAGAAATACCATCCGGACATGAATCCGGGAGACCAGGAAGCGGAAAAGAAGTTCAAAGAAGCTTCTGAGGCTTATGCGATTTTGAGTGATCCGGAAAAGAAACGCCAGTATGACCAGTTTGGTCATGCTGCGTTTGAGCAAGGCGGCGGTGGCGGCGGCTTTGGCGGCTTTGATTTCAGCGGAGCAGATTTTACGGATATTTTCGGAGATCTTTTCGGGGATATGTTCGGCGGCGGAAGAAGCCGTCGCCAAAGCAACGGTCCGATGAAAGGCTCCAATGTCCGTACCAGTGTCCGGATTACTTTTGAGGAAGCGGTTTTCGGTGTGGAAAAAGAGTTGGATCTGACGCTGAAAGACAGTTGTCCGACGTGTAAAGGAAGCGGTGCAAAACCGGGAACAAGCAAGACTACATGCGGAAAGTGCGGCGGTAAAGGACAGGTAGTATTTACCCAGCAATCGTTCTTCGGAACTGTCCGCAATGTACAGACGTGTCCGGACTGCGGCGGAAGCGGTCAGGTAATTAAAGAAAAATGTACGGATTGTCATGGTTCCGGGTATGTATCCAACCGTAAGAAGATTCAGGTAACAATTCCTGCCGGTATTGATCACGGACAGAGTATCCGCATACGTGACAAAGGCGAACCGGGAGTGAACGGCGGACCGAGAGGAGATCTTCTTGTGGAGGTTATGGTACAGCGCCACCCGATTTTCCAGAGGCAGGATTACAATATTTATTCTACCGTTCCGGTTTCGTTTGCGGTTGCAGCGCTGGGCGGCGAGATTTTGGTGGATACAGTGGACGGCAGAGTGGTTTATGACGTAAAAGCCGGTGCACAGACGGATACAAAGGTGCGTCTGAAAGGAAAAGGTGTTCCTTCGCTTCGGGATAAATCTTACCGGGGTGATCACTATGTGACGCTGGTTGTCCAGACACCGGAAAAACTGTCCTCTGAGGCAAAAGAGCTTCTTCGCCAATTTGATGCGGCAACAGACAATTCTCTCGAGGCAGTGAAAAAATATACAGAAAACAAAAAAGACAAGGAAAAAGATCCGAAGGATTCAAAAGATTCCGGCGGCAAAGGATCTAAGAAGAAAAAAGGGTTGTTCCGATAAGGAATGACTCTTTTTTTAAAAGCAAAAAAGTGGTAAAATATCGGAAATAGGTCAAGGGAGGTCTTTGTTATGCAACAAAGGGAGTACACTTTAAAAGATTGGATTATATCCATTGTGTTTTTGGTATGGTTTGTGGGGTCTTTGGCAGCATTGCTGTTGACAGCCAGGGCAGGACAGCCTGCGGCGGCAGTTATGGTTTTCGGACAGTACTTTACGGTATTCGGCGTTATAGCGGCCGGCGATCAGATAAAAAAAATCAAGGCTGGAAATGCACAGCCTATATTTTTCCTGTTTCTTCTGGTGGGGCTTTCAACGTTTATTATGGCAGCTTGTCATCAGTTTGGAGATGAAAGTACAAAGGAGGCTGTTATTTCCGCGATTCCGTATGTGGGCGTAGGTATATTTTTTGTGACAGGACTAATGCTGATAGGTAATTATGTGTTTGTTTATGTCAATAAGAGTAAATGTACGGTTCCGGTGACGGGCACCTGTGTCAAGGTAAGTGTACAGTACAAAAACAGGGGAAATGGCACCGGCTACCAGAGTTTATACTGCCCGATCTTTGAATATACTTATGGAGGCCAAATTTACAGAAAAGGAAACGGTGTATATTTGATGGTGAAAACGGCGGAAGAAGGAGATGAAAAGCAGCTTTTCATTAATCCGGCCAATCCGGAGCAGTTCCACGAGGAGGATTCTGCTGCCGCTACCGGTGTTAATTCTCTGGTTCTCGGCATTTTTTTCGTAATTGTTTCCACAATAGGGATAGTGGCTCTTGGGATGAACTAGTTTCATAAAAGAAGTTTAGATAAGAAATAGAGATATTAGAAATATGCTTTGCGGGAATATGTTTTCTGCAAAGCATATTTTGTGTTAAATCAGGGGAACTTTTCCTTGAAGTTGTAGCGTTTTTGAAAATATGATATAATGAGCCTCGGATTGTGAGGAATCAAAAAATGAAATGGACAAAGCTTACGATTAAAACGCTCGCAGAGGCGGAGGATATCATCATCAGCACGATGTATGACCTCGGTCTGGAAGGAGCGCAGATAGAGGATAAAGTACCGCTCACAGCGTGGGAGAAGGAGCAGATGTTTGTCGATATTCTGCCGGATGCACCGGAGAATGACGGCGTGGCGTACGTCAGTTTTTTTGTGGAAATACCGGAAGAGGGTGAAGAAAACGTTGCGGGCGCAAAGGAGATAAGTGCAGGGCTTTCTGACGGCGTAGATAACTCTTATTTTGCGGTCAGCACAGGACAAAAAGTGGATATTGCTGCTCTTGTGGAAGATATCAAACGTGAACTCGAGGATCTCCGTATGTTCATGGATATCGGCGAGGGAACGGTTGAAGTTTCCGAGACGGAAGATATTGACTGGATGAACAATTGGAAACAGTATTTCCACCAGTTTTACATTGATGATTTGCTTGTGACGCCATCGTGGGAAGAAGTGAAGGAAGAGGATAAAGATAAAAAAGTGCTTCATATCGATCCGGGTACGGCGTTCGGAACCGGTATGCATGAGACAACGCAGCTTTGTATCCGCCAGCTGAAAAAGTTTATTACGCCGGAAACACAGCTTTTGGACGTTGGAACCGGAAGCGGAATTCTGGCAATCGTATCGCTTATGTACGGAATCCGGTCTGCGGTAGGAACGGATCTTGATCCGTGTGCAGAGCCGGCGGTTGCAGAAAATATGGAAATGAACGGTATTTCGTCGGACAAATTTGAAATGATGATCGGAAATATTATTTCCGACAAGAGTGTTCAGGACCGTGTCGGCTATGAGAAGTATGACATCGTTGTGGCTAACATTTTGGCGGAGGTTTTGGTGCCTTTGACGCCGGTTATTGTGAATCAGTTAAAGCCGGGCGGGATTTATATTACCTCGGGCATTATCAACGGAAAAGAAGGGCTCGTTCAGAGGGCGGCGGAAGATGCCGGAATGGAAATTGTCGAAGTGACACAGCAGGGCGAGTGGATGAGTGTGACAGCGAGAAAATTAGCATAGGCTAATAAAATGCCGGATGACAGGAGACAAAATGTATCAATTTTTTGTGGAACCGGGAGCGATTGCGGGAAACCGCGTATCAATTACCGGAAAAGATGTCAATCATATAAAGAATGTTCTCCGTATGAAGGAGGGCGAGGAAATTGCAGTCAGCAACGGTGTGGACGGCAAAGAATACCGGTGCGGTATTCTGTCGCTGGGGGAAGATGAGATTTTGTGCGAACTGCGTTTTGTAAAAGAGGATGCAGTGGAACTTCCTGCTAAGGTATATTTATTTCAGGGACTTCCGAAGGCAGACAAGATGGAGCTGATTATTCAGAAAGCGGTGGAACTTGGTGTTTATGAGGTTGTACCGGTGGCGACCAAAAGAGCGGTAGTGAAGCTGGATGCAAAAAAAGAAAAGAGCAAGCTGGCGCGCTGGCAGTCCATTGCGGAAGCAGCGGCAAAGCAGAGCAAGAGGGCTTGCATTCCGCAGATTGCAAATGTGATGACTTTCAAGGCGGCAATGCAGAAAGCCGGTGAGATGGACGTGAAGCTTATTCCGTATGAGATGGCAGAGGATATGTCTTATACCAGAGAGGTGATCCGTGCGATTAAGCCGGGACAGACGGTTGCGGTATTTATCGGACCGGAAGGCGGCTTCGCGGAGGAGGAAATTGCGCTGGCGCAGGATAACGGAGTGACTCCGGTTACGCTCGGAAAAAGGATACTCCGCACGGAGACAGCGGGGATGACGGTGCTTTCCGTTCTTATGTATGAACTGGAAGGAAAAGAGGCGTAAGTGCCGGAGATTTTTCACGGGGCGATGCGACGGAGCATATGATATAACATGGTAAAATCTGAAAGGAAGACGGGAATGGAGATATATTTAGACAACTCGGCGACGACGAGAGCACAGCGGGAAGTTGTGGATGTTGTCAGCCGTGTTATGTACGAAGATTACGGAAATCCTTCCAGCATGCATCAAAAGGGTGTCGATGCGGAAAAATATGTAAAAGATGCAAAAGAAGTGATTGCCCGGATATTAAAGGTGCAGGAAAAGGAGATTTTCTTCACATCGGGAGGAACCGAGTCGGACAACTGGGCACTCATGGGGGCGGCCAGTGCCAACAGCAGGGCGGGGCGTCACCTGATTACAACAAAGGTGGAACATCCTGCTGTTTTGCAGACGATGGAATATTTGGAGTCTATCGGTTATGAAGTTACGTATCTTCCGGTGGATAAAAACGGTGTAGTGGTGCTGGAACGGCTTCAGGAAGCCCTGCGCCCGGATACGATTCTGGTATCGATGATGCATGTAAATAACGAGGTCGGTGCGGTTCAGCCGGTGGAGCAGGCCGGAGCGATGATTAAGCGGAATAATCCAAAGACACTTTTTCATGTGGATGCAGTGCAGAGTTTCGGCAAATATAAAATCTTTCCGAAAAAGTGGAAGATCGATATGCTTTCGGTGAGCGGACATAAGATTCACGGGCCGAAAGGAACAGGCTTTTTGTATATTGATGAGAAAGTAAAAATAAAACCGATTATGTTCGGTGGCGGGCAGCAGAAAGGAATGCGCTCCGGAACGGAAAATGTACCGGGGACAGCCGGACTTGCCAAGGCCTGCGAGTTGATTTACAAAGATCTTGTAGCGGATGTGGATAGACTTTATGAATTGAAGCGTTATTTCACAGACCGTATGATGGAAATCAGCCGGGTGAATGTCAACGGACCTCTCTATGAAGAGGGGGCTCCCCATATAGTCAGTGTATCTTTCGGCGGTGTGAGAAGCGAGGTGCTTCTTCATGCACTGGAAGACCGGGGGATTTGCGTGTCGGCGGGAAGTGCATGCGCGACCAACAAGCATACGGTGAGTGCGACACTGAAGAGTATGGGTGTGGAACAGGATATGCTGGATTCTACCATAAGATTCAGTTTCAGTATCTTTACAACCAAAGAGGAACTGGATTATACTTTGAAGTGTCTGAATGAGCTTTTGCCGATGCTTCGCAGATATACGAGACATTAGCCGGAATCCCGGAGCGGGAGAAGATTCAGAAGCAATTTAGAAAACAGGAGAGAAAATATGTTTACGGCATTTTTGATTAAATACGCAGAGATTGGTGTAAAAGGAAGAAACCGTTATATGTTTGAAGATGCGTTGGTGGAGCAAATCCGTTTTGCGCTTGCCAAGGTAGAAGGAGAGTTTGCGCTCCGGAAAACACAGGGCAGAATTTATGTGGATGCGGTTTCTGATTTTGATTTTGACGAGACGGTGGATGCGCTGAAGAAGGTATTCGGTATTTCGGGTATCTGTCCGGTGGTCTATGTGGAAGATGAAGGATTTGAAAAGCTTTCCGAAACGATTGTGGATTATGTGAAAAAAGTATACCCGGAAGGGGATAAGACATTTAAAGTGTGTGCAAGACGTGCGCGCAAAAATTATCCGATGGATTCCATGACGATCAACTGCGAACTGGGCGGGGTGATTCTGGAACATTTTCCGGGCATGAAAGTAGATGTACACAATCCGGATTTTGAACTCAGTGTGGAAATCCGCGAAAAGATTTATATTTATTCGGAGACGATTCCGGGTCAGGGCGGAATGCCGGTAGGAACAGGCGGAAAAGCCATGTTGCTTCTTTCGGGCGGAATTGATTCGCCGGTGGCCGGTTACATGATCAGCAAGCGCGGTGTTAAACTGGAGGCAGTATATTTCCATGCACCGCCATACACCTCGGAAAGAGCAAAACAGAAAGTGGTGGATCTGGCCAAATATGTATCGGTTTATTCCGGACCTATGAAGCTCCATGTCATCAACTTTACCGATATCCAGCTGGCAATTTACGAGAAGTGTCCGCACGATGAGTTGACGATTATTATGCGCCGCTATATGATGCGTATTGCGGAAACGATTGCCAAGGAGACGGAGTGTCTCGGTCTTGTGACCGGAGAGAGTATCGGGCAGGTAGCTTCACAGACCATGCAGAGTCTGATCTCTACCAATGAAGTGTGCGAGCTCCCGGTTTACCGGCCGCTCATTGCGTTTGATAAGCAGGATATCGTAGATATTTCCGAAAAGATTAATACCTATGAGACATCCATCCAGCCTTTTGAGGATTGCTGCACGATATTTGTGGCAAAGCATCCGGTGACGAAGCCGAATGCAAAAGTAATCCGCGGTCATGAAAAGAATCTGGAAGATGTGATTGATGAGCTGGTAAAGACAGCGCTTGAAACGAGAGAAATCATTGAGATAGAATAGTCGTGCGATGTTTTGTGCATCATGCAAATAAAAAGAACAGGGCGTTTGCCCTGTTCTTAAAAGTTCGGTGTGAAGTGAAGATTATACAGTGTAATTCTTAAGAATTTCCATAACATCTTCAGCGCCGTCTTCTGCATGGATGTTTAAGTCGATCGGTTTAGAAAGGTCTAAACTGAAAATACCCATGATAGACTTAGCATCGATTACGTATCTTCCTGATACTAAATCGAAATCATAATCAAATTTTGTAATATCATTTACGAATGATTTTACCTTGTCGATTGAATTTAAAGAAATCTGTACTGTTTTCATTTTCTAATTCCTCCTTCTTCTTTAATACCTTCGCCTATTATACTAAATGCAGGAGTTTGAAAAGTCAATACGAAAACCTTACAAAAAAAAGCGAGGAAACCGATGAAAAGTGTGGCATTCCATAACCTTGG
>JAFTVQ010000024.1 GCA_017461865.1 Lachnospiraceae bacterium | reverse complement strand
ACCTTCACCCGGAATGTAAGAAGTAACTTCGATTCCGTTAGAAAGACGAACTCTGGCGATTTTTCTAAGAGCTGAGTTAGGTTTTTTAGGAGTAGCTGTCTTAACAGCTGTACATACACCACGTTTCTGTGGAGAAGAAATGTCAGTTGCTTTCTTGTGAAGGGAGTTATATCCTTTCTGAAGAGCAGGTGCTGTTGATTTCTTTACAGTTGTCTGACGACCTTTTCTAACTAACTGGTTAAATGTTGGCATTCTGTTTCACCTCATTTCCTTATAATTTGTTTTATTTTTGTGGCGCACAAAAAGAAATATGCATTTGCGTGCACACTAACTTAGTATAGGTTTTCTCCTCTTCCTTGTCAAGATATTTTTTCAAAAAAAGAAGGCATCTATGCGATGCCTTCTCATGTTTATTATTCGATTGTCACAATTTCGTCCTCTGACACTTCATCAAATGTTTCGACCACTTCCGTTGCATCTACAATTTCGACAATTTCCATCTCATCTGTTTCTGCTTCCGTTTCCTCGATAACATCTTTCATTGCCAGACGTTCGTCTGTGTTAAGGTTTACGCTTCTGTATCTCTTCATACCTGTTCCGGCAGGAATCAGTTTTCCGAGAATAACGTTTTCCTTCAATCCGATCAGCGGATCCACTTTTCCTTTGATTGCAGCTTCCGTAAGAACTTTTGTTGTCTCCTGGAAGGATGCTGCGGAAAGGAATGAATTTGTTGCAAGAGCAGCTTTCGTAATACCAAGCATTACCTGACTTCCCTCTGCCGGTTTCTTACCTGCTGCCACCAGTTCTTCGTTCATGTCTTCATAGTCAAGAACATCTACCAGTGTACCCGGAAGGAACTGTGAATCTCCGTTCTCTTCGATGCGGATCTTCTTCAGCATCTGACGAACAATCACTTCGATATGCTTATCTGCAATATCTACACCCTGCAGACGGTAAACACGCTGTACCTCGCGGATCATGTAATCCTGCACTGCACGGATACCTTTAATCTTAAGAAGGTCATGCGGATTTACGCTACCTTCTGTCAGTTCATCTCCTGCTTCCAGTTTTACGCCGTCCATAATCTTAATACGCGAACCGTATGGGATAAGGTAAGCTTTTGACTCACCTGTCTCTTCATTTGTAATAACAATCTCACGTTTCTTCTTCGTATCTTTGATGGTAGCAGTTCCGCCGAACTCTGCAATGATTGCAAGTCCTTTCGGCTTTCTTGCCTCAAAAAGTTCTTCGACACGAGGAAGACCCTGTGTGATATCATCACCGGCTACACCACCGGTATGGAACGTTCTCATGGTAAGCTGTGTACCAGGCTCACCGATAGACTGGGCAGCAATAATACCAACTGCTTCTCCGACCTGTACTGCTTCTCCGGTTGCCATGTTGGCACCGTAACACTTCGAACAGATTCCGTTGTGGCAACGGCATCCGAGAATTGTACGAATCTTCACTTCTTCAATCGGATTTCCGTTTGCATCCACGCCGATGCTCATAATCTTATTGGCACGGCTCGGTGTAATCATATGATTTTTCTTAACAATCACATTGCCGTCTTTATCTTTGATTTCCTCGCAGGAGAAACGACCTGTGATACGGTCTTTCAGACCTTCAATCGTTTCTTTTCCGTCCATGAACGCTTTCACATACATACCCGGAATCTCTGCACGGTTTTCGCTACAATCAATCTCACGGATGATAAGTTCCTGCGAAACGTCAACCATACGTCTTGTCAGGTAACCGGAGTCGGCTGTACGAAGAGCCGTATCGGAAAGACCTTTACGCGCACCGTGGGCTGACATGAAGTATTCCAAAACGTCAAGACCTTCACGGAAGTTTGACTTAATAGGAAGTTCGATTGTACGACCCGTTGTATCCGCCATAAGTCCACGCATACCTGCCAGCTGTTTAATCTGCTGATTGGAACCACGGGCTCCGGAATCCGCCATCATGTAGATGTTGTTGTACTGGTCAAGACCTTTCAAAAGAACATCTGTCAGTTCCTTATCGGTCTCATTCCATGTCTCAACGACCGCTCTGTATCTTTCTTCCTCTGTGATAAGACCACGGTTGTAGTTTCTTGCAATCTTATCAACTGTCTTCTGTGCTTCATCGAGCATTTCCTGTTTCTTTGCAGGAACCGTCATGTCGGAAATAGATACTGTCATCGCAGCTCTTGTTGAATATTTATAACCCATTGCCTTGATGTCATCCAAAACTTCTGCAGTCTTGGTTGCACCGTGTGTGTTAATAACTTTTTCAAGAATCTGTTTTAAGCCCTTCTTACCGACATGGAAATCCACTTCCAATCCAAGAGCCATCTCCGGATTCTCACGATCCACGTAACCGAGATCCTGAGGAATAATCTCATTGAAGATAAATCTTCCGAGTGTTGATTCAACCACACCCTGAAGCTCTGTTCCGTCCGACATCTGTTTGGTCATACGCACTTTAATGCGCGAATGAAGTGTAATAACTTTATTTTCGTAAGCAAGAATTGCTTCGTTTACGTTTTTGAACACCTTACCTTCACCGTCTGCTCCCGGTCTCTCCTGTGTAAGGTAGTAGATACCGAGAACCATATCCTGTGAAGGAACCGCAACCGGACCACCGTCTGACGGTTTCAAAAGGTTGTTCGGTGATAACAGAAGGAAACGGCACTCTGCCTGCGCTTCCACAGAAAGCGGAAGATGCACAGCCATCTGGTCTCCGTCGAAGTCAGCGTTGTAAGCTGTACATACAAGCGGATGAAGTTTGATTGCCTTACCTTCTACCAAAATCGGTTCGAAAGCCTGAATACCAAGTCTGTGGAGAGTAGGCGCACGGTTCAGCATAACCGGATGCTCTCTGATTACCTCTTCCAAAACATCCCAAACCTGTGTATCCAATTTTTCTACTAATTTCTTTGCATTTTTGATATTCTGTGAAATTCCTCTGGAAACAAGCTCTTTCATAACGAAAGGTTTGAACAGCTCAATTGCCATTTCCTTCGGAAGACCACACTGATAAATCTTGAGTTCCGGTCCTACTACGATAACGGAACGTCCGGAATAGTCAACACGCTTTCCTAACAGGTTCTGACGGAAACGTCCGCCCTTACCTTTTAACATATCGGAAAGTGACTTGAGAGCTCTGTTACCAGGGCCGGTTACCGGACGGCCTCTACGACCGTTATCGATCAACGCATCCACCGCTTCCTGGAGCATTCTCTTTTCATTGCGTACAATGATATCCGGTGCTCCAAGCTCAAGAAGTCTCTTTAAACGGTTATTTCTGTTAATAATACGACGATACAAATCATTCAGGTCGGATGTCGCAAAGCGTCCTCCGTCAAGCTGTACCATCGGACGAAGATCCGGAGGAATTACCGGAACTACATCAAGAATCATCCACTCCGGTCTGTTGCCGGACTCGCGGAAAGCTTCCACCACTTCCAGTCTCTTGATGATACGCGCACGTTTCTGACCGTTCGCTTCCACAAGTTCCTCTTTCAATTCGGCAGAATCTTTTTCCAAATCAATTGCTGCAAGAAGCTCTTTGATAGCCTCTGCTCCCATACCTACACGGAACGCAGAATAGCCGTATGCCTCTCTCGCATCCTGATATTCTTTTTCGGACAATACCTGTTTGTACTCGAGATTTGTACTTCCTGCATCAAGCACAATATAAGACGCAAAATACAGAACTTTCTCAAGTACACGAGGCGAAAGATCTAACAAAAGACCCATTCTGCTCGGAATTCCCTTAAAATACCAAATATGGGAAACCGGCGCAGCCAATTCAATATGTCCCATACGCTCTCTACGAACACTTGATTTGGTAACCTCTACCTTACAACGGTCGCAGACAACGCCTTTATATCTGATTTTTTTGTATTTACCACAGTGACATTCCCAGTCCTTGCTCGGTCCGAAGATTTTTTCACAGAACAGACCGTCTCTTTCCGGTTTCAAAGTTCTGTAGTTGATTGTCTCCGGTTTTAATACCTCGCCCCTGGACCAATCTCTGATTTTCTCAGGCGATGCTAATCCAATCTTGATCGCATCAAATGTCACAGGTTCGTATGCTTCATTTTTTACTTCTGACATTTATGGCACTCCTTCCAACTTGCGTTTGTAGACTCCTTATTCGTCAAATGAATCCTCAAAAGAGGCTGATTCCAGTGCAAAATCCTCAGAAAAATCTGATTCATCTTCCACGCTGATCAGTTCCTGACTTTCATCATCGAATTCCTGTTTCTGATAACCCATGCTTGCTAATGATTCTTCTTCGCTGTAATTGTAGTTATTCTTACCGCCTTCCAAATCATAGCGCATCGTAGGCTCAGTATAATCCACTGTTTCTCTCAGATCGATTTCCTCATGATTTTCATCAAGAACCTTCACATCAAGACCAAGCGACTGTAACTCCTTCAGAAGTACCTTGAAGGACTCCGGAATTCCAGGCTCAGGAATATTTTCACCTTTAATGATTGCTTCGTATGTCTTAACACGTCCGATGACATCGTCGGATTTCACGGTCAAGATTTCCTGCAATGTGTAAGATGCACCATATGCCTCGAGCGCCCAAACTTCCATCTCTCCGAAACGCTGTCCGCCGAACTGTGCTTTACCACCCAGTGGCTGTTGTGTTACCAGAGAGTAAGGACCGGTAGAACGAGCATGAATCTTGTCATCTACCAGATGATGGAGCTTGAGATAATGCATGTGTCCGATAGTTACCGGAGAATCAAAGAATTCACCCGTACGTCCGTCACGGAGTCTTACTTTACCGTTTCTGGAAATCGGAACTCCCTTCCAAAGCTCTCTGTGTGCTCTGTTCTCATATAAATAATCCATTACTTCAGGAAGTAATTCTGCTTTGTGTTTCTTTTCGAACTCATCCCATTCAAGATTTACGTAGTCATCTGCAAGTTCCAGTGTATCCATGATATCACTTTCCTTTGCTCCGTCGAATACCGGTGTCGCCACGTTAAATCCGAGTGCTTTTGCCGCAAGAGAAAGATGAATTTCAAGCACCTGTCCGATATTCATACGGGAAGGTACACCGAGCGGATTCAGCACGATATCCAAAGGACGTCCGTTTGGAAGATACGGCATATCTTCCACAGGAAGCACTCTGGAAACGACACCCTTGTTTCCGTGACGGCCGGCCATCTTATCACCGACAGAAATCTTTCTCTTCTGAGCAATGTAAATACGAACCGCCTGATTTACTCCAGGAGAAAGTTCATCTCCGTTTTCTCTTGTAAATACTTTGGCATCCACAACAATACCGTATTCGCCGTGCGGAACTTTCAGGGAAGTATCACGTACTTCTCTTGCTTTCTCGCCGAAGATTGCACGGAGAAGTCTCTCTTCTGCAGTCAGTTCTGTTTCTCCCTTCGGAGTCACTTTGCCGACAAGGATATCTCCTGCGCGAACCTCTGCACCGATACGGATAATTCCGCGCTCATCCAAATCTTTCAGCGCATCTTCACCGACACCCGGAACATCTTTTGTGATTTCTTCCGGTCCCAGCTTGGTATCACGGGCTTCTGCCTCGTATTCTTCAATATGGATTGATGTATATACATCTTCCTGTACTAATCTTTCACTTAAAAGAACAGCATCCTCGTAGTTGTAACCTTCCCATGTCATAAATCCGATGAGAGGATTCTTTCCGAGAGCAAGTTCTCCGCCTTCTGTAGAAGGTCCGTCTGCAATGACATCTCCTGCCTCCACATGATCGCCCTTAAATACGATAGGTTTCTGGTTATAACAGTTAGACTGGTTACTTCTTGCAAACTTTGTCAGATGGTAATCTTCTTTTTCACCATCATCGTATGTCATTTTAATAATTTCTGAAGATACATAAGTAATTGTACCTGATTTTTTCGCAACTACGCAGACACCTGAGTCTACTGCTGTCTTAGGTTCCATACCGGTACCTACTACAGGAGCTTCCGTAAACAGAAGCGGAACAGCCTGACGCTGCATGTTGGATCCCATGAGCGCACGGTTGGCATCATCGTTCTGCAGGAACGGAATAAGAGCCGTAGCTACCGAGAAAATCATCTTCGGAGATACATCCATGTAATCAAACATAGTACGCGGATACTCCTGGGTTTCCTCTTTGTAACGACCGGAAACAGAACTTCTCTTGAAGTGTCCTTCCGCATCGAGCGGCTCACTGGCCTGCGCCACGTGGTAATTATCCTCCTCGTCCGCTGTCATATAAACTACTTCATCCGTTACCCTTGGGTTCTCCGGATCTGTTTTGTCTATTTTACGGTACGGAGCTTCCACAAAGCCGTACTCATTGATCCTTGCATAAGAAGCAAGGGAGTTAATAAGACCGATGTTCGGACCTTCCGGTGTCTCAATCGGACACATTCTTCCGTAATGGGAGTAGTGAACGTCTCGAACCTCAAATCCGGCACGATCTCTGGAAAGACCGCCAGGACCGAGTGCGGATAAACGTCTTTTATGAGTCAATTCGCCAAGCGGGTTGTTCTGATCCATAAACTGCGAAAGCTGTGAAGAACCGAAGAATTCTTTCACTGCTGCCTGTACAGGTTTAATGTTAATCAGAGCCTGCGGTGTTACTTCTTCCGTATCATGAGTTGTCATTCTCTCACGGACAACTCTCTCAAGTCTTGTCAGACCTACTCTGTACTGGTTCTGGAGAAGTTCTCCGACCGCACGGATACGTCTGTTACCAAGGTGGTCAATATCATCATCATTTCCGAGACCATACTCAAGGTGCATATTGTAGTTGATAGAAGCAATAATATCTTCCTTTGTAATATGCTTCGGAACAAGCTCAGCTGCATTCTGCGCAATAGCGTCTGCCAGTTCCTCCGGTTTCTCGGAATAATCCTGTAAAATCTGCTGAAGAACAGGGAAATATACAAGCTCTGTAATTCCCAATTCTTTCGGGTTGCAATCCACAAAGCTTGTCAGCTCTACCATCATGTTAGAGAGCACTTTTACTTCTCTTTCTTCTCCTTCAATCCACACAAAAGGAACCGCTGCATTCTGAATTTCATCAGCCAATTCAGCAGTAACCACATCACCTGCGGAAGCAATAATCTCGCCTGTAAACGGATTCATAACATCCTGAGAAAGCTTTGCATGTCTGATTCTGTTTCTGAACGCAAGCTTTTTGTTGAATTTATAACGTCCTACTTTGGCAAGGTCATATCTTCTAGGGTCAAAGAACATAGCCGTAATCAGACTCTCCGCACTTTCCACGCTGAGAGGCTCACCCGGACGGATTTTTCTGTATAACTCTAACAGACCCTCTTCATAACTTCCTTCCGGATTCTTCTCTGTTATCGAAGGGTCTTTTGCAAAGCTGGCAAGAATCTTAGGCTCCTCGCCGAACAGCTCTAAAATTTCTGTATTGGTACCGATTCCGAGCGCACGAAGTAAAACCGTGATCGGAACCTTTCTTGTTCTATCGACACGAACACTGAAAACGTCATTGGAATCTGTTTCATACTCTAACCATGCACCACGGTTCGGGATTACTGTACAGGAATACAACTCCTTACCGATCTTGTCATGGCCGATTGCATAGTAAATACCAGGAGAACGAACCAACTGGCTTACGATAACACGCTCTGCACCGTTAATCACAAATGTACCTGTCTCCGTCATAAGCGGCAGGTCACCCATAAAGATTGTGTGCTCGGTAATCTCTTCCTTTTCTTTGTTATAAAGGCGGACTTTTACCTTTAAAGGTGCTGCATAAGTTGCATCTCTTTCTTTGCACTTCTCAATAGAATACTTAACTTCGTCTTCGCAGAGTTCAAAATCCACGAACTCAAGACTTAAGTGTCCACTGTAATCGGCAATCGGAGAAATATCTGCAAAAACTTCTTTAAGACCTTCTTTCAGAAACCACTGGTAGGAATCCTTCTGAACCTCAATCAGGTTCGGCATATCCAATACTTCTTTTTGCCGTGAGTAACTCATACGCATATGCTTGCCGGAGGCAATCGGACGTATTCTGTTCTTTTCCATTGACATTCACCTCGTTCTTATTTTTTACCGTTTTTATGCAAAAGGGCATAAAAATAGCATACCACACCACAATAGTGCATCATCCATTGTACTACAAATATTTTTTGAAGTCAACCGGATATTTGGGCAATTCTTCCACATTTTTTCTACTGTGTTTTTTCGACAGCAACCGCCTTTTTGTTATACCATTTGGCAGTCGCAACATTTTTCCAGTCCTCCGGGTCTGTCGAAATATCTGCAAAAAACAAAAGTTTCGGTTGAATCGGGCAACTGCGGATTACCGCATACTCCCCTTCGCCGTTCAGCTGTTGTTCCCTCTCTAACTGAATCACGTGATAAAGCTGGGCTTCTTTGTGATAGATGGATTGAACTGCCGACAGGGACATGTAATCATTCGGTTCATCCGTTACTACCAAAAGAATCACAGCCATCCCGGCCGTGCCGATTCCGATTCTCGCCTGAACCGCCCAATCCTTTGCGTTCAGCGTAATTTTTCTCCGCATCCAACCGACAAGATACAGCTCCGCAAGCACAAGGTACAGATACAAGAAGATGACATACACATTTCTGCATCTGCCCGCCCCCGGATATCCCAGCGCATAACAGGTCGGAGTAAACATAGCAGCATACAGGCAGTACAGGTAACCTATCACAATCACCGGAAGTCGGAAATTAAATGTTGTTTTTTCTGTCAACGTCCACATAAGAGGAACCATGAGTGCCAGAATCAAAACAACGACCATATTCACATTGTCATTGAGATATTCCAATGCATACTCAAACGACAACAGGATTGCCCGGATCGGAGACACTCCGTCCGACACCTCCACACGAACCGTATTTCCCGGGGCAGCTGCGCTGACAACAAATCCGACAGCTTCTGCCAAAAATCCCGGAAGACACCAAAGCCATTTTTTGTTTTTTGCAGCAATCGCCAATGCAAACAAAGAAATTCCCGTCAACAGGAAAGAAAACGCCGTAATATAATTTCCTCCCCCGAGAATAATCCCCAACAAAATCTGTGCAATGCAATAAAACCAAAGCCGGCCTTTTTGCTTCTCCAAAAAAGTCCTGATTTGCATTGCCGTCATAATCCACATGACAGAAACCATAAAAATATAGTGCACGCCGGCATTATAAAAGTAAAATGACTGTACCGGCGAATCCATAAACTGAATTGTCAGGACAAGCAACAATATGGTCAAAATTCCGCCGGCATATTTTTCACCCCCGAGCAGCCTGCAAAATATCGTCTTCGCAAGATAGATCAGTGCCAGATGAAACACTGCATACAAAAACAGCGCTCCGAGAAAATAATATTTCTCTCCGAAAATTCCCGGCTGAACTGCCATCAGAACAATGGACGAATACGTGCCCTGCCACCAATCATAGTAGTTCACTGCCACTTCGACTGCTTCTTTTATGACCTCTATCAGGTTGCCGGTCTCCATCCATGCCCTGTGCGGATGCAGTCCGTAACCAAAATCATCTGCGCACATATGATTGTATTTGCTGATCCAGAGCAACGGAAACATCAAAAAGCTGTATCCGACCGCCAACACAATATATGCATGTTTCCATGTAATCTTCTCTATCTTCTCTTTCATTGTTTCTTACACATCTCCCATTGGTATAAAAAAACCCAAGCAATCTACAGATTACTTGGGTTTTCGCATAATTCTGTCTCAAAAAATTATTTAAGAGTAACTTTAGCGCCTTCAGCTTCAAGTTTAGCTTTGATATCATCAGCTTCTTCTTTAGAAGCGCCTTCTTTAATAACCTTCGGAGCTCCGTCAACTACGTCTTTTGCTTCTTTTAAGCCAAGACCTGTAGCTTCACGAACTACTTTGATAACTTTAACTTTGTTCGGGCCAACTTCTGTTAACTCTACGTCGAACTCTGTCTTTTCTTCTTCAGCTCCTCCGGCTGCACCGCCAGCTGCTGCAACTACAACGCCTGCTGCTGCAGATACGCCGAATTCTTCTTCACAAGCTTTTACTAAATCGTTTAATTCTAAAACTGTTAACTCTTTGATAGCATCAATAAGTTCTGCTGTTGTTAATTTTGCCATTTTATTTTCCTCCATT
>JAFTVQ010000180.1 GCA_017461865.1 Lachnospiraceae bacterium | reverse complement strand
GTTAAAGGACAGCGTCCCTTTGGAACTGCAACTTCCCCAACGCGTTTTTTGCTCCGCAATACGGATTTTTTTGTAACCGACACCAAGCTGCTGCGCATAAAAATCCGCCCGTTTCGGGAAATATTCTTTCGCAGCCTGTCGATATCTTTTTTCCAGACCTTCCCGCTGCTCGGGCGTGTATTTCTGTTCAATTTCCTGCTCTGTAGCAATCTTTTTCTGCATACGTTCCTTTTGCAGGGAAACTTTATCGCAGATCCATTCTTTCTTTTCCTCTGCCAGCTTTTTTGCTGTCAACGCACTCCCCCGAAGCGGAATACGGATTGTAACATCGCCGTTTTCGTCCACCACGATACCGTAGCTTTTTCTCTTTGAACGCACAATTCGACAAAGTATATCTCCCCGACTCCCGCCAAAAATCAAAAATTGTTCTTTTTTATCTGTCACACAACTTTTAAAAACACTCATGCAAGCATCCCATCTTATTAATCTTTCTTCTGTACCGATGCCCTCTTTAACATCTCGTCATACTGGCGGTACATTTTCTGCACTCCGTTTTCCAAAAGGTAATAGTGCATAATATACGGGATGAGTAAAATCAATATGGCAACAAACAAAGCCAAAAGCCCCGGCTGAAAATCAAAAACAAGCGCAAAGAAACTCATGAATCCGAAAATAGCAAATGCTAATGTCACAAGAAGATGCACAAGTCTTTCGTGCATGAAAAAGTCAATCTGAATTAAATGCTCCTTCATCAGTTTTTCATAATCCGCTTCGTTATTCTTCCCATCCTCGGCAAGCAGTTTATCTATGTAGCCCAAATAGTTGACAATCCTGTTTTTCATGAAATTCCTTCTTTCTTTAGCGTAATCCTGCAGTCAGACAGGCAACAATATCATCACGATATTTTTCATGATTCGGCATTCCGCCACCAATTCCTCCGGTTTTCGGTAAAATAAGCTTAAAGTAACTTCCGTTTTTCATTTTCAGAACACAATTCAAAGAACCTGCCATGCCTTTTTTAACATCGCAACTCTGGATATCCTCTAGACGGAAACACTTTCCGACATCCCGCAGAAGGATCTCCTCCGTCACCGGTTTTATTTCATCCAATGATTTTACCGGTTTCTTGTCAAACTCATACAAATATCGATTTTCCAGACAATCCGCCACAACAAAATAGTTTTGTGTCACAGAGATATACAAATCATACATGGAATATTTGGTTTTACTGACCGACACTATTTCACCATTAGACTCCGGTAACAATTTATCCTCAGTAAGGACACAGTCTTTAAACGCACAAGTTACCGAAGATTCCTTCACTGCTGCATGGATTCCCGCAAGCATTGTCTCTCCGTCAGGTATGAATTTTTCAAGTGCCAAACGCATATTTGCTTCAACAAAAATATCTCTTGAATCTGTCGCCTGTGTTCCACCTTTACTTTTCTTACCTGCAATATAAGCCGGTAACGCATGTCCGAAAGTAAGTACTAAAAAGAATATTCCTACGAGAACCGCAATCTGCGAAAGCTGTACGATGGTTTTATCTACCGGATCCATTCCTCTGGACATAGAAAAAAGATATGCAAAAACACCAAAACATATCAAAGAAACTATAATACCAAAAAAAACTCGACCAAGACCGCTGTTTCCCTTATTTCTATTTTCGCCACTCATATAAAATTCCTCCTTTGTATAAAAACATCGAAAAGGGCAGATTACACAATACGTATCTGCCCCGATGCATATTTATTTCACCAATCGAACAGTTTCTCTTGCGATGGCAAGTTCTTCGTTCGTCGGAACTACCCACACCTGTGTTTTACTGTCCTCTGTGGAAATACGAATTTCCTCGCCGCGCTCGCTATTTGCCTGCGCATCAATAGTTACTCCAAGGTAACCAAGGTATTGGCATGCAGCAGAACGCGCTGCGATATTATTTTCTCCGACACCGGCTGTAAACACGATTGCATCTACACCGTTCATAGCTGCCACATAGGCACCGATATATTTAGCCACACGGTAACCCCATGTCTCCAAAGCTGTCGCCGCTTTTTCATTACCGGAATCCGCCGCATTACCGAGATCGCGGAAGTCGCTGGAAAGACCGTCCGACAATCCGAGCACACCTGACTTTTTATTGCAGATATCAATGATTTCCTGCACAGTTTTTCCTTCTTTTTCTGCGAGAAAACTTACGATTGCAGGATCAATATCTCCGGAACGGGTTCCCATAATCAGACCTTCCAGCGGAGTAAGTCCCATGGAAGTATCCACACACTGCCCGTTCATAACCGCTGATACCGAAGCTCCGTTGCCGAGATGACATACAATAATCTTCATGTCTTCCCGTTTTTTACCCATGAGTTCTGCCACCCGATTGCTCACAAAATCATGGCTTGTACCGTGAAATCCGTAGCGTCTCACTTTATACTTTTCATAATATTCATAAGGAAGTCCGTAGAGATAAGCCTTCTTCGGCATCGTCTGATGGAATGCTGTATCAAACACAGCCACCATCGGAACATTTGGCATAATTTCTTTGCAGGAATTGATACCGATTAAGTTGGCCGGATTGTGAAGCGGTGCCAGGTCATTACATTTTTCAATCGCTTCCACAACTTCATCCGTAATGATCACGCTGCTTGCAAAATTTTCACCGCCATGCACGATTCTGTGACCTACTGCACCGATCTCATCGAGAGAATCAACAACTCCCACTTCCGGATCTGTCAACTTATCGATTACTGCTGCAACTGCCTGCGTATGATCTGTCATATCAATCTCTGTTTTAATTTTATCACCTTCACCGGCCTGATGTGTAATGGCACTTCCGGCGATTCCGATTCGTTCACAGAGTCCTTTCGCAAGCACTGCCTCGCTCTCGCTGTCAATCAGCTGATACTTGAGGGAAGAACTTCCGCAGTTAATAACTAAAATATTCATAGGATTACCTTCTTTCTGCTTATCATTGTCTGTATATATTAGGTATTTTATACGAAAAAACCCGCGTCTGCAACAGACGCGGGAAGAAAATC
>JAFTVQ010000179.1 GCA_017461865.1 Lachnospiraceae bacterium | reverse complement strand
TTCAGAAAGAAATCTCGATGCCACAACCACATTTTCATCAAACTCTCCGGACGGAATCTGTTCATATATCTCCGTCGGAATATAAATATACAGCTTATACCCCCGATTGCCCTCTAAGTAGTAGGCTGTGCCCGTAGCAAAAGCAGCATTTCGGAATCCATGCCCATTCCACTCATCGGAAGCATATTTTTCCGAGCTCTCCGTGATACTATACTGTGAAATATCTGTATCGACATTCATGTAACAAAAATCGCCGCATTCTCCAATCGACAACTCAATCGGTGTCGCTTCCCCTTCTTCGACTGCCAGTGCATCTTTCACATACAACGCATACTTGTATACCTCGCTATCAAAACCGACGTCTATGTCGATATCCGAAATTTCCATATTTTCCTGACTGTCATACGTCAAAAACCCTGCATGTACATATTTGTGTTCAAACAACGGTGTCTTGTTTTGTTCATAGAGATTGTCCAAATCAATATCTCCGACATACTCTGCCAAACAATAAAAAATCTCCTCTGCCAGAACTTCCTCCAGATTAGTTCCATCGTAATAGGTGTGGTAATACATGTCATAAAACTCATCACTATTGACGGTTGTAGCATACTCGTTATCACCGCCGGCAACCTCAAAAACGTCCGGTGCCACACCGAAAAGTGTCGTTACTTCCTCTTCTACCGCAGCCAAAAGTTCTGCCTTCTGGTAATTGTCCGTGGTTTCATCCATGTAGCCGTCTTCCCCGAATGCCAGCACACGGAATTGCTTTCCATTATATTCCATCGTGACAAGTGTCTTGGACGTAAATTGCGCAGAGAACAAGGATTCTGTCTTTTGAGTTTCACTATCCAGCACCGTCGCTTTAAAACCGTATTTTTCCTCTATGTAAGACACTGCATTTTTTTCTGCCTGCGCCCGCCACGCCTCCGCCTGGGCGCGCTCTTCCTCAGAAATACATCCGGTGAGAAACATGATAATTGCAATCATACTGATAACAAAGCTATACTTACTTTTATTCATAAAACCTATATGCTCCCTTGCAGATTGATACTCCAATTATACTATCATTCTTTTGCTCTTACAATTACTTTAACGTTGCCTTTTCTCCATCTTCTTCCAATTTAAAAACCCATAAATATCATTGACAAAGAATGCCACAAAACACACAACAACCGAAACATACCGACTGTTCTCCAAACTTGCCAATATCCATAAAAGAATCAGCACGACATCATTTGCTGCATATGCGACAGCAAAATACGGACTTCTGCGAAACGTGAGATATACGGCGAGAAAACTTGTCGTTACAGACAATGTGCTCGGCACAAGATTTGCCGTATGAAAATATCTCAAAACAAAATAGAACAAACCGGTAACAAGCGCAGTCATTATCCACATAAAGCCGATTTCTTTTGCACCAATCCGATTCACTTTCACTTCCGCTTTGTTTCCATTGTATGGATTTCGCAACCATGAAATCAATGCAAAAATTGCCATTGGCATCGTCATCCCGAGATAAGTAATCATTTCTCCATAATAAGCAAAGGTAAACGATATAATTCCGTAAAGTAAGCTAAAAACAACCATTAAAAGTTGCCCGATCGGATTTCCCTTTGCACTGAAAATAAGGGATACAACTCCGATGAGGGAGGCTGCAAGCGTCATGTAATTCTCCCTGTCAAAAATACAAAAGGATAAAACAACCAATATTACTGAGCTAAACAGCAACATCCGTTCCACTTTCGTAAAATAATTCAAAGCTGATTTCATTTTTCACTACTCCTTTAAAAAAAGCATCCGCAAGCATATCTTCTAAGACCTAACGATACGCTCACGAATGCTTTTGCATTCTTCTACCCGGTGGCAGATTACTCTCTGTTTTGAGTTATGGTAACACACAGATTGGAGGATGTCAAAAACCAATCTT
>JAFTVQ010000178.1 GCA_017461865.1 Lachnospiraceae bacterium | reverse complement strand
GTAATCCCGTCATTCTGGTAGCGTTCATTATTCAAAGGATACCCGTAGTTTTCCAACGGAAAATGATAATGGAAAAAAGGATCGATATATATCGTTATACTTGCGAAGATAGCTGCAACGACCGCAAACGTTGCCATAAAAACAATAAAGTATTTTTTTGACTTCATCCGTCTCTCTCCTAGAAATTAAAATACAAAAACGTAGACATTCCGGTCAGCGAAACGACCGACCACAACAGCAGCACTGCTGTTCCCATCGCATTCAGCGCCGAAGGGACAAACTTCTTTCTCTGCTTGTTTTCAAAATTCAGCACAATGAACAATGCTCCTATCGTCCATATCCACAGCCAGAATGCAGGAATCATATTGGTCACACGTCCCACGACGGCAATCTTGTTTTCCAGCCATGTAAATTCCGGCAACCAAAAAGCGGTAATCAAATCCACACTCTTGAGATTAAAATCATTCATGCTCAAGATTTTTCTGATTAATATAACCGCGTCCCCAATGGTCGGTGCCCGGAAAATCACCCATGTAAAATCAACAAACACAAATGTAATGAGCCACTGCCATACAAGGTGCATCCGATTCCAGAATTTCGCGAACATTTTTGTGAAACAGTAAAACAGACCGTGCATCAATCCCCATACAAGGAAGGTCCAGCCTGCCCCGTGCCAGATACCGCTTGCCAGAAAAACAACCATCACATTGACGTAAGTGATAACCGCTCCCTTTCTGCTTCCTCCCAGCGGAAAATATATGTACTTGCGCAGAAAACGACTCAATGTCATATGCCAGCGCTTCCAAAACTCTATGATACTGGTTGCCTTGTACGGCGAATCAAAGTTCATCGGCAACTGAATACCGAACATGAACGCAATACCCGATGCCATATCGCAATATCCCGAAAAATCAAAGTAAATCTGGAACGTATATGCCAGCGAAACAATCAATGCCTCCAGGGAAGTCAGTGAATACAACTGTTCCCATCCCGTCGCTACAACTACACCGAACGTATCCGCAATCAGGACTTTTTTAAACAGTCCCACCACGAAAAAGCTGATTCCTTTGCTTACAAGGTCAAAATCAAACCTTACCTTTTCTTTTTTATTAAACTGCGGAATTATCTCATCATGCAAAACAATCGGTCCTGCCACAAGCTGCGGAAAAAAGGTTACAAACAGCGCATACTCGACAAATCCGTAGTTCTCTGTCTCTTTTCGGTAGGAATCCACCAGATAAGAAATCTGTTGGAATGTAAAAAAACTGATTCCGAGCGGCAAAACCAAATGAAGAAGCGTGTACTCCTTTTTTAACACTGCATTGACGTTCTCAATAAAGAAATCATAATACTTAAAGAAAAAGATAGACAGCAGGTTTACGAAAATACCACCCGCCAAAATCGCCCTGCGACCTGCCCGCTTTATCTTTTCGCAGTAGAACAACTTCGATATCAGATAATTAAACACTACGCTTCCGCCGATCACAAGCAAATACATCGGATTGTTATACCCGTAAAACCAAAGCGACATTCCGATCAGCCATATTTTAGCGGCCTTTTTCCACTCAAAAAAGTGAAGCACATAATATCCTATCACCGCCAAAGGCAAAAAAGTAAATATAAAAATATAGGAATTAAAAAGCATCTTCTACCTCCACCTCATGACAATACCTGTTATCATTCGGCAAATTATACCATACATTTCTTTTAAAAACAAATTTGTTACAGTATTAACCGGTCTTCTGTTAAACAGAAAAAGCATTTGAACCCAAAACGCACCTTTTATGTCAAATACCGGATCGGTGGGCATATGCACACACCTTTTGTGTCAGTGCCCAATTTGACATGTCTTTCTTCGAGTTATGTTAACCGATTGGGCACTATTAACCATTACCCCCTTCTGATGCCCAGATTTTTTGAAAAAATTGGGCATCAGAATATTTTTTTGCTCCATATGTCCAGTCGGTTTACATAAGTTTAAATTCAAACCATAAAAAAGGGCATAGAGGGAAGGTTTCTTTCCTATATGCCCGCTCCATCTATCTTGACATCTTCCTCCGTTTTTCCTATACTCTACTCACAATCTATTTCTGTGAAAATCTTATCTGCGATCCCTATTGCAGAATCTATGACATTTCGCCGCATTTTCACACTTTTCAAAATTTCATATGAAAGGAGTTTTGTCTATGAAACAAAACAAAGTTACAACTGTGACCAGCGGTGATTTTGCGTCCGCTACCGGTGCTATCGAGTACGGTTTCACCAACGATTACATGTTCCGGGTTATTCTGCAAAAGAACAAAAAGGTATTAAAAGCACGCTGAGTTGTGCAAATACGCTCTTTCGTACAAAACTTCTGTACAAATCGCCGTTTTTCCGATAGAATAGAAAAAGTGCGAGTAATTTTAGTTGTAGTATCAGGAGGTTTTATAATGATTCAGGCAAGTAATGTAACTTTGCGTAT
>JAFTVQ010000023.1 GCA_017461865.1 Lachnospiraceae bacterium | reverse complement strand
TGCTAAAAAAAAACAAAAAATATTGTGCAAAAAACCGAACAATAATGCATTTCAAAGGGTTTACACTTTCTTAAGAAAATGTTAAAATGATTTACATAAAATTCATACTATGGGTTCAGTATGCCCATGCATACGAATTCTGGTCGAAATTTTGAAGAAAGCACTAAATATAGTATGAAAGGACAAAGTAATGGGGTTATCAGGTAGAAGAAAAGTACGTATCGGTGATATTTTAATTAATGAAGGAATTCTGTCACCTGAAAAATTGGATGAGGCACTTGCGCTTCAGAAAGAGAAGAAAAAACGTCTCGGAGAAATTCTTGTAGAAGAAGGGTTTATCACGGATGAGACGATGGCCAATGCTCTGTGCCACCAGCTTGGTTATGCCAGAGCGGATTTGCAGAACGGACGCATCCCGGATGATTTGATTTCCATGTTTGAACCGGAAATTCTCAAAAAGTATTCTGCAATCCCGTATATGTATGATGATCGGAACGTAAACGTTATTTTGATGGCGATGTCGGATCCGATGGATATGCTTGCAGTGGACGACTTGTCCATGATCAGTAACCGTATGATTCAGCCGGTGGTTGCGACACCGCAGGAAGTTATGCTTGCGATTGACAAGTACTACGGTAATGCGGAAGCGATTAAGGCAGCCAGTGATTACGAGCAGGAGAGAGCGGATCTGTTCCAGGAAGATGAAATTGATCGAATGATCAATGATGACGTCAACAATTCGCCGATTGTCCAGCTTGTAAATTCCATGTTGGAGCAGGCGGTTCGTCAGAGAACTTCCGATATACATATTGAGGCGCTGGAAAAGAGTGTGCGTGTCCGTTACCGAATTGACGGTGCCTTGTTTGAAAAGATGACATACAATATTAAATTGCTTCCGGCCATTGTAGCCAGACTTAAGGTTATCGGAGGAATGGATATTTCCGAGAAGCGTAAACCGCAGGACGGTCGTATCACGACGTTCGTAGACGGAAGGGAGTACGATATCCGTGTATCTATTCTTCCGACAGTATACGGTGAGAAGACCGTTATGCGTATCACGAATAAGGGTAACCTGACGCGTGACATTTCAGAACTCGGTTTTAATGAAGAAGAAAGAAAAGTATTTACACATATTTTGAAGAATCCACACGGTATTATTCTTGTTACGGGACCTACCGGTTCCGGTAAATCAACCACCTTGTATACGGCGCTCAGTGAGTTGAACACAGAGTACGTAAACATCATCACGGTTGAGGACCCGGTCGAGGCGAACGTGGCAGGTATCAACCAGGTGCAGACGAACGTAAAGGCGGGACTTACTTTTGCGAGTGCGCTCCGTTCCATTCTCCGTCAGGACCCGGACATTATCATGATCGGAGAGATTCGAGACGGCGAGACGGCGAGTATCGCGGTTCAGGCGTCCATCACGGGTCACTTGGTTGTAAGTACTTTGCATACGAACTCGGCAGCCAGTACGGTATCCCGTTTGGCGGACATGGGAGTAGAGTCCTACCTCATCGCCGATTCCGTAGTAGGTATCATTGCGCAGCGTCTTGTGCGTAGACTGTGTGCGAGATGTAAACAGAAACGCCTTGCCAATGCAGACGAATTGGAAGTTTTAGGATTCGGTGAGAATGAGCAGATTGAAATCTATGCGCCGGTCGGATGTCCGAACTGTGACAACAGCGGTTACCGCGGACGAATCGGTGTGTACGAGATCATGGAAGTCAGCAATGATGTAAAACGTATTATTGCAAGAGGCGGAGATGCAGACCAGATCAAAGAGGCTGCGTTGAAAAACGGAATGAACACGCTTCGAATGAGCGCAACCAGATACGTGCTTGAGGGAGTGACATCCGTCAGTGAAATGATCAAAGTTTCATTTGAAAGTTAATGATTCATGAAATAAATTAAGAAGAACCAGGAGGGCAAAAAATTGGCATCATACAAATATTCGGCGGTCGATAAAAGCGGAAAGACAATTACCGGTACTATTGAAGCCGACAACGAGCAGAGAGCTGCGGAGCAGCTGAAAAAAGAAGGTAAAATGCCTACAGAGATCAAAGAACAGGGTATCATGGATAAGGATATCAACATGGGTGATCTCTTTAAAAAGAAAATACCGGTACGTGATATGAGTATTTTCTGTCGTCAGTTTGTCAGTATGCACCGCGCAGGTGTAACCATTCTTGAGACAATGAGAATGTTGACGGAGCAGACGGAGAATGAAAGATTGAAAGGCGGACTTCAGGAAGTGTATCTCGGAGTGCAGAAAGGTGAATCTTTGGCGTCTTCGATGGCGAAATGCCCGGATGTATTCCCGAAACTTTTGATTCACATGGTCAGCGCCGGTGAGGCTTCCGGTAGTTTGGATATCGCGTTTGAACGTATGGCGGTACAGTTTGAAAAATCTGCCAAGATTCAGGGTCTTATCAAAAAGACGATGGTATATCCGATCATGGTTCTTTGTGTGGCGGTTGTCGTAGTTATTGTCATGCTTACATACATCGTTCCGACATTCATGGATATGTTTGCGGATATGGAAATTGATATGCCTGCCATTACATTGGCGGTTGTGGCGGCTTCCGACTGGCTCAAGGCCAATTGGATTCTTGCCGGTATCATTGCGGTAGTTCTTTTCTTTGCGGGAAGATGGTTTGTTCGCACGGAAACAGGAGAAATTATGGTGGCAAAGATTGCGATTAAGGTTCCGATTTTTGCGGATCTTACTGTAAAACAGAATGCGGCAAAGTTTGCACGCAACTTATCAACAATGCTTGCTGCCGGTATTTCCATGCCGGATGCGGTAGAAATCGTATCGGATACGATGAGTAACCGTTACTTCACGACAGCGATGAAAGATGCGAGAAGTGATGTTATGCAAGGTATTCCGCTTTCACAGCCGATCGAGAAATGCGGACTGTTCCCTCCGATGGTACACCATATGGTTCGTATCGGTGAGGAAACCGGTAATATCGAAACAATGCTTGATACGCTTGCGGAGTACTATGAGGAAGAGGTTGAGGTTGCGACAGAGTCTCTCATGGCAGCATTAGAACCGCTTATGATCATAGGTCTGGCTGCAATCTGTATGGTAATTATCGGTGCGGTTATGGCTCCGATGGCGTCTATGTACACGGGTCTCGACAACTTATAAAAATAGGAAAGAAGGCCTAAAGGGGTTTTATGAAAGAGAACAAGGGGTTTTCATTAGTTGAATTGATTATTGTGATTGCTATCATGGCTATTCTGATTGGTGTGCTTGCTCCGCAGTATGTGAAATATGTGGAGAAGTCAAGGAAAGCCAAAGATGAGAATATTGCATCTGAGATATATGAGCTTTCTAACGTGATTGCAGCGGATGTGGATTATCTCGGACAGATTAATGCCGGGGATAATATTCAGTTTAGCGCAAGCGGAATTGTGGGTAGCACGGATGTCATCCAGAATCAAATTTTGCCGGAGTACATGCCGGGGTTTGACAAGATGAAAGTGATATCAAAGGCTTACAAAGACAAAACCTACACCATGAAATTTGTTATCGATGCCGAAGATAACAAATTGGCGGTTCAGGAAGGCTGGAGTTCATAAGGTTTAAATCCTGCAAATAGGGGGCAGGAATTAAATAAATAAACAATATATTAAAAAAGGAGAGGTTTAAAATGAAAAAGACAAACAACAAAGGTTTCTCACTCGTTGAGTTAATTATCGTTATTGCCATCATGGCAATCCTGATCGGTGTTTTAGCACCTCAGTACATCAAATATGTTGAAAAATCAAGAAAATCTGCAGACGTTGATTTATTGGATTCTGTTTACAAAGCATGTTCTGTAGCAGCTTCTGATCCTGAAATTACAGACGGACCGGTTGGAAATGGTACTGGTGATCAGACAATTACAATTAGCAAATCAGGAACTATGGCTAAATATGGCGAAGCTGTTTTATCTACACTTGGAGTAAATGCTATTTCTGACGTAGAGAAAAAGTTAAAATGTAAAGAAGCAAAAGGAAAGAGCATTGTAATTAAGATGGATAAGAACGGTAACTTCACTGTTGAAGCCGGTACTCTTAAAGTTCCTACTTCAGCAGGTTCATGATCGTAATCTGAATTTGAGTTAAAATCTTAAGCATTGCGGCGGCGTAATGCCGCCGCGATAAAAAGGAGACATTTTCCCCTATGACCACGGACTTGTTATTACAGACGAACATAATATTCGGAATTGTTGTGTTCCTTTTCGGAATTGTGATAGGAAGCTTTCTTAATGTTTGCATCTACCGCATTCCTGCAAAGGAGAGTCTTTCGAAGAAGAGAAGCCACTGCATGAGCTGTGGATATCAGCTTCGTTGGTTTGATTTGGTTCCGCTGTTCAGTTATCTGTTTTTGCGTGGTAAATGTCGCAAATGCAAGGAACATATATCCGTGCAGTACCCCGTTGTGGAGGCACTGAATGGAATTTTGTATGTTCTGATATTCACTATTAACGGGTGGAGTATAGATTCAGCGATATACTGTTTATTGACATCAGCGCTCATTGTGTTGAGCGTGATAGATTTTAGAACGTATGAGATTCCGTATGGAATCAACTTGTTTATACTGGCACTGGGGCTGATTCATCTGGGGTTACACTTAGGGGATTGGGTGACCTACGTGATCGGCCTCGTTGCTGTCAGTGGTTTTTTGGAAATTTTGTTTTGGGCATCGGGAGGCAGAGCCATTGGTTACGGCGATGTGAGACTGATGCGTGCAGCTGGACTTTTGATCGGCTGGAAGTTATCAATATTGGCACTGCTCCTGGGATGTATCCTGGGATCGGTCATACATCTTATCCGTATGAAATTGTCGGATGAAGGACACGTACTGGCAATGGGCCCGTATTTGGCGGCAGGTATTTTCCTGTCTGTTCTATGGGGCGAACCGTTTATTAACTGGTATATTAGTTTGCTTGTGACACCTTAGTCGGCGAAGCGGACTTTATATAGATATAATTTAAGAAAAGGAAAGAACGAGGGTAAAAAATACCTATCACTTTTAGGAGGTAAATCATGGCAAAAGCGCAAAGAGTACTTAGTATTGAGATTGGATATTCGCTTACACAGGTGTGTGAGATGGACTTCCAGTCAAAGCATCCACAGGTTTATGGAGTTTTCAGTATGAAAACACCGGAAGGAATTCTGAATGACGGATTAATCAATCCTACAGAATCTTACGTGCAGGATCTGAAATCCTACATTGCTGCAAACGGAATGAACGCAAAGAAAGTTATTTTTGCTGTTTCTTCCACAAAGATTGCGAACAGAGAGGCAACCATTCCGATGGTTAAGGAAAACAAAGTAAGAGAAATGTTGATGAACAACATTACAGATTACTTCCCGGTAGATCCGAGTTCGTACCAGTTTGCACACAATATCATGGATACAGTGACAGACGAAGCCGGCACAAAACAGTACAGAGTAATGATTATGGCGTGCCCGTCAGAAATTCTTGACGGTTACTATTATCTTGCTCAGCAGCTCGGACTTGAGTTATCTTCTATCGATTACAGCGGTAACAGTATTTTCCAGGCTCTCCGTCATAGATTTGCAAAGGGTGTTAACCTTACGGTTAAGATTGATGAAAGAAGTTCACTTCTTACTGTAACCAACAACGGTGTAATCACAATGCAACGTTCCGGTATTTACGGAGCTGACCAGGTGGTAGACATCATGATGGAGACAGATGTGTACGGTGAGCCGCTTTCTTACGAAGCAGCTGTTAAAACTCTTCGTAAAAACAATCTTGTTATGAAAGCAGAAGAAGAGGAAACTCTCAAAGATAAAGAAGCAGAAGTAGCAGAACTTGAAAGATTAAACGAAGCAGCTATCGCTGCAGCGGCAGCTTCCGGAGATTCTTCACAGGTTGCAAGCACAACAGTGGCAGCAAAACAGGCAGGTGCAAACCTCAAGATGCTCCGCTTGAGAAGAGATGTTACATATGCATACGAACAGCTTATCAGTTCTATCGTTCGTGTTATCGACTACTACAACTCAAAGAACAGAGATGCAGCTATCGACAATATCATTATCACCGGTATTGCGGCTGACTTCTGGGGATTCGCAGGTCTTCTTTCTGAAGAACTCGGACGTGAAGTTGAAGTATTAAAAGACCTTGCAGGAACAAACATCAACCAGGGCTTACATCTTCATGATGTATCTCTCGGTGATTATATTTCCGTAATCGGAGCAGGTCTCGGATCAGTAGGTTTCATGCCTGTATCTATGCAGCAGGATAAGGCGAAAGGTAAAGCCAAAGGTGCAAAGAGCAGTGTGTCCGGAGATAAACTTCCGATTATTGTGTTCGTGGTAGGTATTTTGGCTTCCATCGTATTGATTGCCCTTTCTGTTCCGAATTACTACCTTGCGAAGGTGGAAGGTGTTCAGTTGGCAGAGAAGAAAGCGCAGCTGGAGCCGGTACAGGAAATCTACAATACTTATGTTCAGACAAAGGCAGATTTCGATTATCTGAATGCAGTGTATGCAAAAACAGAAAATTACAACAGAAATTTACATGATGTATTTGTTGAATTAGAGCAGAAACTTCCGAAGAATGTGGAAGTTATCACATTAAATGCAAACGATACACAGATTAACATCGGAATGACTGTTAAGTCAAAAGAGGAAGCAGTTGCTGCTATCTTAAAACTCCGTACCTTCGAGAACTTTGCAAATGTAACTACAAATGCAATTACAGAAATAAAAGTGGAAGGAACTGCAGAGCCGATTGTCAGCTTCGGTGTTACATGTATCTACGGTGTGAATCCGGCATTGTTGGAAGAAGAGGCTGAAGCTTCAGAAGAAGCGGCAGAATAGGAGGAGAAAAAAGATGAAAAAATCAGATAAAAGTATTATTGTTATGCTCATTGGTATTCTGCTTGCTGCAGCTTCGTACTTCTTTGTTTACAAGAATCTGACAGCAGAGACAGAAATTTTGAATGCAGAAAATGCAAAACTTCGTCAGGAAGTACAGTATTTGCAGGAACTGGCAGATAACAAACAGCAGTATTTGGATGATACAGCGTCCATGAACGTAAAGATTGAAGAAATCAAGGCGCAGTTCCCTGCACAGTACCTTCCTGAAGATGAAATCTATTACATGATTATGTCAGAGAAGGAACATGACATTTTGGCGACAAGTATCGCGATGGCAAATCCGGAACTGATTGCGGTAGATGCAGTTGTTGCGGAAACAGTAGCGCCTACAACAGAAGGTGATGCCGCGCAGGTGGATACAGCAGCACCGGCACAGCCGCAGATTCAGCTGTATAACACTGCAGTGACAGCGGTTGTGGAGACATCTTACAATTCCATTAAGGATTTGATTAAGCAGATTAACACAGATGAAAACAGAAAATCATTAAACACACTTTCACTTGCGTTTGATTCCGGTACCGGCGGATTGATTGGTACAATGAGTTTCAGTATGTACTCCTTAACAGGTACAGAAGCTGAATACAAGGCACCGACTGTGGATGGTATTGTATACGGAACAAGTGATATTTTCAACAGTGCTAAGAAAAAAGCAGCAGCTGCAGCGGCGGCATCAGCAGCGGCAGGTAATTAGTACGGAGTTGTGGACTTAGAATAAAAAGTTAGAAAGCATACAGAGCGAAGGGGTTCATTTATGAAAAGAAGAGATAACAACAGAGGTTTTACATTAGTTGAATTAGTTATTGCTGTAGCAATTTTGGCAATTGCCATTTTGCCTCTGTTTTCCAATTTTGTACAATCGGCAAAGATGAATCTGAAAGGCCGTAAAAATTTGAATGCAATGAACCTCGCGCAGGATATGATGGAAGGTATGAGTGCTTACAAGGGAGCGGAAATTGACAATGTGATTCGTGCAGCAGGCAGTGATCCGACCAAATTGGCAGGTACCATCCTTCCGAAAGCCGCAAAATGCAGTTCGATTACCGTAAAAACAGGGGCTGAGTGGGCCTATGCAGATGCGACTGCCACGAAACCTGATATTACGAAACCGTTCGGATATGTATTTAAAGATGTGGAGACGGTTGTAAACGAGACACATAATAAGTACGATGTGGAATTAATATTGGACCCGACCGGAACAGACCAGGAAAAGTACAATAATCGTGAAGTGACCGGCGATATGGACGTAAATCAGTTCTATGATGCTGTGTTTACTATGCCGATCAATGAGGTAGAGGAAGCGGTTAAAGGATTGAAGTCTATGTCGTCTGACCAGTCTATCGATGAGAGCGAATATTACGGTAAAATCAGAAGGACTACGATTATAAGTGTTTTGAATTCGGGGACGGAAACAGAACCGAATTACCGGGTCAGTGTGCGGCGTGAATATCGTCCGTTGAATCCGGTAGCTTTGGGGTTAAGCGGCTCAATAGTGTGGTACGATGAAGCTGTTAACATTTCAAAATTAGAAGCGAATAAATTGCCGAGAAGTGTTTATTTCTATTTTGAAGGAATGCAAAATGCAAATAAGACAGATAAAATTCATGAAAATATTCAGATTTTAAACAAAACAGGGCAGGATATCAACATTTATCTGCTTCGCACACAGAAGGTAGACAGTGTTACGGGTGAGCCGCTCGGCGGTGAGAACGCAAAAACATACAATGATAATTTTGGGTGTTCAGTTGTAATAAAATCAGAAAATATGAGCGGCACTGCAACGGAAAATGTTAACATTGTTTCCAATCTCCGATATGATCTTTCGCCGGGGGCTAATGAGTACAATATACGGTTGAAAGACGAAGACGGTGGTGATACGGTAGCAGAAAGAAAGGGAACTTTGTTCGAAAGTGGCACTCCTCCGGCCGGAGTATCTTCCTGCTATGATAATAACAGGGTATTCTATTTTTATAATGGCTCAGCGGTTGATGAAGCTATGTACCAAAAGCATTTTGAAGCCGGATATCCGAAGAGCAAGAAAAATGCGATATATAAAGTAATTATTAATCTTTACGAGCCGGGAACAACCAAAAAAGTGGCGTCATATGACGGCGGTGTATCGAATTAATGGATGACAAGCAGAAAGGAAGAACCTTCAATGATTTCGAGAATTAAGAAAGAATTGCAAAACAGAAAAAGGGATAATAAAGGTGCTGCCTTGGTAATGGTTATCGTAGCGATTGCTTTTATCGGAATGCTTGTTGCGATGATTCTTTATATGGCATATTGCAACTATCTTATGAAAAATAACGATAAGCTTGCAAAAGACAACTTTTATTCCGCAGAATATGCGTTGGATGTATTGAATGCGGGATTGCAGATGGATGTGTCAAAGGCAATGTCAGAGGCATATGTGGAGACCATGAACAATTCTTCGGGTAAAAGTGATGAAGATATGGAAGATGATTTTCAGAAGAAGTACAAGGAGAAACTGGTCGACATATTGAAAGGCAGCGACAGTAGTAAGTGGGATATTGATTACTTGAAGAAGTACTGGGACGGTACTGCAATCACTGTTGCAGCTTCGCCGGGACTGGAAGGTGCGTACCTGTCAGCAGACGGCGACAATAAGTTGGAATCTTTGAACGATAAGGATTATCTTACACTTTATAATCTTAAAGTTGTTTATACAGATGATAAGGGGTTTGTTTCCATTATCAAGACTGATATTCGTGTAAAGATTCCGGATTTGGGCTTTGTGCAGGATACAACCCAGATGTCAATTGAGCAGTATTCCTTGATTGCCAACAGATCTTTAATTAATGATGAGCTGAATAGCGATGAGGTTCCGCAAGCTGTTAAGGATACGGGAGTATCGATAACAAAAGGATCGCAGGATCTCAGCATTTCAGGAAGTGTTTTCGGCGGAAATGACGGTATTCAGACAGGAAATCAGACATTGACTAAGTTTGTCTTCAATGAAGAAGATAAAAAAACAGGTCTGGACTATTCTTATAACCTGATTGCGGATTCTATCAATGTAGAAAATGCAACAGGAAGTCAGGGATTTGTTGTAGAAAAAAATTATAAGACATATGTGGAAAACATAAATGTAGAGACGGCCCGTCTTAATATGTCCGGCACGATGTATGTCGGCGACGACATGGATATAGCGGGCGTTAGAAGTGATGTTACTCTGAGCGGTGATTATCAGGGATATGGAAATGCACTTGGAAGTTCAGACGGAAGCAGTTCCATTTTGATTAACGGCGGAGATACGTCTCTTGATTTCAGCAGATTGGAACAGCTTATGCTGTCCGGTCATGCCTATGTAGGAGCGAAAAAATACGATGCGGATGAAGACCGCCTTAAATACGGAACCGTAGATCCGACCAGCTTGACTTCCGATAAAATCATGGATACGGAAGAATACTGGGAGAGATTAGAGCAGGAAGGATCGCCGTACAGAACGTTATCGCAGAATAGTACGGCGCAGCCTACCGTGTCACAGAATACTGTTGTTCCGTATAACAAAGATAATGTCATGATGGGTGAGTCTATTTCTGTCAAGGCGAATCAGCTTCTTTACATGGTTCCGGCAGATTGTATCGGATACGACAAGGAAACAAAGGAACAGGTTATTGCCAAAAATCCGATGACATACGAAGAGTATGAATTTTTAACACAGACAGAGGAAGTTATAGTAGATGGGCAGACAGTTGAAGAATACAAGTATCATGTAGTCAGCCTGAATAAGCTTTGGTCGAAACTCGGAATTTCTGCTTTGATTGGGGATGATGATTATAAAGCGGTATTTCGTCGTGTAAATGGCAAGGTTCTTGTTTATTTATACCTTGATTTCGGTTCAGACGAGATGATGGCAAATGAATTCTTCAAAGCATATTATGAGTATGATAAAGATAATGTGAACAATTATGTGAAATCATATATCAGTGATATGAAATGGAGTTCGAATCTTACCGGTAATAACAATGCGAAATTGACACTTGCCGGCAATGCATTCTACTTGTCAAGACATGATGAAGTTATTTTCCAGGAGCATGAATTGGCGGATGGCAATGAGTATACGAAAATGCTAGACCGTCAGATGGAATACAGCAATATTCACGAATCTATGATGCACTCACTTTCTCCAAAGTACGATGAACTGACGAGTTTACAGCAGAGCTCTGAGATTTTCGATTCCCTTGTGGATGAGGCAAAACTTGAGCAGATGAGCAAACTCGGACCATATGCTATTGCAAATGGCGCGATTAATCTTTATGCAACCATCAAAGACGGAGATGTAGTGTATCCGTCCGGAAGTTGTCCGACGAACTCTAAGATGATTGTTGCTTCCGGAGATATTTATCTGACACAGAACTTCAGCGGACTTGCGATTGCAGGAGGAAATATATACATTTGTGAAAATTGCAAGAAGGTTGATTACAATCCTGCCATGGTACTTCAGGTAATGCGGGCAAAAGCACATGATTCAGCTGCGGCTAAAGATGTGTTTGCCTATGAAGTATTCGGTGCAAAAGGTGCACTGTCTTATGCAGGTGCCGGTGATGGATCAGAAGAAGATGAAGAAATATCTCTGAGTGATTTGATTCTGTATCAGAATTGGCAGAAACAGTAGAATAGGTGGTGGAGCATATGAAAAGAAACAATGCGGGTATGTCGATTGTTGAGATTGTAATTGTTGTTGCTATCATCGCTATCTTAGCAGGCGTAGGTGGGTATGGAATCGGTCAGATTTCAGGGTTCCGCGCGAGAGAGTGTGCAAGTAAGATTGCCAGCAGTTTGACTCAAAATAAAGTAAAGACCCTTGGTAAAGCGACAAAAACAGGAAATATGGCTTGGGAGCTGTATCGTTCGGGAAATGATTTTTATGTAAGAACCGTGCATAATGCGGATGGTGCAGAGTCGTATTCCGATGAGAAAAACGTGAATGACGGAACGTTAAAAGTTGGATACAGCGATTCTGTCAGCGGTGATCCGACATGGCTCAATGACGGTGAAAATATCCGTCTGTGCTATGACCGTTCATCCGGAGCGTTGTGTGATGAATCGGGTAATTTGACAAGCATAAAACGAATTGTGGTTAATTATGGGGCAAAAACATACACGATTGAGCTGAAAGCAATGACAGGAAAAATTATTTCCAATACATAGTCAGTAGAAAGATGGAAAGACAGTTTTAGTAATAGGAGAAGAGTCAATGAGTAAAGGATTGAAATCATTATGGAAAACCGGAAGAGGGAAGAATCGTGGATTTACGATTATTGAACTTATAGTTGCGATTGCAATTCTCGGTATTTTATCGGTGACTGTTATTTATATGATGACATCATCATCGAAATCATACAGTTCTATGAGTGTTGAGTCACAGTTGCAGTCGGAGGCGCAGCTTGTTGCAAACTCTATTACAGAACTTGCCATTGATTCTTTTGATGCCAAAGATGTGTTACCGGGTGATACCGGAAGTCTCAGTGCCAACAGCGTAAAGGGAGAATGTCTTCTTCTCGATACCAAGGTGGACGGCGAGACAAGACAATACATGGTTGTTCAGGAACCGGATGAAGATGCGTTATATTTGGCGAAGCGTGTTTATAATGACGGAACGTCCAGCTGGGGAGGTATTGAAAAAGAACTTCTCGCAAATTATATTTCCGGATTTACGGTAGATACTTCCCGCGTGGAAGATGAAAACATGCTTGAGTTTTCGCTTGCGTATGAGAAAAACGGAAGAAACTATGTAGGAAAGTATCAGGTTTTGATGCGTAACAGAGCTTATGCAGACAAAGAAAAAGAGGAAGATCCGACAGAACCAAATGAGAGACTTCGTATTGATATCAGTCCGCAGATTGTGTATGTAAACATAATCGACAATAAGCTTGACAGTTATCATGTTTCGGATGTGAATTCCGCTAAGGTTTCGATTGGAAGCGGTGTTCCGTTTACCGCAACTGTAGATTCCAACATCGGAGCGTCGGATAAAGTTAAGTGGGAATTAAAAAATGCAGATACCGATATTTTTACATTAGATTCCGAGGAAGCAGCGACTAATTTACTGAACGGGACTGCAACGGCAAAGAAGTCTTTTAGAGATGTTGCGATGGATTCGTTCATGGTTTTAATTACAAAGACTGAAAATTTGGCGGGCGGAAAGAAGATAGATGCAAGTCCAAAGGCCGCACAGGTGTTGCTTCGTCGCATTAAGGGCATTAACTTGTATGCACTCAGCGGAACCGTAAAATGGGCAGACCGCTATGAGCAGGTATTCGGCGGTGTTTCGGATCCGGAAGCAGATGGATATGCGTATGCAGGAGTAAAAGGAAAATATATGCCGATTCATTTGAATGCGGCAATAACTTCAAGTAATATCGCGTATGGCGGAGGCGTTAGCTGGAAGATTTATGAGAAAACGACTTCAGGAACATGGACAGAGTGTTCCAATACTGCTTACGCACAGCTTCAGAATGCAGTAACACCTACATCAACTTCAAATGTGGTTACTTTCGGGTCTGCAGTAGAAAACGGACAGGTATACAAAGTGGTTGCAACATCGCTCTTCGACCCTAGTTTTGAAGCAGAGTATATCTTTGGAATTGCACCGAACGGACCGAAGAGTGACGATGGTTTCTATAGCCGTGGTTACTATACGGATATGGGAGCTTTGTTAGAGAGTTGGGTTTGGCATAAGGACCAGGCTTTGGTAGAAAAACTGGTATTTTTGAAAGTGACCAGTGTGGATGGTTCAGAAAATGTCGGTTTATCTGAAGACAAGATCAGCATCAGACAGGATGCCGATGGTACTTGGAGATTATATGTTGACTATGATGCGTTTGCATATGCCGGAAGTCAAAAGGAAGATTTATATGTAGGTAAGGTAGACATTCATCTTACTGTAGGATATTACGATAAGTACGGACATCTCTGTATAGACGGAGAAGAACGCGGTACCTATCTGGATGAATTAGAGGCTCAGGAGGGGAGAAAGGTTTGTAACGGTACAGATCATCATCCGGGATGTCAAGGCGGAGATGCTTGTAAATGCAATTGTACGAAAGTACTTTCGACAGCTTATCCGGTAGGGCGAAATGAAGATGGTAAGATTTTTTATGGAAGTTCGGATGTTACATATACTCCGAAACCGGTTGTGGTGTCCAAAGTTGATCCGACAGACAGTGTTGTCGTTGTGGAAAAGGGAAAAGCAAGAGGTATTACGGTAAAAACAAATTATTATAATATTCTTTCCCCGAGAAAAGGTACCTATTATTTGGGCGCTTATATTGATGATATGTATAATAACCTGTTAGAATCCGGAAAGGGTTCTACACATGCGTATTTTAATGTGGAAATGGCAAGTTCATACGGAGATACGGATTCATATATCGATACGGCAGTTGTACAGCTTGGGGCAAAAACAACGAAAGAGCAGAAAATGTATTTGACCGAACCGTTGAAGCTTCGTTTGACAGCGAATGATTTCTATCTTATCAAAAAAGGGTCGCCAAATGAGAATTCCTATACAGATTATAGCATTCTCATTGCGAATGTAGAGGGAACACCATTCTACATTCCGGGACCGGAAGCAACAGGCGCTTATGCATGGTCGGCAGATGAGGTGGCTAAACTTGATGCGGGTAATGAGACATCAATTACCGGAAAAAGTGCGACCGGCAGTACGGTGCAGGTAGTAGTTACAAAAAAAGACGGAATATACAGCTTTGATTATAACGGAAAAACATATATATATAAGCAGAATTACAATGTCTGGGCGAAATAGTAACGGAACTGAGAAATCGGTTCTGATTGGAGAGAGAGTATGAAAAGAAATAGTAAACTAAGAAAAGTAATAATGGGCGGTGTCGGATTTGCGATGGCTGTTATTGTGTTCTTTGTAGGATCTATGCAGAGTATGCAGGAAGTGGAAGCAGACATTCGTGTATTTGATAAGATTACGGAAAAATTCCCGTATGAGGAAAATAAAGCCTTTAAACTTAGTATATTGGAGATTGTACCGGACAAAGCAGACGAAGTGAAAGAAATAGGATATTTCTTGGAAAATCTAAGAGAGCAAGAATCGCCGTTAAACGTTTCCCATGGTACCGTGCACGGCACTGTAAAGGCGGATTTGAGCGGTATCGAAAAACCGGAGGAGCCAAAATTAACACAGCCTACATGGCCGAGTGGATATTGGGATCCTGTAAATAATGTCTATGTGCAACCAACACAGGAACAGATGGATGAGTATTATGCTGCGTCGGCGGCATATAACCAGGAACAGCAGGATTATAA
>JAFTVQ010000177.1 GCA_017461865.1 Lachnospiraceae bacterium | reverse complement strand
CATCAGTTTCAATGTCTCTGCATGCGGCATTTCCGGGCAGGAAAGCTGTTTTTTCTTCAGTGCTTTCTTGCAGGATTTTACTTCATATTCATAACCGGTTACCTGCTTCGGACATTTCTTGTACAGGATGCGCTTGTAGGCATCATTGTAAACTGACACCGATTGGAAATTGTTGATATTTTCAATGACCATAAAGCCTTTTGTTCCCTGAATCACGCCCATACGGTCGCTGACCATGAGCATGGACGTATGCAGAACCGCCAGTCTTCCGTCGCTGTACTCGATGGTGATGCTCTCCTGTGCATCCACGCCTTTGTCCGTCATCACAGCATGGCTGGATACTTTTTTGATGTCATCGCCGAAGAACATATATGCCACATTGAGCGGATAGATGCCGACATCAAGAAGCGCTCCGCCGGCAAGGGACGGCTCCACAAGTCTTTCTTTGAACGTCATTTCATATCCGAGATTAGCAGTAAGCAACTTCGGCTCTCCGATGATTCCGCTCTCCATAATATCCTTGATTGTCTGATACATCGGCATATAACGGATCCAAATCGCTTCCGTAATAAATACTTTCTTTTCTGCCGCATAATCAAGTAGTTCCTTCGCCTGTGCCTCATTGACACAGAACGGTTTTTCCATCAGCACCGGCTTTCCGAAATCAATACACATTTTACCGTGTGCAAGGTGCATAGTGTGCGGTGTTGCCACATATACAAGATCCACCTTCGGGTCTTTCAGCATCTCTTCGTAGCTTCCGTAAGCCACTTCCACTTTGTTATCTTTTGCAAACTTCTGCGCCTTCTCTAAACTTCTGGATGCAACCGCATACGGCACAGCGCCTTTCATGCGATACAGCGTATCCGCCATGATGACTGCAATACGTCCTGCCCCCAAAATACCCACTCGCAATTTACCCATAAAAATACCTCCTGTCTACTTTGTATGTGACGTTATTGAAAATTCGCCGGTATATCGTTTCTTTTCTTCCGGAACCCACACGGCAACAATCTGATGGAGCTGCCTGCGTTCAAACGGCTTTGACAGGAAATCTTCAAATCCGTTACGTAAATACTCCTCTTTTGCCCCCACAAGCGCATTGGCTGTAAGCGCAACAATCGGTGTTCCTTCTATCTTATCTTTGTATTCTTTTCTCAAAATACGCGTTGTCTCAATTCCGTCCAGCTCCGGCATCATATGATCCATAAAGATCAAATCATATTTATTCTGACTTACCATCTGTATGGCTTCTTTTCCGTTTTCTGCCTCATCAAGTATAAATTTGTACTGTTCCAACATATGATAGACAACCTTCCGGTTTACCCTGTTATCATCTACAATCAGTACGCGATACTGCTCGGCTTCAAACATACGGCCTGTGTTTTCATTTACCTCCGGTTTATCCAGAATCATATTACCATCCGCAATCTTCTGCTGTATCCGGATAATAAAACTTGTCCCCTCACCATAGACACTCTTTACATCAATCGTTCCATGCATCAAATCTACCAGTTTCATGGTGATGGAAAGCCCAAGGCCCGTTCCCTCGATCTTTCGGTTCCTTTTCATATCCAGCTGCCGGAATGACTCAAATACGTACGGAAGCTCTTCTTCTTTGATTCCGATTCCGGTGTCCCTGACGCGCAGCAACAATTCCACATGACGGTTATCCGTGTGCTTTGCACCTACAACAATTTCCACATATCCCTCATCGGTAAATTTAATGGCATTGTTGATCAGATTAATCATAATCTGCCGAATCCGGCCTTCATCCCCGTAAAGATGATCAGGCACATTTTTGGCTATATTTACCCTCAGTTCCAATCCCTTTTTTTCCGCCGTAGTCTTGACCAGATTCACTGTATCCTTCACCAGTTTCTGCACACTGTATCCGGCTTCCACCAGCTCCATTTTCCCGGATTCTACTTTGGACAAATCCAGTATGTCGTTAATCAGTGACAACAGATTTAACGCCGCCGTTTTGATATCGCAGGCAAAATCATACAATTTACGCCCGCGGCTCTCTTCAATAATCAGTTCACTCATGCCGATGATGGCATTCATCGGCGTCCGGATTTCGTGTGACATATTGGCAAGGAAATTCGACTTGGCATAATTGGCTGCTTCCGCCTCTTTCCGCATGATGTCCAAATTTTTGATATATTCATAAGTCTCCGTCACATCAACAATCAACACGCTGTATCCTCTTGTCACACCATCTACGTCCGTCAGGGTCTGAAGATGTCCTTCATAATGCTTTCCGCCCGCTTCAAACTTTTCCTCTCCCTGAAGAATATGCATCGGAAACTCCGGAATATCGCTTAATTTTTTGTGATTCTCAATGTCCGGAAATAATTCTTTCGCTGTTTTATTATACATTAATACGCCGTAGTCTTCACTTACCGCAATCATTCCGTCGCCGAGAGAGTCAAGAACCGTCTCTGTCGCCGTTCTTTTTAAGTCAAAATCATTTTTATTCCATATGCGCAGAACAAGAACAGCAAACAAAAATGCGAGGGCAGGCGCTGTCGGATCATATCCTTCCGGAAAAACCTTAAGCAGATACAGCACCAATGCACCAAAAGCAACGGAAGCCCCCATCATAATTCCACGGAATTTTCTGTTTCTTTTTAAATTCTTTTCTCTTCTTGCATAATACAGCAGTATAAACACAGAGCATGCCCAAGGCACAACAGCACACATCAAAACATAAAAATAGAAACCTATGCTGTAGGTCAACACAACATGGGGAAATACGCCCTCTGTCGTAAACGCAATTTCTTTGTAATAAAGCTGATGCAACGGTGTTGTCCACACCATCACAATCACTGCACATCCGCACAAAAGCAAAAACCGCTCAAACCATATGCACGGTTTGTAACCGCAATACTCGCAGATAAACATCATAAACAAAATTGCCACGATACTGCTTCCTATGTATTCAACACGGATTGCTATCATCGCTTCGTTCAATGTTTTTGCAAAAAGTTCCTGCAAATATCCGGCATTGTG
>JAFTVQ010000176.1 GCA_017461865.1 Lachnospiraceae bacterium | reverse complement strand
TTTGTGAGTTTATCCTTTTGCTTCATAATGTGCGCTATATCACCGATAGATTCAACGGAGAAGTGCTCCAGCTCTTTCAGTTCCTGCTTGATGGAGCCAATCATGTCTAGCTTTTTCTGTGCTTCGGATAGCTCCTCCTGCAAGGCGCGCTCCTGCTGATCCAGCAGAATGGAAATGATGTTTTCCGGGTGTTCTTCCGCAAGCAGTTCACTGATGCTGTTAATGGGAAGTCCCGCTTCCCGCAGGAAGCAGATGATCCGCATCCGTTTCAGATCGTCTTCGGAATACAGCCGTCGACCACCCTCGCTTAATTCACTGGGCACGAGAATATTCCTGGAATCGTAATATTGCACCGTTCTGACGGATACACCGCAGAGCTTGGCAATTTCTCCTGTTGTGTACTTTGACATAGCTTTCACCTCCTTACGCTGCACATTCTACATCATTACGCAGCGTAACAAGCAATACCCTACGCAGGGGGATTTTTTATAATTATAGCAAAAAAGTGTGACTTTTTCTACCTCAAAGCAAAGACGCTGCATTTCTGCGACGCCTTTGCTTGTTACTCCTAGTTTAGTTCAAAAAGATATGCATTAGAAATCCAATCAATACGCAAACAGCAACAGTTATCAGTGCGCTACCTATAGCTAAAAGAATTCCCTGATATGGACGCTTACCGATTTCCCGTTGCTTCTGTATGTCATCCAATCGTTTTCCTTCGCAAAATGCGACGATCTCTTTATAGGTTTGAACATCATTATCTTTTTTTATCTTATCGACTTTTAGGGAAAAGTAGATCATAATTGAAAAAATGATTCCCCTAGGAAGGAATGCCCAACGCTCAAGCCACATAAACAGCGGGGCCGCAGAAACAACAGTCGCAACCAGCATGATCGCATAGATTCTTCCATATCGGTTCATTTTCGCAATTTCTTCTTTTTTGATTTCCTCTTTCATAATTTCAATATCTCCTTTCACCAATTGGTCAAGTGAGATACTAAACAATGAACTGAGCAAAAGAAGACTATGAATATCGGGATAAGTTTTACCATTCTCCCAATTTGAAACGCTCTGCCGTGTTACATATATCTTTTCGGCAAGTTCCTCCTGAGAAAGATTCATTTCTGTCCGATATTTCTTGATCTGCTCATTCAGTTCCATATATAAGCCTCCGTTCCGTCGTGATTTGCTCACCGACCTGCTATAAGTATAAGTCGATTTTCGTTCTTTCGTCTATCAAATGCCTTTTCCATTTGCTCAAATCACGATGCAAAATGGCTTTTACATACCTATTTGGGGTAGTTTGCCCCCGTCCTATCAAGAAACGAGGGCAGTTTTTACTGTATGTAGAATTTGAAAATCTCTTTTGCCCAACCGAGCCAAGACGGGACGTTGCCGTCAAGCCACTGTACAACCTTCGGGATATCTGCCGTAGTCAGATCTCCGATGTGGCTGTAAACGCTTCCGTCTGCCACGGTTTTACCAATAGCAATCATAGCGTGGGCGTGGTCGCCAACGGCGG
>JAFTVQ010000175.1 GCA_017461865.1 Lachnospiraceae bacterium | reverse complement strand
GAGAGAGATTATAACCGACCACACAATTACCATAAGTGGAACGAATCTCTTGCCATTAAAGAATGAAAGTGCGTCGGGAAGCTTACGGAAATTGTAGAATTTGTTGTAAACCGTACCGCCTACAAAGCCCGAAATAATACCAATAAACACACCCATATTGAGTGCCGGCGAACCTAAAACAGATGTAAAATAATTTTCAACAAGCATTTCCTGACCAAACAACGAGTATACAACCGCATTCGGGTCGGCAAGCATATCATTTGTTACTCCGAAAATAGCACCTGTGATATTATTTATAAGTATAAATGCAATAACAGCCGCAAATGCACCGCCTGCCTTTTCCTTTGCCCAGCTTCCGCCGATAGCCGCTGCAAAAAGAATATGCAGATTGCTGATGACCGCCCAGCCGATGTTTTCCATAACGCTGCCAACGGTAACGATTGCTGAAATATCAGCGCCTGCCATTGCGATAAGTTTACCGAGGCTTATCATAAGTCCCGCTGCAGGCATAACAGCAATAACTGTCATAAGCACCTTGCCCAGTTTCTGGAGAAAATCAAAGTTAAATCCTTTTTTCTTTTTAGGTTCTTCTTTTTTTACTGGCTGTTCGGCTGGTTCAGTTGCGGTTTCCGCTTCTTTCTCTTCCGCAAATGCAATAAGCTTATCGCCTGCCTTTACTGTGCCATCGGATACCTGCATTTCGAGATCATCTGCACCGTTGCATACAAGCACAGGCGTAATAAGATTGATATTCTTTGATTTTAACAATTCAACATCAACTTCTGCGACAAGGTCGCCGATTTTCACCTTATCACCTACTGCAACGTGAGGTGTGAAACCATTGCCCTTCAATGCAACAGTTTCGAGACCGAAATGCACAAGAACTTCAAGTCCATCGTCGGAAGAAAAGCCGTATGCATGGTTGGTTTCCGCAATTGAAGAAATTTCGCCGTTTACAGGACTGTAAATTTTTCCGTCCGACGGAATTACAGCACAACCGTCACCGAGAACCCTGTCCGAAAATACAGGGTCGGGAACACTGTCCAGAGAAACCGCTTTTCCGTTCAGCGGGGAGCATATTTTTAAAAGCTCGCTCATAGTATAATCCTCCTTTTGTTTTGCAATTGCACAACACGTTCCGCAAAATTGCACTCGCTTTATGCAATCATAATAACATATTTATGCAATTATTGCAATAGTATTTCACATTATTTCTCATTTTTTGCACAAAATCAGCATTTTTCACAATTTTGGCACATCGCGATTAAACAACTTTACTATTGTCAAAGCGCATGTTTACAGAGTTTGTGCCTCATTGCACCAAAGTTTCATAAAATTTCTGCAATTTCATTGACTTTTGCATAAAAAAGCATTATAATAATAGTAACAATTTCAAACAGAAAGGGCGCATATTTATGCCTGTTACTTTAAAAGACGTTGCCGCACTTGCAGGAGTTTCACCTTCAACTGCTTCAAGAGTATGCAAAAACAACCCATCAATCAGCCGTGAAACAAAAGAAAAAGTACGCAAAGCTATGGAACAGCTCGGCTATGAACCTTCAATACAGTCGACGGGACAGGAATCCGCAAGCCGCACCATTGGAATTATCCTTCCGCCTTCCCCAAAGGAATCCTTTGAAAATTCATTTCATCTTGAGGTTATTCGTGGTGTCAGCCAGTTCTGCAATCAGCACGGATATATCAATACTGTTATTACGGGACAGGACGAAAATGAAATCCTCCTTGCTCTGACAAATTCCGCAAAAAGTGGACAGATCGACGGCTATATCGTCACCTATTCAAAGCAGGACGACCCGGTTATTGATTACCTTTATAATGATGGGCTGCTTTATGTTGTTATAGGTAAGGCTCACCGCTTTGCAAATCAGACTGTATATGTGGACAATGATAATGTTCTTGCAGGGCAGGAAGCTACCGAATATCTCATTTCAAAAGGACATACTAATATTGCTTATCTCGGCAGCGACAGCAATCTTATGTTTTCCGCCGACCGCAAAACAGGATATCAGCTTGCTTTGCTTAACAGCGGTATTACAGTAAACCCTGAGAATATCGTTGAGCTTCCGTTTCTTCCCGAGGAAAACCTTGCCGCTGTACAGTCTCTTCTTCAGAAAAAAGACCGTCCCACAGCAATTCTTGTCAGCGATGACCTTTTTGCCGTTGCACTGGAACGTGTATGTATTGAAATGGGTATAAGAATTCCCAAGGATTTATCAATCATTTCATTCAACAACTCACTGTTTGCAAGAATAACCTCGCCTCAGCTTACATCAATTGACATAAACTCTGTCCAGCTTGGAATT
>JAFTVQ010000174.1 GCA_017461865.1 Lachnospiraceae bacterium | reverse complement strand
TTTTCCCTTCCAGCTCTGTGAGCTGTCTTTGTATTTCCGCTGCAGTAAGCACCGGCTTACCTTCCTCATCAAAGCTGTTGCAGAGTACTTTCGCTCCCTGCTGTACATAACGCTGGAAAGATGTTTCCATGGCAAGGAAGATTTCCTTCATCTCTCCGGTAATGCCTGCTTCCTCATAAATCCCGGCAAACACATCCTGCTCAAGGCAGTTTCTGTTTTTTGCTTCCAGGTAAAAATATAAAAAACGGAACACCGCAAACTCCACCGGTACCGGGAAGTCAAAGGTCCACTCATAATCAATCACAACTGCTTTGTCGGAAAGCAAAATGTTCTGACAAACCAGATCCACATCCGTCACCGCAAGTGATTTCCACCGGTAAGCTTCCCATCCGTCAATCTCTCCGAACACGTTTCCAAACGAATCTGTCATGACAAACTCCTGCGCACTGCAGTTCCTGAGATTGTCACAGAAAGACAGAAGCACATCCTTCACTTCTTTTGCCCGTCCTTCTTCCAGCATCGCATCCAATCTCTGCTCCAGGCTCTCGCCTTTTTCAAAGGCAAATGTTACACTGCCCGCCGCTTCGTCTGCCGACAAAATATGATTTATGTCACACGCTTTTCCCAGAATCGTAAGCTCACGCAAACATTCTGCCAAAAGCGCATCTGTCTTTTTCATGGAAAGAACATGGGCTTTTGCCGCCGGAGTGACCGCCCGTTTCACAACGCTTTCTTCATAGATTTCCGTACGTATCTGCGCATCTCCCCTTCTCTCGTTGGAAAAACGCACATAAAGCGGATATCCTTCCAGGGGTACCCTTGAAAGTACAAGCATATACCCATGGGCCAGATACGGATACATTCCGCCCGCCGTTACCCGGTCCGATCCAATCCGCTCATCAAAGGCCTCCATACATGCCCTGTCAAAATTGTAATAAACATCGTCACACTCATTTTTTCCCGGAAGTCTTTTGTCCGAGAAAAATGCACACGGAAACTCCACACTCGGATATGGATAGTAACACTTGGAATATACGGTTTCGCCGCCTTCCTTCAAAGCACCTTCCAGTAAGGTAAGCAGCGGATAACCAAGCTGCCCGTCCTGCTCCCCTGCAAGTCCCTGCGCAAATGCATGCACACTGAACGGATTGTCAAAATATACAACCAGTTTCCCGGCGGCCGAAAGCAGTGCATACAGATTTTTCACAGACAGTGTTTTCCCCTCCGCTCCGGACGGTTCCCAGAAAATATAATCATACGCTGCTTCCCGAAGCGGCAAAGCCTGACCGCGCACTTCGAGCACAAGATCTGTATCCTGTATATCAAAAAACCGTTTTAAATTTCCCTGGCGGTTTGTGCGCATGACTTCCTCCGTTTCCTTTTCCTGCACATATCGCGCAGTCTGTTACACATTCTCCACGGTAATCTCCGTGTTCATATCAAAAAATCCCACCGTGTTTTTGTCCGAAATCACGGAAACACTGACAAGATCATACAATCTGTGATAAACCTTAAACTCATCTCCCACATAGCCGGTACAGCCGAGAGAAATCAGGTAATCCCCGCCCTGCAGGTTCATCTGCTGACGGTAGGTGACAATTCTCTCCTGTCCCTTTTCGCACACTCCGGTCTCCACCCTTTCAAACATGGTGTTGGTTCCGGTAATGTCCGTTCCCTTTTTGTCCTTAATCGTGAAAGTGAAAATCGGGTCCTTTACCGTCTCATTAAAACGGAGCTTGGCTTTTACCGAAAACTCGGACCCCTTCTGGATGATATTGCTGAATGCACCGTACTCATCCACCACGGCGAAATCCACAATCTCCGCCTGACGTTCTCCGTAATCAATTACATCGTCATTAATGGTAAAGTTGCGCTTCCACGCATCCGGAGCACCTTCCTCCAGCGTCAGTTTGCTTTTGCCGGAAATATCTTCCAGCGTGTCCACATCCAACTGATTTACCAGAAGTTTTTTATACATATTGATCATGTCCTTCGGGTTACCCTCCGCCAACTTAACACCCTGGTTGAGCAGAATTACCCGGTCGCAATATTTTGCAATACTGGAAAGATCATGACTGACGAAAAGAATGGTTTTGCCCATCTCTTTGAACTCTTCAAATTTGTGAAAACATTTCATTTGGAAGAATACGTCTCCCACGGAAAGAGCCTCATCCACGATGAGTATCTCCGGTTCAATATTAATCGCCACCGCAAACGCAAGGCGCACAAACATACCGGAACTGTAAGTCTTCACCGGCTGATACACAAAATCACCGATGTCCGCAAAATCCAGAATATCCTGAAGTCTTGCGTCGATTTCCTCCTTGGAAAATCCGATCATGGTACCGTTCAAATATATATTCTCAATACCGCTGTATTCCATGTTGAATCCGGCACCGAGCTCTAAAAGTGCCGAGATACGGCCATCCACCGCAAGATCTCCGCTCGTCTTGTTCAGCACTCCTGTAATAATCTTAAGGATGGTTGACTTTCCGGAACCGTTCGTTCCAATAATACCGACGCTCTCTCCCCGATGCACATCGAAGCTGACATTTTTCAGCGCGTAGTGCTCTTTGTACTTCTTGCCGCGGGAAAGTCCCAGTGACTCTTTGAGACGGTCGGAAGGTTTGTCGTAGAGCTTGTATACTTTATTTAATTCTGAAACCCGGATCACTACCGGGGCAGTATTATTTTCCATAGTGTTTTCCTTTTCAATTATCCAAAATCTACAGCACGTCTGCGAAGTGCGGTTTCAGGCGTTTGAATACCACGGTTCCGAAGGCAAAGAGTAAAATAGTAACTGCCCAGAAGTAAAGGGTGAGCTGCCAGTTTTCGAAAAACCATGTCCGGTCAAACAGCGACTGTCTGTAACCGTTTACGATATAGTAGAGCGGATTGAGCTTGAAAATCGTCTCAAACGCTGTTCCTTCCATTCTTGTCATCGA
>JAFTVQ010000173.1 GCA_017461865.1 Lachnospiraceae bacterium | reverse complement strand
GGTTTCCGTAAAAATCCTGCTTAATTTGTTTTGCCAACGCATAAATTTCTTCGTTTTTTTCCGGAATATCACAATCCAGAAGCACCGCCGCCTCTCTGTGCGATAATCCTTTTCTCTCTCTTGCCTTTTTCAGAATCTGATTAATCAGTTCCTCATTGCTCTTGTTCTTCTGCGCATATGCCAGTGTTTCTAAAATTTCCTCATGGCTGATAAATTCTTCTGCTTTCCCTGAACTCGGATTGTACATTGCTTTTCCTTCTTTCTGTCTGTATATAATTCGCTTCTTCAGTATACCACATAAAAACGCCGAAAAAAAGTTGTGCGGTCAAAAACACCGCACAACTTATTGCTTAAAATGACTTCTTCAACTTTTCATAAATGGCATCATAGCGCATTTCTTCGCTGTAATCATCCTCATAATCGATCTTCTGCTGCACGCCGTAATTGCCGTCCTCTTTGTACTTCGGAATGATATGATATACGAGTTCTTCATTCATATCCTCCAAATCCATGTAGCAGATTGCATCCGGCGCATAGCATTTCTTAAGAGCATTCGCCGCCTTTGCAACATCGGCAAAAAACAGATTGCGCTCCAGTGTCGACAACCTGCACATCTCCTTGCCGGACTCTTTGAACACCGCAACCAGATGGCCTTTGCAGTTCTGATTTTTGTAAAGATAAACCTTAACCACATCATATTCTTTCAGGAACCGGCCATAGCGCTCCTCCGCCGGAATCTCTTGTCTGGCAGCTCTCTCTTCTTCCTCTTTTAAATACTTCTGATATGCAATGGTCATATCCCGGTCTTCACTGAGCACATGATCCATAATCCAGCTCTGCACTTCTTCTTTGATCATCTTCATCTGCTCAAGCGGCTCTGCTTTTATCTTCGGCAGATCCAGTTTCATGATGAAATCAGAACATCTTTTGTGATATTTCTTATGAGCCGAAATACGGGCATAACACATCTCCTGCATCATGCGTTCCTCTTCATAAAAATGATATCCCGTATAATCTCTGAGCTCACATACGACATCCAAAATCTGTTTATCCGTAATACCGATGCACTGAATGCGGATCAACTGCTCCAAATCACGGCCGATTTTAAACAGCTGTTTGTGCTGTGTATCAATGTCCGGAATCCCGGTTTCCATACTCTTAGACCAATCAAATTTAAAGTCGAACATAACTAGTAACCCTTTCTAAAACAAAACACTACAATACTACTTATATTTTATCATTTCACCCCTAAAAGACAAGTAGAAAAAACACTTCTAGGATTGTTCATTTTGACGATTTTTAAATACACAGATCATTTCGTTCGTCAGGCTGCTGTCCGTGTATTCCACCGGAATATCTTCCCGATCCAGCCAACACGCCTCCGACAATTCCTCCTCATCCATACGAATCTCATCGCTTCCGTCCACCTCACAAAAATACCCCGCCAGCAGATTATCGGCGAAGGCCCACGGCTGCGAGCCGTAGTAGCGGATATTTTTGACCGAAAGACCTGCTTCCTCCATGACTTCTCTCCGCACCGTGTCTTCAAAAGACTCTCCGATTTCCGAAAAGCCTGCCACCAGTGCATAGTTTGTATATTCTCTTCCTCTGTACTTTGTCAGCAGAAGCCGGTTTCCGTTTGTCACGGCGACAATCACCGCAGGATTGATCCTCGGATACACCCGGTTTCCGCATTCGCCGCAAAAAAGCATCCGCTCTTTTTCATCCTGTCTGAGTACTTTTCCGCATCGTCCGCAAAATCTATTGTTCCGGTACCAGCCATCCAGCTGAAATGCCGTCACTGCAGCAAATGCCAGATGTTTCGGCGAAAGTCTGCGAAGTTCCTGTCTCTTTATCAGCCGGTATCCGCTTATCGTCATTTTGTTTTGCTCACAGAACTGTGTTTCCTCATGAACGGCCAGGTAAAAGAAACGCATTTCATCAATAGAAAAAAGATACGTCATATAATCTGTTTCTTTCCCTGTATCCGCGCAGGTGAAAAAAGAAAGTTCTTCCCCGGCACGGACAATCAACCCATTCTCGCAAAACGGAAGCACATAGTCGTTCTTTCCCGGCTGCAGGTGTTTATATTCTACATCATATTTGTATGGATCAATTTCCTGTATCATCTGTCTCCTCCATCTTTTCAAACGCCTCACCCATGCGATTAGTTGCCTCAGATTTACGCTCCGTATACTCCTCCCGGATACGCTGTTTTGTCTTTTCAATCTCCTCTTTCAGTTCCCTTGCCGAAAGGAGAAGACATCCCTGTCCCCAGACAATCAATTGGATTAAGCCGTCAGATGTGGCTACCGTTACACGATAGTCTCCTTTTGATATATTGTGAGCCGCCTTCTCAATATACATATCCGCAGTCTCCGCCTCCTTGGTGTAGACCACTTCAATATTGTGATACTTCTGTACCTGTCCGATATTTCCTTTTACTTTATATGCATCAAACACCACAATCAGACGGCATTTTTTAAAGCCCTGATAATCACAGAGTATGTCCATCAATTTTCCTCTGGCCGCATCAATATTAGCCTCTGCTAACTCTTTTAGCTCATCCCACGCAAAAATGATGTTGTATCCGTCTACCAGGAGATATTCTTCTAAAACCTTATGAGGCTTTGCCTGTTTCCGGCGTTCCTCCCCTGCATTCGCTTCCGGTGACGCTTTCACAACGCGGGCTGGCGAAAGCACTCTCGGCTTCGGTGTTCCGTATGTCTTCTCGAAAATCGCTTTAAGCTCTTCTTCCTGTGCACCGTATTTGCGATCCGGACTATCCGTTCTGCGCTGCGCCTGTCTTTGAAGCCGCAGAATCGTCTCCTCCCCAAACTCATTTTTTCGGCGGGCATTAAGCACGCTCTCCACATGCATATGCTCTTCCACTTCATTCCACGGAATGATCTGACCGGCCCCATGCTGACAAAATACGGAATCCGCCGGGTTACGTCTGTCAAAGGAAGGATCATACCCTTTCTTCTCCTGTACTTCCTCCCCATTGTGACATACATCGTAGCCGTCCGGCGTCATGACAAGTTTTCCTCTTCCTCCGGTAAAGGCTGCAATCTCTCTTGCATAGTTGCGCATGGTGGAAACCGGAGCTCTTCCGCTGATAATCGCCTGCTCTCCCTGCAAATCCGGCTGCTGAAAGCTTCCTCCCATCCGCTCCATATCCGCCAGAACACGCCCGATCATATCGGACGGAACCGTAATGCGGAACGAATAGTACGGCTCAAGCAGCAGACTTTCCGCCTGCATCAGTCCCTGTCGCACCGCGCGGTAGGTAGCCTGTCTGAAATCGCCGCCCTCTGTGTGCTTCGTGTGGGCTTTTCCTGCCACCAAAGTGATTTTCATATCCGTAATCGGAGCGCCCGTAAGCACTCCTCTGTGCTGTTTTTCCTGCAAATGTACAAGCACCAGTCTCTGCCAGTTAAGTGCCAGATCGTCCTCCCTGCAGTCGGTATCAAACACAAGACCGCTTCCCCTCGGAAGGCCCTCGAGAAGCAGATGAACTTCCGCATAGTGACGAAGCGGTTCAAAGTGACCGACTCCTTCCACTGTATTTTGGATGGTCTCCCTGTAAACCACATCTCCCTCATCAAAAAATGCTTCGAAATCAAAACGCTCTGCGATAAGGCGCCTCAGCACTTCAATTTGTACGTCACCCATAAGCTGCACGCGTATCTCGGAAAGTTCCTCATCCCAGTTGACATGCAGTTCCGGATGCTCCTCCTCCAAAATACGAAGTTTTGCCAAAACCGTGTGGGCATCCATCGTTTCCGGCCCATGTACCTTATAGGACAACACCGGTTCCAGATAGGTCGCACTCTTTTGCTGCTCGCATCCGATTCCCTCTCCCGCAAGGGCGTAGGTAAGTCCTGTCACGGCGCAGACACAACCGGCCTGTACTTCATCTGTCACCTCATATTTATCTCCATGGTAAATCCGGATCTGGTTTACCTTTTCTTCCTTTTCCCAATCAGCACCGGCTAACATTTCTTTTACTTTGAGTTTGCCGCCGGTAATTTTCATATGCACAAGACGATTGCCCTGACCATCTCTGGTCACCTTAAATATTCGTGCCCCAAACTCGGACCTGCGCACCGGCTCCCCGGCATAAGTCACAAGACCTGCAATCAACTTATCGATTCCCTCATGTTTGAGTGCCGACCCGAAAAAACAAGGAAAGAGCTTGCGTTCTCCGATTGCACGGGCAATGTCTTCCTCCCCGATGGCTTCTCCGGAAAGGAACCTATCCAGCAACATCTCATCCGTCATCGCCACCTGCTCATAAAAACTGTCATCCCAATCACCCATACGTGAAAAATCGATGCAATCTCCGGAAAGCTCCGTGCGGATCCGCGCATAAATATCTTCCTTCACGGCAGTTTCCTGATCCATCTTATTTACAAAAATAAAGGTCGGAATCTGGTATTCCTCCAACAGGCGCCACAATGTTTCCGTGTGTCCCTGCACCCCGTCCGAAGCGCTGACCACCAGAATCGCATAATCGAGAATCTGCAGACTCCGCTCCATCTCTGCCGAAAAGTCCACGTGCCCCGGCGTATCCACCAGTGTAAAACAGGTATCCCCAAAATGCAGCAGCGCCTGCTTGGAAAAAATGGTAATTCCGCGCTCCCTTTCCTGCAAGTCGGTGTCCATGAAGGAATCCCCATGATCCACGCGCCCCGCCTTTCGGATACCGCCGCTCTCCAGAAGAAGCTGCTCCGACAAGGTAGTCTTCCCCGCATCTACATGGGCCAAAATCCCAAGTACCATATTTATTTGTCCGCCCATTCGATCTCCACTATGCAAACCGTGTCTTCCTTTACTTTAAATTTTATATTGTAACCCGCATAAGTCATTCCCCATATCCTGTCCTCATCGTCCAGATATGCAGTCCTCGGATCCTGCTCCAACAACTTCGTGATGGTTTCCCGAAGCGTTTCTCCGAATGCCTCTTTCTTCATTTCTGCGGGCAACGTAGCTTCCCACTGCACCTTCAGTTGTCTGTCTTTTACCCGCTGTGCAAACCCATCCTTTGCCTCCGGATGCGAATCACAGTAGGACAAATATGGTTTGATATCATAAATCGGTGTCCCGTCAAGCATATCGATTCCCGACACGCAGATGACCGGCCCCAGCTTTTCATCCGTGACAATCCCGTCTATTTTTACCGAGGAAAGTCCGATGGGGTTCGGCCGGAACGGAGATCGGCTCGCAAACACGCCCACTCTCTTTTTGCCGCCGAGTCGCGGCGGCCTTACCGTAGCTGACCATCCTTCTCTCTGTGCCTCGGAGAACTGCCAAAGAATCCATAGGTGGGAATATTCCTCCAAACCCTTCAATGCGTCTGCACTCCGGTACTCCGGTTCAAACACAATCCTTCCCTGCAGACCCTCAACTAATCCGCTCTGTCTCGGGATTCCGAATTTCTCCGCAAAATCAGTATGAATATGCGCAATTATCTTCATATCTCACTCCCAAAAAAGCAGTTCCCGCAAGCGGAACTGCTTTCCCTTTTATTTTACCGACAAAATATCCACCGTGTGGGAACTTGCGCCTATCAAATCCTGCCTTTCACAGGTTGCAAGATGATATTTGATAAACCATGCAAACTCTTCCTCACTCATGGCATTAATTACAGGTCTCATGTGATCCGCCGGCCCGTCCGCCGCAATAATCTGAATGCGCGTAAGTCCTACTGCTTCATTGATCCTGTCAATGTCCTCCAACCGGACAAAACTGTACAGCGGATTTGCCTCCGGCTTACAATGAAAATCTTCCGTCAACAGCTGCTTTTCCACACTTTCCAAAATATGTCCCTCGCGGAACGCATAGGTCAGCACACTGTAATCATTCATACAATATGCGACAAGAATTACGCCGCCCGGCTTCGTCACACGCTTTGCCTCGGACAACGCCTTGCACTTATCTTCAAATGCATGGAGATGGTACATCGGTCCGAACACAAGAGTCAGGTCGAAACTGTCATCGGCAAATCTGGAAAGCTTCATGGCATTGCCCTGGTAGGCTTTCACACTGCTTCCCTTCTTTTTCAGAACCCCCAGATTACTTTTCACCAGTTCCACCGCCGTGACATCATAGCCCTCCCCGGCAAGTGCCACACTGTATCGCCCGGTCCCTGCACCTACATCCAGAATTTTCGGATTGCTGCACCCTTCCAGATATTTGTGTATGTAGCGCATGGAAGTCACATACTCCACCTGTCCGTGTCTGGACAGCAGTCTTTTATCTTCATTAAATTTATTATAATAAGCAATCAGTTCTTCCGTCATCAGTCCTCCGGATTTTTTTCTGTTTTTCTCGGTCCGATTCCATTGAAACAGACAGACCCTTTTCCCTCTCTTTTTGCCTCATACATATTGTCATCCGCCCAGTCAAAGATGGCAGCAATATCCATTCCTTTTTCCCACGGCACCACACCGATACTGCAAGGCACCTTCTCAATAATCTCTTCTGCTTTACGCATCACTTCTGCCTTCGGGACATTTTTGGTCAACGCAATGAACTCATCCCCGCCGAAGCGTCCGACAATGGAATCTTCTTCCAAAATATCGAGAATCGTCTCCGCCGCCTCCTTCAATACACTGTCGCCGTACTGATGTCCGTATCTGTCATTGATGGTTTTAAAATCATCCAGGTCAATCATACAGAAATAAAATTCTGCATCCGGAGCCTGCTTTACAAACTCTGTCATTTTCTCAAATACAATTTCCTTGCGGTACAGCCCTGTCAGACCGTCAACCTGTGCCTGATAACTCATCTTTTCTCTCTCTAACATTTCTGCATGAATATCTTCGATTCGTCCCATGACGCTGGCCACTTTGCCGTCCGCTCCGACTACACTCTTATAATAAGCGCGGTGCCACCTATAACCACCGCCGGAAATCGCAGTCAGATATTCCAGTTCACCTGATGTCTCCTGTTTTACCGCATTTTGCAGAACATTGGTAAACGCCTGCAGATGATCCGTGTGAACAATCGGATTTTTTCTCACATAAGAACTGTATCCGGTAATTTCTTTCGACTTCTTATTGTGCGGAAGATTGTAAGAAAATACCATGCTGTCACGTCCCGGAAAATATTCGAACAAAATCCCCTGTACCGTCTCCGCCAACACGCGGTATCTCGCATCCCTTATCATTAACTCTTCATTCATCCGCTCAAGTTCTTTCATCTTTTGATCATTCTCAATTTTGTCCGTCACATCACGCATAATCAAAAGAACAAGCTTTGCGCTCCCTTTTGGGTTGGCAATCGGTGCAAGCTTGATGGCAAGCCAACACTTTGCCCGGTCCTTCCGCTCAATCTGTATAGTCTGTTCCAAAACTTTTCCGCCCAACAAACATTTGCGAATCGGTGTCGGAATGTCCGGATAATTGGTTTTATTGATTCCCAGCCGCTCATAGAATGCCTGATTCAGGTAAAGCTCTTTTATTTCATCCGACCGAATCTCAAACAGCCCCACACCGGTTCTCATGTTAGAAACAAGTATGTGCAACACATCTTCCAAATTTTCTGTCACATACACAAAACGTTCACTGTCCCAAAGATTTAGTTCTTCCCATTTTTTATCATGTTCCATAACAAATCCCCCTTCTATGTAGAATTCTTATTTTTCCAGCATGGTTCATTATACCATACTTTTTGTATTCTGCCATGTCACATAAATATGTCCGACACCGAAAACAACTGCAGCAATGACAAGAGGTACATGCTGTAACGTAATTCCGTTCAAAAGAAAAATCACCACCGGAACAGTTGCAAGTACCATGCTTTTCCATCCTGCCTGCTTCACAAAGTAGAGCATCCACATTACCCAATACACAAGAAGCAACAATATATTCCCGACCAAATGAACAACAAAAATGTCCGGCGAGAAAAAGCCGAATTCCTCTTTTCCTATATTTAAGACAAGCAGAATCATACAAGCATACCTTCCGATTTGCTCGATGATATTCATTCCTTTATTGGTACATTTATTTTGCCCGTCCCGGAATTTAACTGCATATATAATATTGGGGATCAAAATGGCAATCACCATACACAGACCGAATATATTAATCCATCCGCCTCCCAGTTTCCCCGCAAGAAATAAGGATGTAGGTCCGTCCGCCTGTCCGATAATTATTGGATCCAACATAATTTTCACTCCTTTTTAGCATCTGCAAATTGCCTTGCAACCGCCTCTGTCATATTTTTTATCGCTGTATCTTTTTGCATAGATTCTTTCACAGAAATCCCCACCGAAGAAATCGCAAACACTGCATCTATCCCCAAATCAGGGTATCTCTCTGCCGACTCCGTCACCTGCCCTGCAAACACCCAGACGCTGCAGTTATATTTTTTTGCCAGCCGGGCTGCTTTCACAGGCGCTTTTCCTCTTTCACTCTGTCCGTCCATCCGCCCCTCTCCGGTCAAAAAGATATCTGCATCTTTCACGCATTTCTCAAGTCCTGTCATCTGCATCACCAAATCCGCTCCGGGCAGAAGCTCACCCTTGAGAACACTCGCAAACGCAAATCCCATTCCGCCGGCCGCACCGGCACCGGGAACATCCCTGTAGGATTTTCCCACATACTGTTCTATCACTTCCGCATAAGAGGCCATGTCCGCATCCGTCCGACTGCAATCCTGTACCCGCAATCCCTTCTGCGGTGCATAGACAAAGGTTGCCCCCTGCTTACCGCACAACGGATTGTCAACATCACAGGCAATTTTGAAACTGCATTCTTTCAGTTCCGGCAACGTTTCTCTGTCATCCATCCTCTGCACTTGGCCTAAATCTTTGCCGAAACCGGACAAACGCTTTCCTTTCCGGTCTGAAAATCTGTATCCGAGCGCTGTGAGCATTCCCATTCCGCCGTCGTTGGTTGCACTTCCGCCGATACCGACCAAAAAATTTCTGCAACCTTTTTTTATTGCATCCGCAATCATTTCCCCGACACCGTATGTTGTCGTCAAAAAGGGATTCTGTTGTTCTTTTGAAAGAAGCGGTAATCCGGCTGCCTGCGCCATCTCAATGACTGCAGTCCTGCCGTCCTGCGCGATACAATACTCTGCACATCGCTTCCGCCCGAGCGGATCACTGACTTCTACAAAGATCCTCTCTCCGCCTAAACCTTGCATAAGCGCTTCCGTCATACCTTCCCCACCGTCCGACAACGGTCTCACGATGACTTCCGCATCCGGCCTCGCCGCCAGAACACCTTCACGTGCAGCGTTTCCCGCTTCCATGGAAGTCATACTCCCCTTGAAGGAGTCCATCGCTATTACAACTTTCATTCCTCTTCCTGCCAATCTTTACATACGTCAACCCATTCACTCATATCGGAATATCTCTCCAGCTCTTCTATGGTTAGATTGATTGTCGCCTCCGGACTTCCCGCCGCCGCATGCACATCCGTAAAGCGCTTCAATGAAATGTCCAGATAAACTTTTACATCCTCTTTTACACAGAACGGGCATACACCTCCCGGCGGATGGCCGATTAATGTTTCTAGATCTTCTCCGCGTACCATGGCTGCTTTTTCATGGAATTTTGCTTTGTACTTCGCATTATGTACTCTCGCATCTCCCGCCATAACAATGACAATCGGATACTCTTTCAAACGAAAGGACATGGTTTTTGCGATGCGAGCCGGCTCACATCCGATTTCAGCCGCCGCATGCTCCACCGTATCTGTAATATGATCCTGAATCCTGACCTTGTCTGCCATTCCATATTGCTCAAAATATGCTTTTACATTTTCCCATGACATTTTTGAGGTCCTCCTATTTTGTTTGTCATATGTAAGTATATCACACAACTGAAGTTCTTGTCTGCTGTTGAATTTTCACGACCTTATGGAGTTGTTCTCCCCACATAGAAACTTTTGCAACATATGGGGAGACTTTTTCCTTTATTTTTCACTATTTTTCTCCCCACGCAACTTATATATCACTTTATGGGTAGAATGTTTATCTCTTGTTTATTGTTATGTAAACCAAGTTTCAGTCTTTTATCTCCCTATCCATACCGTAGTCAGTCTTATGGGGAGAGAAAAAACTTTAATTTCTAAATTTTATCTCCCTATACTGCAAAAATTGCTCGCCATGGGGAGATATCTTCAACTCCAACAGCATGTAGATTATATCTAATTGCATCGGCATACACACAAAAAAATCGCGACCGTAAACCGGTCGCGACTTTCGCTCACTTATTATGCTGTTTCAAAACTATTTGATTGCCGCATGAATTTCCTGCAGAGACATCACTTCGCTGTCACCCTCTTTGAGCACCGCGTAGATACCTTCTGCCGTTGCTTTCGCTGCTGCCATCGTTGTGAAGTAAGGTACTTTCGCTTTTACAGCCGTCTTACGAATGTAGCTGTCATCGTTCTTTGACTCTTCCGTTGCTTTCGGCGTGTTAACGATAAGCTGGATATTTCCGTTCATCACCTCATCACCGATATGCGGTCTTCCCTCATACATTTTATTGACACGTGTTGAGTTGATACCATTGGCAACCAAAAGGTCATGCGTAGAACCCGTTGCCATAATGTCAAATCCGCAATCCACGAATTTCTTGGCAACCTCAACCACCTCCGGCTTGTCCTTACGGTTCACACTGATGAGTACGGTTCCTTTGGTCGGAAGCTTTGTCTGTGTCGCTTCCTGCGCTTTATAGAATGCCTCACCCACACTCTTGGAAAGTCCTAAAACTTCACCAGTCGAACGCATCTCAGGTCCGAGAACCGGGTCAACCTCCTGGAACATGTTGAATGGGAATACTGCCTCTTTTACACCGTAGAATGTCGGTTTAACTTCCTTCATTCCTTCAATCGGAGAAGCTTTTCCTGTCAGCTCGCCCGTCATAATTTCCGTGGCAAGTTTTACCATCTTGACATTACATACTTTTGACACAAGCGGAACGGTTCTGGATGCACGAGGGTTCGCCTCAAGCACGTATACCTTTCCGTCCTCGATGGCATACTGCATATTCATAAGACCGCAAACACCCATTTCCTCTGCAATCTTTCTTGTATACTCTTTGATTGTCTCCACAGTCTCTGCCGGAATATTCTTGGAAGGAAGAATACAAGCCGAGTCTCCGGAATGTACGCCCGCAAGCTCAATATGTTCCATAACTGCAGGAACAAACGCCGTCTTACCGTCTGCAATCGCATCTGCCTCACACTCTGTCGCATGGCGAAGGAAACGGTCAATCAGAATCGGTCTGTCCGGTGTCACACCGACTGCTGCTGCCATATATTTCTTCAATGCTTCCGGCTCATTGACAACTTCCATTCCCCGTCCGCCGAGAACGTAAGAAGGGCGAACCATAACCGGATATCCGATTTTCGCTGCAATCTCAAGTGCTTCTTCCACATCGACTGCCATTCCTGCTTCCGGCATCGGGATTTCAAGTTTTTCCATCATATTGCGGAACAGGTCTCTGTCCTCTGCCATATCGATGATTTCCGGTGAAGTTCCGAGAATATTTACGCCGTTTTTCTTGAGGTCTGCTGCAAGGTTCAGCGGTGTCTGGCCTCCGAACTGCGCAATCACTCCGACCGGTTTTTCCTTCTCATAAATACTGAGAACATCTTCCAGTGTCAACGGTTCAAAATACAGCTTGTCAGACGTATCGTAGTCTGTGGAAACCGTCTCCGGATTACAGTTTACGATGATTGTCTCAAATCCGAGTTCTTTTAATGCAAACGCTGCATGTACACAGCAGTAATCAAATTCGATACCCTGACCGATACGGTTCGGACCGCCGCCTAAGATCATAATCTTCTGCTTGTCTGTCACGGTTGTCTTATCTTCCGCATTGTAAGTTGAGTAATAATAAGCTTTGTCCTTTGTTCCGCTTACACGAACCGGCTCCCAGCTCTCGGTAATGCCGTAAGAAAGTCTTGCTTTGCGTATTTCTTCCTCAGACACCTCAAGAAGTTTTGAAAGATATCTGTCTGCAAAACCGTCTTTCTTTGCTTTCTCCATCACTTCTTTTGAAGGAACACTTCCCTTCATTGTCAGAAGTGCCTCTTCCTCTTCCACAAGTTCCTTCATCTGCTCGAGGAAGTATTTTTTAATCTTAGTCAGATTGAAAAGTTCATCTACGGTAGCACCTTTACGAAGCGCTTCGTACATAATAAACTGTCTCTCACTCGTTGCTGTATTTAACATTTTAAGAAGCTCTTCTTTGCTCTTTTCATTGAAGTCCTTGGCAAAACCGAGACCGTAACGGCCGATTTCAAGACTGCGGATGGCTTTCTGGAACGCTTCTTTGTATGTCTTACCGATACTCATAACTTCACCTACCGCACGCATCTGTGTGCCGAGTTTGTCCTGAGAATCTTTGAATTTTTCAAATGCCCATCTTGCAAATTTAAGAACGATATAATCTCCGCTCGGTTCATAATCGGCAAGTGTTCCGTTTACGCCGCAAGGAATCTCATCCAGTGTAAGACCGGATGCAAGCATTGCGGAAACAAGCGCAATCGGGAAGCCTGTTGCCTTTGAAGCAAGCGCGGAAGAACGGGATGTTCTCGGGTTAATCTCAATAACAATAATACGGTCGGAAACCGGATCGTGTGCAAACTGAACGTTCGTACCTCCGATGACCTGAACCTCATCTACAATCTTAAATGCCTGCTCTTTTAATCTTGCCTGACACTCCTCAGAGATGGTAAGCATCGGAGCGGAACAGAAGGAATCCCCGGTATGCACACCGAGCGGGTCAATGTTTTCAATGAAACATACGGTAATCATCTGACCCTTTGAGTCGCGCACAACCTCAACCTCAAGTTCTTCCCATCCGAGAATGGATTCCTCAACAAGAACCTGACCTACGAGGCTGGCCTGAAGACCGCGCGCACAAACTGTTTTTAACTCTTCTACATTGTATACAAGACCGCCGCCTTCGCCGCCCATCGTGTAAGCCGGGCGAAGTACAACCGGATATCCTAATTTATCGGCAATTGCAAGTGCCTCTTCCACCGTGTAAGCAACTTCGCTTCTCGCCATCTCGATACCGAGTCGGTCCATCGTCTTCTTAAACTCAATACGGTCCTCACCGCGCTCAATGGCATCGACCTGAACACCGATTACTTTTACACCATATTTGTCAAGAACACCTTCTTTTGCAAGTTCAGAACAAAGATTGAGTCCTGACTGTCCTCCGAGGTTCGGTAAAATTGCATCCGGACGCTCTTTTGCAATAATCTGCTCCAGTCTCTTTACATTTAACGGTTCGATATAAGTCACATCCGCCGTGTCAGGATCTGTCATGATTGTCGCCGGATTGGAATTCACAAGAACAATTTCATATCCAAGCTGTTTTAATGCCTTACATGCCTGTGTTCCCGAATAGTCAAACTCACATGCCTGTCCGATAATAATCGGTCCGGAACCGATAATCAATACTTTCTTGATGTCTTCTCTTTTACTCATCTTTACCTCTCCTTCTTCTCTCTTCTTTTAACGGCCGCTGCTGTGCCATTCCATGAAAAAAGCCAGCACTGAAAGTAACTGACTTTTCTAATAAACAATTATTCTTTTCAAATGGGAAGAATACCCGAAAAAAGGGAATACGAATCCACAGCTTCCATAACCCGATGATTTGGCTGTGTCGTACCCTGTGCTTTCATCCTTTTCCTCCGCTACTTGATTTAACCACTTGCTATATTATAAAGGGTAAATACCAATTCGTAAATAGTCAATTTTAATTTTTTTCAATTATCTGCTGCGCTTTTTCAAAATATCTCTCTGCTTCTGCTGTACATACTGCGCAATAGCCGGACTTTCTTTGTCCAACTGACAGCCGTATATATTTTTGCCTTCTTCCTCATTCACCATCCTGACAATCTTTCCGGTCAGACTCAGCTTCATACCCATATCGGAATATTTCACCGTAATCTCTTCCCCGATGTTAAGATTGCGCTCCGTAGTAATGGAAAATCCGCTGGCGCTGACATCGCGCACATACACATTGACCGGGCTGTCGCCTCCCCGGATCATACTTCCGAGAATACTGATACCTACACGGAAATTTTTTCGGCGGTTGATTTTACGTCCTTCCTTGTTACACTGCGCCACATAGTTTTCTTTGTAAAACACAATCTGACATGGTGCAAACTCGTACACTCCGCCCTCGTACTCTGCGAGAATCGAAGTTGCAACCCCTTTAAACGAAAGACGTTTGTCATCCACTCTCGGCACATCCAGTATAAGGTACTGAGGTGTCACTTTCAAAATAGTAGCTTTGAACTCAATTTCATTTTCCTGTTTCGGAATCTTGCAGACAATCGTAATCATCTGTTCCTCAGGAATGTTGTTCAAAAATAACTTTCCATCCATTACAATAAAATACCTTTGCTAAAACCCACTTAAATCGCCCGAACGGACAATCTTTACCACAGATTTACTATACCAAAAAAAGGAGATTTTGGCTAGATTTATCTTGCAGGTTCAGAAAAATTTTATAAAATTTTTTCCATTCCCACCTTTTGAGGTACAAGTCCGCATTTTTCGTAGAAGCGCATCGCGTTTTCATTGCAGGACCAAACATTTAGTGTCACATTATAGCATCCTTGTTCCTTTGCATAATCAAGCACATATTCATAGAGCCGTTTTCCGACATGCAATCCTCTCTTTTCTTCATCCACACACAGATCATCGATATATAAACTCTTCACATCCGTCAGAATATTATTATTGATATGTTGCTGAAAAACGCAAAACGCATAGCCGAGAATCTCACCCTGCAGCGCATTCTCTTCCACCGCCACAAAAATCGGCGTCTTATCATCTGCAATCATCTGCATAAGTTCCTCATCGGTATACTTTTTGGCATTTGCCTTAAACAGATCCGGCCTCCCGTTATGGTGCACCATAAGTACCTGACATAGCAATTTGTTAATTCCCGGCATATCCGCCGCAATTGCGCGTCTTATTTGCATATTTTATCCTCCAAGCCCAATTTTTCCACCAAATCTCTTCTGACATAAATCACTGCCATCGAATAGGTTACATTCGCTTTCCACGGCATTTCACCCTTTTCGAAATATACCATCACATAATCTTTATAGCTTAGTTCCTCCGGCTTCCAGACAAGACTGAGTTCCGGGTTCATCAACAGTACATCCGGATAACCGCCCTCTCTCCACTTCTTATATTTACTTTCATTTTCCGCTTCCGTAGGGATAACATGCGAAACATAATTTTTCGAATCTTCTCCTTCGCCGAAATTAAAGAAAAGATTGTGTTCAAAATACGGCGCAACATCACACGCCCCATAGCACATATTCGTGTCCGATGTTATCAAATTACCGTCATCGTCATGCAAAACGCCCCATTCCGTCATCATACGATATTCGTCCAAATGATATTCTTTAATAAATTCTGCCGCTCTTCTTCCTACCGCAAAATCAGTTTGCACCTCATTGATTACCGCAACCGCACTCCATTGAATCATAACGCACAACATTGCCGTCCCAAGAAGTACCACTCCGCGGTAAGACGTTTCCTGCCCGGGTGCTTCCAACGAAATCCACCACCAAAACAGGAACAATAGTAGCGAAATACCAATGTGATGCGCCGTGCAGTACAAAAAGCTTGTCACCACTGCGAATGCAACAAACGGAACAAAAAATGTTGCAGCTGTCTTTTTCTTATTTCCGTAAGAAAAAATCAGTCCATGTATGACAACACCGAGCAGTCCTCCGATTATTCCGTCATACCAGACAAATTTCATACAATTCAAAAAGGAATATTGGTAAAATACATTTGTAATCAATACATCCGGCAGAGAAATAAACAACATATAATACAGCCGATACCAAAAATTGTTCGTCGCCTCTTCCTTCAGCAACGAATACATGGCATACGTGTTCTCACGCGGAACAAGCGTTGCCGCCAGCAGCAACGCAGCGACAAGAAGTACTGCCAGCCAGATAATATTCTTTTTCTCTTTGATACATTCCAGCAGCCATACAAACGCCAGTCCGCCCGCAATTACAATCCCATACACACTTGTCAGGCACAAAAAGAATAGACACAGCGTATATTTGCAGGGTTTTTCATGACGTCCCTGATACGTCATCGCCAAAAGTACGAACGCCAAAAACATCAGGCAATACGGTCTGGCCACAATCCCATATTGGTAAAACAAAAAATAGGTAAACGGTAAAATCCATCTTACAATGCGCGGAAAAGGCGCATAAAACACAAGCAATGCCACTGCACTTCCGGCAACAACCAAAGTTACCAGCGACAATGAAAGTTCATAAGGGACTCCCAATTTCGCAAAAGGATATAAAAGGATATGCCACAGCTGCGGATGCCCTTCATAGTGAGGAATTTCGAATATAATTTCCCAAAGCGAAGCCGATCTCGCAATCTGCCACGCCTGCGCCTCATCATACCAAGGTTCGTGTACCGCCCCGACAAGCAAGTGCAACAGCGCATATACTGCGACAACCATCCATTCCGGCGCTTTTCCCGGAACACGCTTTGCCGCTGACATAAAGCGTATCACCTTATTTTCCATCCCTAACACTGCCTTTAGTACGCTGCTGCCTTTCAGTTCCGTCAAAATTTTTTCTTTCATTAGTTACTCCCTATGACTGCCTTTAAGCCAAGCTTTCGGGCAAGATCTCTTTTTACGTACACGTAAATGTGCGAATTCTCCGCAGATACTTTCCATATTTGTTGGACCTCACACACATAAACAGGGATATAGTCCTTAAATGCAACTTCCCCATCCGTCCATACCTCACCGAGCTTCGGTTCTCGCAACAATATATCAGGAATGCCCTGCGCTTTCCATTTCTCGTGATTTTTTTTATTGTCTTCCTCTGTCGGAACTATATGCGAAATATAATTACCTTCGTTTTTTCCGTCTGCATAATTGTAAACAATATTCTTTTCAAAATAAGGGGCTATATCCATCGCTATCGTGCAATTGTTTGTATTTTCATCAAGAAGAACCCCTTGATCTTCATCGTATATACACTGCCATTGTCCCATAATTTTATAAGAGTCCAGACTGTTTTTTTTCAAAAATCCGGCAAGCGACCTTCCGGGAGCATACTCTTTTTGTACTTCCTGTACACATGCCGAAATATTCCAAAAAAGTAACACACCCAGACACAAACTACTGCCCAGCGCCATCACACGGACAATGCTTTCTTTCGAAATCCGTATGCGCTTTTGCTCTTTTTTATCCGTTTCTTCCAGGGAAATCCAAACCCAGAACAAAAAGAGAAACTGTACAATCCCGATGTGATGAATGTTGATATATAATACCGAGCCCGTTATTCCCAAAAGCACATGCGGAAGCAAAAAAAGAAAGGTTGTCTTTTTGATACGGCCAAAAAGAAAAATAACTGCCCACAACAGGATTCCCAACAACCCTGCCGATACTAAATCAACCGGCGAAAATTCTACCGTTTGCAACAGTTCATAGGAACCATATGCATCTGTCAGCAGCACATCCGGCAAAGACACAAAAAACATATAGCATAGCCGAATCCACATAGGTGTATATTCTTCCTGTTCTATCTTCAGATTTGTGGCAAACGTATCTTCTGCCGGCATAATAGAAGCAACCAAAAACAACGCCCACATCAAAAGAGCAAACAAACACCATATGCGGCGATCACGAAGAAAACTCTTCAAAAAAACGCCGATGCGTCTCTCCTCCCATATTTCAATCACCCAGACAAGCGCAATCCCGCCTGCCATCACGATACCAAATGCGCTCGTACCTGCAAGCAATGCAAGCGACAACGCATATCTTCCCGGGCAATCACTGCGTCTCTTATATGTAATTGCCAACAGGACAAATGCCAGTAACATCACACAATACGGCCGAACAATGACTCCATACTGATAAAAGATGAAATAGGTAAACGGCAACAGGCATCTTACAACTCGCGGAAACGGCGATTTATAAACGATGAGCGCGACTGCAATTCCTGTAAAAAGAAAGCTTATCAGCGCCAACGACATCTCGTATGGCATTCCCAGTCTTACAAACGGCAACATAATAAAATGCCACAACTGTGGATGACCTTCATAATGCGGAATCTTAAATAAGATATCCGATACCGTTGCACATCGGGCAATCTGCCAAGCCACTGCCTCATCCAGCCACGGCTCATGAAACGCCGTCATCACAAAATGTAACACCGCATATGAAATTACTACTCCTAATTCCGGCAACTTTCCCGGAATATCCTCAACACGCCGTACAAACGCGAGCATCGCATCCGCGACCCTATATATACCGTTAAGCATTAGTTTTATTTCCTCCCGCTATTTCCCTTTAATCCAGATAT
>JAFTVQ010000172.1 GCA_017461865.1 Lachnospiraceae bacterium | reverse complement strand
TTTTATGGCAACGTTTGCGGTCGTTGCAGCTATCTTCGCAAGTATAACGATATATATCGATCCTTTTTTCCATTATCATTTTCCGTTGGAAAACTACGGGTATCCTTTGAATAATGAACGCTACCAGAATGACGGGATTACAAGATATTTTGACTATGATGCGATTGTTACGGGAACAAGTATTACCCAGCCTTTTGCTGTCACGGCGGTCAATGAATGTTTTGGGGTGAATGCCATAAAGGTTTGTTATTCCGGAGCAAGTTTTAAGGAGCTTGACGCGGCGCTGAAACGTGCCATCAAAAGAAATCCGGATGTGAAAATGGTGCTCAGGGGATTGGACGGTTACGGATATATTGCGGACAAAGATTCCATACCTTACGAAGGTATGCCGAATTATCTGTATAATAACAATCCGCTGGATGATGTGGAGTATGTTCTGAACAAAGAGGTTTTGTTTTATCGGACCTTGTATGTGATGGAATATACAAAAAACGGAGGAAAAACCACCACATTTGACGAGTATTCCGTGGGAAGTGATCCGTTCGGAAAGGAATATGCGCTTTCCTATGTAAAGCACTCGAAGAAGGTTAAGAAAAAACAGATTGCGCTCAGCGAGGAAGAGAAGCAGATGATCATCGACAATGTAAGGCAGAATCTCGTTGAGACGGCGCAGGAAAATCCGGACATTACCTTTTATTACTTTTTATCCCCTTACAGTGTTTTGGACTGGGATAAAAAATATCGTTCCGGAAGATTGCAGTATCAAATCGATATCGAGAGAATTGTAATTGAGGAATTGCTGCAATGTGAAAATATCCGGCTGTTTTCGTTCGATACGGCAGAGGAAATTGTGGCAGATTTGGACCGCTACCGGGATACCACCCATGTGGATCAGGCGACCGCTATTTTGCTGACACAGTATATGAAGGAAGGAAAATACCGGATTACAAAGGAAAACTATGAAGAGTATTTGAGCGACCTGTATGAGTTGTATAAAAATTATGACTATGATGCGATTTATGAGTGATGCTGAAATCTTTGCCGAAATAAGACGACGGTCCGGGATTTCTAATTGCACATATTTGTGTACGATGTTATAATACAATTTAGTGAATAAAAGCGTTAAAGCGCGAAAGAACCAGGAAAGAAAGAGGAAACACAAAATGCCAATTACACAGTATTTGGAAAGAAACAGCAGAGAGTACCCGAACGATGTCTGTCTCGTTGAGATCAATCCGGAGATCAAAGAGAACAGAAGGGTAACATGGAAAGAATATGAACTCATTGAGCCGAACACGAAAGAGTCTTACCGCCGAGAGATTACATGGCGTGTGTTTGACGAGAAGGCAAACCGCTTTGCGAACCTTCTTTTGCAGCGTGGCATCAAAAAAGGAGATAAGGTTGCCATCCTTATGATGAACGGTCTTGAGTGGCTGCCGATTTATTTCGGTATTTTAAAGACAGGTGCGCTTGCAGTACCTTTAAACTTCCGTTATTCATCGGATGAGATTTTGTACTGCGTACAGCTCGCAGAGGTGGATGTCCTTGTATTCGGTCCGTCTTTTATCGGCCGTGTCGAGGAGATTGCAGATGAAATCAGCAAGGGACGTCTCCTGATTTATGTGGGTGAGAACTGCCCGAGTTTTGCGGACGACTATAACTCGCTCTCGGCAAACTGCTCCAGCCAGGCTCCTTGCATCGGAATTACGGATGACGACGACGCAGCGATTTATTTCTCTTCAGGAACAACCGGATTCCCGAAGGCAATTTTACATAAACACAAAGCCCTGATGCATGCAGCCCAGGTGGAGGCCAATCACCACGGACAGCAGAAGGATGACGTATTCCTTTGTATTCCGCCGCTGTATCACACGGGTGCGAAGATGCACTGGTTCGGAAGTCTGGTGTCCGGAAGTAAGGCAGTGCTTCTGATCGGAACCAAACCGGAATTTATTTTGGATGCGGTATCCAAAGAAAAATGTTCCATCGTATGGCTTCTTGTTCCGTGGGCGCAGGATATTTTGGAGGCAATTGAATCCGGAAAGGTTAATTTGGATGACTACGAGCTTGCGCAGTGGAGATTGATGCACATCGGTGCACAGCCGGTTCCTCAGAGTCTCATCAAACATTGGAAGGAAATTTTCCCGCATCACGATTACGACACCAACTACGGACTTTCCGAGTCCATCGGACCCGGTTGTGTACATCTCGGTGTGGAAAATATACATAAAGTCGGTTGTATCGGAAAAGCAGGTTACGGCTGGCAGGTAAAAATTGTGGATGAAAACCGTAATGAAGTGGAGCGCGGACAGGTCGGCGAACTTGCTGTCAAAGGTGACGGTGTCATGGTTTGTTATTATCGCGATGAGAAAGCAACCAAGGAAGTGCTCGGCGACGGATGGCTCTTTACGGGGGATATGGCACAGGAAGACGAAGATGGTTTCATTCTTCTCGTAGACCGTAAAAAAGACGTTATCATCAGTGGCGGTGAGAACCTTTATCCGGTTCAGATTGAAGATTTTATCCGCACGAACAGCAAAGTGCATGACGTGGCGGTCATCGGTCTTGCCCATGCGCGTCTCGGTGAGATTGCAGCGGCGATTGTGGAGCTTAAAGAAGGCGAGACAATGACAGAGGAGGAACTCGACGAGTATTGTCTCAAACTTCCGCGTTACAAGAGACCGCGTAAGATTATCTTCGCAGATATTCCGCGTAATCCGACCGGAAAGATCGAGAAACCGAAACTTCGCCAGATTTACGGCGCAACGAAGCTTATTGCAGACCAGAATATGGGTTAACACAAGATATAAGAAAGGCAGGACAACAAAGTGAGTGAAAAGAAAATCATGCTCGGTAACGAAGCGATTGCACGCGGTGCCTACGAGGCAGGCGTGAAAGTATCCGCAGCGTATCCGGGTACCCCGAGTACAGAAATCAGTGAAAATATCGTAAAATACGATGAAATTTATGCAGAATGGTCACCGAATGAAAAGGTGGCAATGGAAGTGGCAATCGGTGCTTCCATCAGCGGTGTCAGAGCCATGGCATCCATGAAACATGTCGGTGTCAACGTGGCAAGCGACCCTCTTTACACCATCTCTTACAGCGGTGTAAACGGAGGTCTTGTTCTTGTGGCAGCAGACGATCCGGGTCTTTACAGTTCCCAGAACGAGCAGGATACCAGATGCGTGGCAAGAGCAGCACAGGTTCCGGTGATCGAGCCGTCTGACAGCCAGGAAGCAAAGGATTTCATGAAATATGCCTTTGATCTTTCCGAGAAATATGATACACCGGTGATTCTTCGTACAACAACGAGACTTTCCCACTCACAGGGACCGGTTACTCTGGAAGACCGTGTAGAGCCGGTTGATGCTCCATATGAAAGAAACATCCAGAAGTACGTTATGATGCCGGGTATGGCAAAACAGAGACATATTTACGTGGAACAGCGTATGAAACAGATGGCAGAGGACGGTGCCGAAATGCCGATCAACCGTGTGGAGATGGGCGACACCAAAATCGGTTTCATTGCCAGCGGTATTGCATACCAGTATGTCAAAGAAGCATGTCCGGATGCATCCGTACTTAAACTTGGTCTTGTTCATCCGCTTCCGCGCAAAATGATTGAAGAATTTGCTGCGAAAGTAGATAAATTATATATCTTTGAAGAACTGGAGCCGGTATTTGAAGAGCAGATCAAATCCTGGGGTATCGAGTGTGTCGGAAAAGAAATCTTCACACTTCAGGGTGAGTACAGTGCAAACATGCTCCGCAAGGCAGTACTCGGTGAGGAAGTGGAAGTGGCACAGCCGGCACAGGTTCCGGCCCGTCCGCCGATTCTTTGTCCGGGATGTCCGCACAGAAGCGTATACTCTGTACTGAATAAATTGAAAATCCATGCAGCCGGCGATATCGGATGTTACACACTCGGCGCAGTTGCTCCGCTTAATGTAGTGGATACCACGGTTTGTATGGGGGCAAGTATTTCCACACTGCACGGTATGGAAAAAGCCAAAGGCAAAAATTATGTGAAAAACTGGGTGGCTGTCATCGGCGATTCCACCTTCCTTCATACCGGTGTCAATTCTCTTATGAATATGGCTTACAACCAGGCGACAGGAACCGTTATGATTCTTGACAACTCCACAACAGGTATGACAGGACATCAGGATCATGCAGCAACAGGAAAGACCTTAAAAGGTGAAGTTGTTCCGGCGATTAATATTTATGATCTTTGCAAGACCATCGGTGTGAAACACGTGACGGTAGTCAATGCATTTGATATTGAAACATTGGAAAAGGTAATCAAAGAAGAGACACAGCGTGAGGAGCTCAGTGTCATTATCACACAGTCTCCGTGCGTACTTTTGAAGGGTAACGTATTCCCGAACAAGTGCAGAGTGATTCCGGAAAAATGTAAGAAGTGCGGTGCATGTCTCCGCCCGGGTTGTCCGGCGCTTACGAAAACGGCAGACGGTGTGACAGTAATTGATGAGACGATGTGTAACGGATGCGGACTTTGCATGCAGCTTTGCAAATTCGGTGCAATCGAGAAAGTGGAGGCGTAGATTATGGCAGAGAATAAGACAAAAAATATTATGATCGTCGGTGTCGGCGGTCAGGGAACCTTACTTACAAGCCGTATTCTGGGCGGTATCACAGTGGCAGCAGGATATGATGTCAAGCTTTCCGAGGTGCACGGTATGGCACAGCGCGGAGGAAGTGTTGTTACATTTGTAAGATACGGAGAAAAAGTGGCAGAACCGATCGTGGAGGAAGGTCAGGCAGATCTTTTGATCGCGTTCGAAAAACTGGAAGCAAAACGTTATGCGCATTTCCTCAAAAAAGACGGAACACTTGTTGTAAACGATCAGAAAATCGAGCCGATTACAGTTGTGACCGGCGCAGCGCAGTATCCGGAAAACATTATTGAAGAGTTAAGCAGCAAATACGAAACATATTCCATCGATGCGATGGGAGAAGCTTTGAAACTGGGAAATTCCAAAGTCTTCAACATCATCGTGCTCGGCGTGGCTGCAAAGCATATGGATTTCTCCAAAGAAGACTGGCTTGCGGTTATCGAAAATACCGTTCCGCCTAAGACAGTGGAGATGAATAAAAAAGCATTTTTGTTAGGTTACGAATCTTAAGACTGCATAGCAGCCTTAAAAATAAAAAACGGGAAGAAGGTAAAAAAATGATTTGGAATGAATCAAAAGAATGTATGAGCCGTGATGAGATGCAGGCTCTGCAGAGCAAGAGACTGGTAAAAGCCGTAAACCGTGTGTATCATAATGTGGAATATTACCGCAAAAAGATGCAGGCTCTCGGCATTGAACCGGGAGATATCAAGGGAATCGAGGATATCACAAAACTTCCTTATACAACGAAGGATGATTTGCGTGATACATATCCATTTGGTCTCTTTGCTGCTCCGCAGTCGGAAATTGTGCGTGTACACGCATCCAGTGGTACGACTGGAAAGGCAACCGTAGTAGGATATACCAGAAAAGATATTGATATCTGGTCGGAATGTGTTGCCAGATGTCTGGCTGGTGCAGGTGTGACAAGTCAGGATACGATTCAGATTGCGTATGGCTACGGACTTTTCACAGGCGGTCTCGGAGCTCATTATGGGGCGGAAAATCTCGGTGCAACTGTTGTTCCGATGTCAACAGGTAATACCAAGAAGCTGACAACCATGATGAAGGATTTTGGTGTTACGGCGATTGCATGTACACCTTCTTATTTATTACATATTGCAGAAACCTTAGAGGAAAATGGTGATCTGGACAAGATTAAACTGAAGGCAGCAATCTGCGGTGCAGAGCCTTGGACCGAGCAGATGCGTCTTCAGGTAGAAGAAAAGCTTGGTATCAATGCGTTTGATATTTATGGATTGTCTGAGATTATGGGACCGGGTGTTGCATGTGACTGTATTTATCACAAAGGTCTTCATGTGCATGAGGATCATTTTTATCCGGAAATCGTATCGGCAGATACACTTGAGCCGGTGGCGGACGGAGAAACCGGTGAGCTTGTATTTACAACACTTACTAAGGAAGGTATTCCTCTCATCCGTTACAGAACCAAAGACCTTACCAGCATTACTCGTGAGAAATGCGAATGTGGAAGAACGACAGCGCGTATTTCCAGATTCAAAGGACGCTCTGACGATATGCTCATCATTCGCGGTGTCAACGTATTCCCATCCCAGATTGAAGCTGCCCTTCTTGAAATGGGCGGAACCACTCCATACTATATGATGATAGTAGACCGCGTGAACAATCTTGATACACTGGAAGTACAGGTGGAAGTGGAAGAGCGTTTCTTCTCCGATGAAATCCGTGAGCTTGAAAATCTGACAAAGAAGATTGCACATGTGATTCAGCAGGCGATCGGTCTTGCCGTGAAAGTAAAACTTGTGGAACCGCACTCTCTTGAAAGAAGTATGGGCAAAGCAGTTCATGTGATTGACAAACGTAAACTTGTATAATCAGAAAGGAATGGGGCTACAATATGTATATTAAACAGTTATCTATTTTTATTGAAAACAAAGCGGGCCGTTTGGAGGACATGTTAAGTATTCTGAAAGACAACGGTATTAACCTTGTATCCTTGAGCCTTGCCGACACGAGTGATTATGGCGTGCTGCGTCTGTTGGTTTCCGATCCGGAGAAGGGAAAAGCGGCATTGAAGGAGGCGGGGGTTTCCTGTCGTACCACCGATGTTTTGGCAGTGAAACTGGCGCACAAGGTCGGACAGCTTCAGGAGCTTTTGGAAATCATCTGTAAGGCGGAGATCAACATTGAATATATGTATGCTCTTGCGACAGGAAAAGATGATGCATCCATTGTTCTTAAGACCTCGGACATTGCCCGTGCAGCAGATCTGCTGGAAAAAGCCGGCGCATCCTTTGTGACACAGGCAGAGCTTGCAAACATTTAATCAGAAACAAAAGATACCGGCCTCTGTGGCCGGTATTTTCTTGAGGAGAAAGCTATGAATCAGACAGAAATAAGACGCATTATTGATTTTCACACGCATACATTCCCGGATAAGATTGCGGCAAAAACAGTTGCATCGCTCGGGAAGGTGGCAGGAATAGAGCCGAAGACGGACGGAACACTCGGCGGACTTTTGGCATCCATGGAAAAGGCAGGGATTGACTTGTCTGTGATTATGCCCGTGGTAACCCGTGCGGAACAGTTCCAAACCATCAACAATGTGGCGGCGAAGATCAATGAAGAACACGGTGACCGTGTTATCTCATTCGGAGGTATTCATCCGGGCAGTCTGAATTATAAAAAAGAACTTGCCTATATTAAGTCACTGGGACTTAAGGGAATAAAGCTTCATCCGGATTATCAGGGGGTTATGATTGATGATATCGGGTATAAACATATCATTGATTATGCATCCCAACTTGATTTGGCAATCATGGTTCATGCCGGAATTGATATCGGACTCCCGGACCCGGTGCATTGTCCGCCGGAGAAATCGCTCAAAATCATCCGTGAGTTGCAGCCGCCGAAACTGATTCTGGCCCATATGGGCGGATGGAAACAGTGGAATCAGGTGGAAGAACTGCTTTGCGAAACGGAAGTATATTTGGATTGTGCTTTCTGTTCGGATTATATGCAGGCGGAACAGTTTGAGCGAATTGTGCAAAAACACGGTGCAGACCGGATTTTATTTGCAACCGATTCGCCGTGGGAGGATCCGAAGGATACCATCGCATGGGTGGAGAGTACTTCTTTGTCCTCGGAGCAGAAAAGAAAGATTTACATGGAAAATGCGTGTGAACTTCTTGGGATTATTCCGGAATAGATGGAGAAAAACAACAAATAGTACAATAAAGCCTTGCTTTTTTCGCAGGGCTTTTGTATAATGTAAATGCTTTAGCAATTTAAAGTGATGCGCGGTAAAAGTTTAAACCGTTAAAGTGCAAAAAGAACTATACTGTTAGGAGGTCACGGTTGTGATAGTAAAAATTATTTTCTTAATTGTGTTTTTTGCAGTTATGCTTGCTGTCGGTGTTATTTCCAGAAAGCATGCAACAAATGTAAACGACTTTGTACTCGGTGGCAGGGCAGTAGGGCCTTGGCTTACGGCGTTTGCCTACGGTACATCTTATTTTTCGGCGGTAGTATTTGTCGGATACGCCGGACAGTTCGGTTATAAGTACGGATTGTCTTCCACATGGATCGGTATTGGAAACGCGGTGCTCGGTTCGCTGATTGCATGGGTTGTTTTAGGACGCAGAACCCGTGTTATGACCAATCATTTGCATGCAGCAACCATGCCGGATTATTTCGGGAAAAGATATAACAGCAATGCGCTCCGTGTTGTGGCATCTGCCATTGCATTCATTTTCCTGATTCCGTATACGGCATCGGTGTACAACGGTTTGTCCCGATTGTTCGGTATGGCGTTTGATATTCCGTATTCCGTATGCGTGATTGCCATGGCGGTTCTTACCGGTGTGTATGTCATTCTCGGTGGTTACATGGCGACAGCAATCAATGATTTTATTCAGGGAATCGTTATGTTGTTCGGAATCGTTGCAGTCATTGCAGCCGTGTTAAACGGGCAGGGTGGATTTATTGAAGCGGTGAAATCACTGGCGCAGCTTGAGAGTGATGTTCCTTTGACGATGGGACAGCCGGGTGCATTTACCTCCTTCTTCGGACCGGATCCGGTAAACCTTGTCGGAGTTGTTGTTTTGACATCACTCGGAACATGGGGACTTCCGCAGATGGTACATAAATTCTATGCAATCAAAGATGAGAAATCCATCCGCAGCGGTACGATTATTTCTACCTTTTTTGCGATTATGGTTTCCGGCGGATGTTATTTCCTCGGCGGTTTCGGTAGACTGTTTGATTCACCGGCAATTCATAACGAAGATGGCAGTGTAATCTATGATGCCATCATTCCGTCCATGCTTTCGACATTACCGGATATCTTAATCGGTATCGTAATCGTGCTTGTGCTTTCGGCTTCCATGTCAACACTTTCTTCGCTTGTGCTGACATCAAGCTCAACACTGACACTTGACGTGATTAAAGGAAATATTATTAAAGATATGAGTGAGAAAAAGCAGGTGCTTTGCATGAGAATTCTTCTTGTGTTCTTTATCGTGATTTCGGTTATTTTGGCGCTGGATCCGCCGACCTTCATCGCGCAGCTTATGGGCATTTCGTGGGGAGCACTCGCAGGAGCATTCCTGGCACCGTTCTTATATGGTCTGTACTGGAAAAAGGTAACAAGAGCTTCTGTATGGGCTTGTTTCGTGGTAGGTGTCGGTATTACGGTTTCAAATATTTTCCTGAAATATATTGCATCTCCGATTAATGCAGGAGCAATCGCAATGGTAGCAGGACTTATCGTAGTTCCTGTTGTAAGCTGGATTACACCGAAGATGAAAGCAGAAGAAGTGGAGCCGATCTTTACATGTCTGGAAGAAAAAGTGACGGTAAGTAAGAGAAAATCCATTGAAGAATAAGTCATTTGAAATGTAAAAGGAACAGATAGGAAAAACGGCAAGAATCAGGAAACTACCTGATTCTTGCCGTTTCTTTTGCCTTTGTATAAGTTTTCATCTGTAATCTTAATCAGTTTATTCATGTTGAATCCCGGAATGTAACCGGTGACACCGAAGGTCATTGTGACGGTGATTTTATCGCCGTCTTTGGTGGTAATCGGTGTGTTTTCAAGGGCGATGCGGATTCGTTCCGCTACCTGT
>JAFTVQ010000022.1 GCA_017461865.1 Lachnospiraceae bacterium | reverse complement strand
CTACAACGCCTGCTGCTGCAGATACGCCGAATTCTTCTTCACAAGCTTTTACTAAATCGTTTAATTCTAAAACTGTTAACTCTTTGATAGCATCAATAAGTTCTGCTGTTGTTAATTTTGCCATTTTATTTTCCTCCATTTTAAAATTTATATTTCGTTTCTTTTTCTTATTCTGCTGACTCTTCAGCCGGAGCTTCTGCTACAGCTTCTTCTGCTGCAGGAGCTTCTTCTGTTGCAGGAGCTTCTGCAACTTCTTCTGCCGGAGCTTCCTCTGCTACTGCTTCACCGGCGCCGCCTTTTTCAGCGAGCTGTTTCATGACGCGAGCAAAGTTAGCGATAGGTGACTGCATGCTTCCAAGTAATTTGGAAAGTAATTCTTCTCTGCTTGGAATATCTGCAATGCTTGCGATACCGGCTGCATCGTAAGCGATACCTTCTACAACACCACCCTTGATTTCAAGAGCCTTAGCTTCTTTTGCGAATTTACCCATTACACGGGCAGGTGCTGTTGCATCTGAAGATGAGATTGCTACCGCACTCGGTCCTTCAAGATAAGGTGCAAGTGCTTCAAAGTCTGTTCCTTTGAACGCAAAGTTCATCATTGTGTTTTTGTAAACTTTGTAAACAACATCGTTCTCACGGCAGAGTTTACGAAGTCTTGTATCCTGTTCCACAGTAAGTCCGCGGTAGTCAACAAGCACAACTGACTGAGCATCTTTGATGTAATTAGAAATCTCTTCTACGATAGGCTGTTTTAATTCAACTTTTGCCATTTCATTACCTCCTTATAGATTTTGGTGCCGAAAGGAGTTTCGCTTTCTATCAAAAAAGCCTCCTGAAAACAGGAGGCATAAGAATACAATAAACTCATCTCTCCTCGGTAGGCGATACACTTACGCTCCAATGAGCACCTACTGTCTTCGGCATTGGTCTAAACGACCTTGTTTAGATTATCACAACATTTTTTCCGTGTCAAGCACATTTATGCAGTTTTATTGACTTTTTCATCCGATTACCACGTCATAAATCCTTCCGCATCGATGGCAACATTTTCAGACAGTCCGTCAAGATATTGAAGCACTCTCTGTTTTTCGGAATCTTTCAATATAGATGTGCTGCAATCCTGCTGTCTTGCCGGTATGATTTGAATCGTTTGCACCGCATCTTTACCGGCTGTCACTTTCAATAGAGCAGTATCCATCGCCTTAGAATTAAACCAATAATTGCCCAAACTGTATACAACCGGAACACCGTTGACACTGTCGAGTCCCTGCAGACAATGCGGATGCGCCCCGACAATGAGATCCACCCCAGCCTTGCTGATCAGATCCGCCTGATACGGCTGCGCCCAATCAAGTTCATCCGTATTTTCCGTCCCCCAGTGAATATACACAATCAAAATATCGCATTCTTTTTTCGTCTCAGTGACCAGCCCCAGGAAATGATCCAGTTCCTGCCCGTTAAAGCATCGCAAAACCCCGGCGCTGCCCTCGGTTGCCCCTTTCGTATCCGGATTGTCCAACCTTTCAATCTGTGTTGCCGAAAGAATGCCGACCCGTACACCGTTCACCTCAAACACTTCCGCCTTTGACGCCTCGTCCAGGTTTCTGCCGGCACCGACATACTTTATTCCGGCGCCCTCTAGAATATCAAACGTATCGAGAAGCGCCGTCTCCCCATGGTCATAGGCGTGGTTATTCGCCAAAGAAACGATATCGACCCCCATCTCGTGAAGCAACTTTACATTTTCCGGTTTGCTGCGGAACGTAAATGCTTTTTCCGGGAGCGGAGTCCCTCTGTCCGAATACGGAAATTCATTATTTACCATGCAAATATCAGACTGACGCATCTCATCAAGAAGTTCCTGTCCGATGCAGCTCTCGATACTCCCCCCTCTTGTACTCAGCGCATACATATTGGCATATTCATCGTGGAAACAGATGTCTCCGCCGAAAGTCAGCGTGACCGTTCCCGCTTCCTTTTGTTCATCCGGAGCATTCTCATCCGCCGTTTCCTCCGTTTCGCCGTCTTCACTGCCCGCCCCGGCACCCGGAAGTCCACCGGAAGTTTCTTCTTCCTCTGTATTTTCCTGTTGTGCATCTGTCACAATCTCGGACACAACAACCTCATCCGACACAACCGGATCCGGCTTTGAAGCGACACGGGAATACAGGAACAGGCCGATTGTTCCGATGATCAGCGTCAACACTAACGTCACGCCAAAATATATCCATTTTTTCTTACTGCTTTTCCTCATAGCATCTCCATATATACATATATTTTCTAAGGATAAGTATACAAAAAAAATGAGTGATTGACAATGTCAACCACTCATCTTACGTTCGATTCAAATTAGAGCTTAAGTGTATTAACCTTTACACCAGGTCCCATTGTAGGAGCGAGTGTTACGCTTCTTAAGTACTGACCTTTTAATGTGCTTGGTTTCGCTTTCACGATTGCTTCCATAAGAGCATTGAAGTTTTCTTCCAATTTCTCTTCTGTGAAGGAAGCTTTTCCGATCGGTACGTGGATAATGTTGTTCTTATCTAATCTGTACTCAATCTTACCTGCTTTGATATCGTTAACAGCTTTTGTAACGTCCATTGTTACTGTACCGGCTTTCGGGTTCGGCATTAAACCTTTCGGTCCTAACACTTTACCGAGACGACCTACAACACCCATCATATCAGGTGTGGCAACAACTACGTCGAAATCTAACCATCCGTCATTCTGGATCTTCGGAATGAGTTCTTCTCCTCCTACATGATCTGCTCCGGCTGCTTCTGCCTCTGCTAACTTGTCGTTCTTAGCAAATACTAAAACGCGAACAGTTCTACCTGTTCCGTTCGGAAGAACAACAGCGCCACGGATCTGCTGATCTGCATGACGTCCGTCACATCCTGTACGGATATGAGCTTCAATTGTCTCATCAAATTTTGCAACTGCTGATTTCTTTGCTAAAGCGATAGCCTCTGCCGGATCGTACTGCTGTGTACGGTCGAAAGCTTTTGCAGCATCGCTGTATTTCTTACCATGTTTCATTTCGTTTACCTCCTATTTGGAATCTTATTCTTCTACTTTGATTCCCATACTTCTTGCTGTACCTGCGATCATGCTCATAGCTGCTTCGAGGCTGGCTGCATTTAAGTCTGGCATCTTTGTCTCAGCGATTTTCTG
>JAFTVQ010000171.1 GCA_017461865.1 Lachnospiraceae bacterium | reverse complement strand
GAAAAACAGTGTCCTTGCAGTGGCACAAAAACAGAAGATTACAGATTCGGACGGCGAGGACAAAGATGTGCTCGCACTTGCCAAGGATGAGAAAGATGCCGTTGTGCAGGTGTTTTTTGTGCGTGACGGAAAGTTGATCGGGCGGGAACATTTTTATATGACAAATGTGTCGCAGAGTAGTGAGGCGGAGGTGCTTGAGAGCTTTCTGAAGCAGTTTTATGCAGGAACCCCTTACCTGCCGAAAACCATTATGCTGCCGGTAGAAATCGAGGAGGCAGACCTTTTGCAGGAGTGGTTGTCCGAGCGCAAAGGTGCAAAGGTGCGGATTGTTGTACCGAAGATCGGAAGCAAGGAAAAACTGGTAGAGCTGGCCGGAAAAAATGCAGCGCTGATTCTCGGTCAGGACAAGGAACGGATCCGCAGGGAGCAGGAACGTACCACGGGGGCGGCGGCTCAGATTGCGCAGCTTATCGGACTTACCGGTGTGCGGCGCATGGAAGCATATGACATTTCCAATATCAGCGGATTTGAGACGGTGGGATCCATGGTTGTATATGAGGACGGGAAACCGCGCCGGAGCGATTACCGGAAATTTAAAATCAAGACCGTGGCGGGCAGCGATGATTACGCAAGTATGAGAGAAGTGCTCACCAGGCGGTTTACACATGGTCTCACAGAAAAAGAGGAGAATGCCCAAAAAGGGAAGGATGACATGTTCGGGAGTTTTACCAAATTTCCGGATCTTCTTCTTATGGATGGCGGAAAAGGACAGGTCAATATTGCGGAGGAAGTGCTGGAGGCGCTGGGAATTGATATTCCGGTCTGTGGTATGGTGAAGGATGATAATCACCGTACAAGAGGACTGTATTATAAAAACGAGGAACTTCCGCTGGATACCGGTTCGGAAGGGTTTAAGCTGATTACCCGCATACAGGATGAGGCCCATCGGTTTGCCATCGAGTACCATAGGTCTCTGCGCAGAAAGACCAACGTAAAGTCGGTTTTGGACGACATTAAAGGCGTCGGTCCGGCGCGCCGGAAAGCGCTTATGCGACATTTTGATTCCATTGCACATATAAAAGCTGCGACGGTGGAGCAGCTCATGGAAATACCGGAGATCAACGAAAATTGTGCCAAGGAAATTTACGCTTTTTTTCATGACACAAGTATGTTAGAATGAATAAGATAAACACGTATTTTTTACAGTAAGGAGAGGGATTATGGCAAGTGTAAGTCTGCAGAGAATCATTGACAAGTTTAAACTGGAAAATCTGACACCTGAAATTGAGATCAAAGGAATTAAAATCACTCAGCCGGATATTAACAGACCGGCCCTTCAGCTGGCAGGTTATTTTGAACATTATGAGGCGACACGTCTTCAGATTATCGGATTTGTGGAGTATACCTATATGAACGGTCTTTCTGAGGAACGCAAGGAAGAGATTTTCGAAAAACTGCTTTCCAACCCGATTCCGGTTTTGGTCTTTTGCCGTGAATTAAAACCGGATCCGCTGTTTTTGAAAAAATCCATCGAGCATGGCATTCCGATTCTGTCTACCAAGAAAGCGACGTCTGCATTTACGGCGGAAGTAATCCGCTGGCTGAATGTAAAGCTTGCTCCGTGCATTTCCGTACACGGTGTTTTGGTGGATGTCTACGGCGAAGGCGTGCTGATTACCGGTGAAAGCGGTATCGGTAAGTCTGAGGCGGCTCTGGAACTGATTAAGAGAGGACACCGTCTGGTGACGGATGATGTGGTCGAGATCCGCAAAGTCAGTGATGACACGCTGATCGGATCTGCACCGGATATCACAAAGCATTTCATTGAGCTTCGCGGTATCGGTATTATTGATATTAAAACATTGTTCGGTGTTTCCAGTGTCAAGGAGACCAGCCAGATTGATCTGGTAATTCATTTGGAAGACTGGAGCAAAGAAAAAGAATATGACAGACTCGGTTTGGAGGAGGAATATGTGGATTACCTGGGCAATAAGATTGCATCCCACACCATTCCGATCCGTCCGGGACGTAACCTGGCTTTGATTTGCGAGTCAGCGGCAGTAAATCATCGTCAGAAAAAGATGGGTTACAATGCAGCGCAGGAGCTTTACAAGAGAGTTCAGGAATCGCTTACAAAACGAAGAGAAGAAGAGGAAGAATAGACATAAGGAGACAGGGAAATGAAAAAATATTGTTTTGGAGTAGATGTCGGAGGAACGACAATTAAAATGGGACTGTTTGATGCAGAGGGTAATGTTCTCGATAAATGGGAAATCAAAACCCGCACGGAAAACGGCGGAGAAAACGTACTTCCGGACATTGCAAAAGCAGTTGCAGATAAAATGACAGAGAAAGCTATTTCCAAAGATGAAGTGGCAGGTGTCGGTGTCGGAGTTCCGGGCCCGGTAGATTCCAAAGGAATTGTACACCGTTGTGTCAATCTCGGTTGGGATGAATTTAACGTAAATGAGGCGCTCGGTGCGCTTGTGGATCTTCCTGTTATGGCAGGAAATGATGCCAATGTGGCTGCGCTCGGTGAGATGTGGAAGGGCGGCGGACAGGGTCATGAAGATCTTGTTGTGGTTACCCTCGGTACCGGTGTCGGCGGCGGAATTATCATTAACGGAAAAATGTTAACCGGAGCGAACGGATCCGGCGGTGAAATCGGTCATATCCACGTGCAGGATGGTGAGCCGGATCAGTGCGGATGCGGAAATCACGGTTGTTTGGAGCAGTATGCATCAGCAACAGGTATCGTTCGTATTGCAAAACGTATTTTGGCAGAAACGCAGGAAGCAACTGTGCTTAAGGCAGACAGTGTGACAGCCAAGGATGTATGGGATGCAGTAAAAGAAGGAGACGCGGTAGCGATAAAGGTAGCAGAGCAGTTTGGCAAATATTTGGGCGAAGGTCTTGCAGCGATTGCAGGTGTAGTTAACCCGGAGGCATTTGTAATCGGCGGCGGTGTTTCAAAGGCCGGCGAAGTACTTCTTTCCTATGTAGAGAAGAACTACAAACCGGTTGTGTTCCACGGAAGCAGGGATGTGAAGTTTACACTTGCTACGCTTGGAAATGATGCAGGTATCTTCGGTGCGGCTAAATTAGTATTAGGTTAACTGTTTGCAGCATAAGAATGATAGAAATACATAAATGAAGAAGGGCCGAACAGTCCTTCTTTCATTTTGAAAACGAAAAAGCAGGTGACTGACATGAATCAGGCAGTAAAAGAATTTTTAAAAGAAAATGTGGCTTCGGAACATCTGTTTTGGAACGAACCGATGGAAAAGCATACAACTTTCCGGGTCGGGGGTGAAGCGGATGTGCTCGTTCGCATCACGGATTCCGAAATGTTACAGAATATAGTGTCCTATTTAACAAAAGTATCCCAGGATTTTTTTGTGCTGGGAAAAGGAAGTAACCTTCTTGTGAGCGACAAAGGTTATCACGGAGTGATTCTTGACATGAGCGGAGGTTTTTCGGATGTGCGCGTGGAAGAAAACCGGATTGTTGCACAGGCGGGAGCTATGCTTCCACAGGTAGCGGCTTTGGCTGCGGAACACGGATTATCCGGTCTGGAGTTTGCAGCGGGAATTCCGGGGACAATCGGAGGCGCAGTGGTAATGAATGCAGGCGCTTATGACGGAGAGATGAAGCAGGTAGTAAAAAAGGTGACTGTGCTTAATCAGACGGGAGAAGAGATGGTGCTGGATAATGCAACCATGGAATTCGGTTATCGAACCAGCATTATTAAAAACAGACCGTTTGTCGTGCAGGAGGTTGTGTTTGAACTTCAGCCGGGAGATGCAAAAGAGATTCAGAAAAAGGGTGCTGAGTTCAATCAGAGAAGAAGAGAAAAACAGCCGTTGGAATATCCGAGTGCGGGAAGTACATTTAAGAGACCGGAAGGATATTTTGCCGGAAAACTGATCATGGATGCCGGACTTCGCGGTTATCGCATCGGCGGTGCACAGGTTTCAGAAAAGCATTGCGGATTTGTTATTAATGTGGGAAATGCCACGGCATCGGATATATATGATTTGATGAATGAGGTCAGTGACAAGGTATATGACCAGTTTGGAGTCAGATTGGAACCTGAGGTCGTAAGATTGGGAGAGTTCTGACAGATACGGAAAAAGACGTCCTGTAGGCAGGATGTTTGAGGAGGTAGCAGAGCATGCGATTTGTAGTAGTGACGGGAATGAGCGGCGGCGGAAAACAGACCGCCATGAAAATGTTGGAAGATATCGGTTTTTACTGTGTAGATAATTTGCCGGTTCCGTTGGTGCCTACATTTGCAGAGCTTTTGCTCCAACCGGGAAGTGAGATCCGAAAGGTTGCTGTCGGTCTGGACATCCGTTCCGACCAGATATTCGGTGATATCATGAAGGCGCTCGGACAGTTGGAAGAGCTGAATATTGCCTATGAAGTACTTTTTATGGATGCTTCCGACAGTATTTTGCTCAAACGGTATAAAGAAAGCAGACGTGTGCACCCTATCGACGGTCATGGTGCTATTGAGGACAGCATACGGAAGGAACGCGCTATACTAAAAGAGATTCACGATAAGGCGGACTATATTTTTGATACGTCCTCACTTTTGACGCGAGAACTGAAGGAGGAACTTGACCGTATATTTGTAAAAAACGAGGCATATAATAGCCTCATGATTACAATCATGTCCTTCGGATTTAAAAACGGAATTCCGTTGGATTCGGATCTGGTATTTGATGTGCGCTTTCTGCCGAATCCGTTTTACATTGACGAATTGAAGCATAAGACCGGAAATGACAAGGAAGTTTATGATTATGTCATGTCCTTCGGGGAGGCAGGGGATTTCCTGGAAAAACTTACGGATATGCTGGAGTTCCTTGTGCCGAATTATGTGAAAGAAGGAAAGTACAGATTGGTCATCGGCATCGGCTGTACCGGCGGAAAACATCGAAGTGTAACGCTGGCCAATGCACTTTATGACCGGATGAAAAACAAAGGAAACTACGGATTGACCCTGGTGCATAAAGATATCAACAGGGTGAAATAAAGAGGTAAGCTTATGTCTTTTTCGGGAGAAATCAAAGAAGAACTGCTCTTTGTTTCCGGGGCGGCCCTTCACTGCCGTATGGCAGAATTGGCAGCTTGTTTTCAGTTCTGCGGCCGGATCGGAAAGGAAGAAAACGGGCTTTTTTCCATCAAATTTCAGACAGAAAACAAAATTGTGGCAAGAAAATGCTTTACATTGCTCAAGAAAACATTTAAGATAGATGCGGATGTGGTTGTGCGCAGAAACAGTGCACTGTCGGGCGGACTGACATATCTGCTCAAAGTATCGCATCCGGATATGGTGCGCAGAGTATTGGAAGCGCTGAAAGTTTTGGAACAAAAAGAAAGCGGACAGACCAGCGGGATGCTTTTGAAAAGCAGCTGCTGTAAGAGGGCCTTTCTGCGGGGCGCCTATTTGACGGCAGGCTCCATGAGTGATCCGAACAAATCATATCATGTGGAAATTGTGTGCCAGACGGAAGTGCAGGCGAATCAGATAATGAAACTGCTGCAGGATTTCAGTTTGGATGCCAAAACAGTTCTTCGAAAAAAATATTATGTCGTATATATGAAAGAGGGCGAAAATATTGCGGACTTTTTGAATATCATCGAGGCGCATAAGGCGTTGATGGAATTCGAGAACACACGCATCCTGAAAGGTGTGCGCAATATGGTCAACCGCAAGGTCAACTGTGACGCTGCAAACATAAATAAAACCGTGAACGCAGCAGCCAGACAGGTAGAGGATATCAAGTTTATTCAGTCGGTTTGCGGTCTGGAGAAACTGCCGGACAATCTGCGGGAGATGGCTTACGTGCGCCTTGAAAATCCGGAAGTGCCGTTGGGCGAACTGGGGAAACTTTTAGACCCGCCGGTAGGTAAATCCGGAGTAAATCACAGACTGAGAAAAATCGGGGAATTTGCCAAAGATCTGAGAGGATAGTAGTATTAGGAGGAAGAAAAATGATTGAAAAGACAATGAAAATCCAGCTGGAAAACGGCTTGGAGGCCAGACCGGTGGCGGTACTTGTTCAGAAAGCAAGCATGCATGAAAGTACAATTTATATTCATGCAGAAGGAAAAAAAGTGAATGCCAAAAGTATCATGGGAATGATGAGCCTCGGACTTAATATGGGTGAAGAGGTTACGGTTGTTGCAGAAGGCGATGATGAAGTTGCAGCAATCGAGAGCATTGAGAAATATTTAAGCGGACAGGAATAATCGGATATTAGCAAATGAAACCAAAAGGGGGCACAGTTGTGTCCTTTTTTTGTCAAAGGTGGAAGATATATGGATGAAAAAAAGATGTTGTTTATCTACAATCCTCATGCGGGAAAGGCCGGTATTCGAAGCAATCTGCTTGATATTGTGGATATATTTACGAGAGCAGGTTATGAGGTGACAGCCCAGCCGACGCAGAAAAAAGGAGATGCGACTGAGACAACAAAGGAAAAAGCAGGAAGATTTGATTTGCTTGTATGCAGCGGCGGTGACGGAACGATGGACGAGGTCGTGACAGGCATGATGCAGAGGGAAGAGCGTATTCCGATCGGATATGTTCCGGCCGGAACGACCAATGATTTTGCAAAAAGTCTTAAAATTCCCCGCACGATGATTAAGGCAGCACAGGCGATTGTCGACGGGAAACCGTTTGCGTGTGACATAGGTACGTTTAACGGGGATGCGTTTGTTTATATTGCTGCGTTTGGTTTGTTTACCGATGTTTCGTATTTGACGGACCAAAACATGAAAAATATACTCGGGCATATGGCGTATTTGCTGGAAGGTGCCAAGCGCCTGAACAGTTATCCGTCGTATCACATGAAGTTCGAGGCAAACGGCACGGTGATAGAAGATGACTTTATGTACGGAATGATTACGAATTCGTTTTCTGTGGGCGGTTTTAAAAATATCACCGGAAAGAATGTGGAGCTTGATGACGGAGTGTTTGAGGTGACGCTTGTGAAAACGCCGAAAAATGTTGCGCAGCTCAATCAGCTTATGACAGCTCTTGTTATGCAGAATGTTGATGCAGACTGTATGTATTGTTTTAAAACATCCCAGATTGCATTTGAATGCGAAGATGAAGTGCCTTGGACACTGGACGGTGAGTACGGCGGTCATCAGAGAAAAGTTTTCATTCAAAATGAAATGCAGGCACTTGAGATTATTGTTCCTTAAAAAAGTATTTGCTTTTAAATAAAGATGCGTTATAATGGTAACGATAAAATGTTTAATTTTTACGGAGGTAAGTAACATGTTAGTTTCAGCAGCAGAAATGCTTAAAAAAGCAAAAGCAGGCCACTATGCAGTTGGTCAGTTCAACATCAACAACTTAGAGTGGACAAAAGCAATCCTTTTAACAGCACAGGAAAACAACTCACCGGTTATCCTCGGTGTATCTGAGGGTGCAGGTAAATACATGGGTGGTTATGATGCAGTTGTAGGTATGGTTAACGGTCTTATCAAGGATCTTGAGATTACTGTACCGGTAGCTCTTCACTTAGACCACGGCTCATACGAGCACTGCTACAAATGTATCGAAGCAGGTTTCTCTTCAGTAATGTTCGACGGTTCTCATTACCCGATCGAAGAGAACGTAGCTAAGACTACAGAGTTAGTAAAAGCAGCTCACGACAAAGGAATCTCAATCGAGGCAGAAGTTGGTTCTATCGGTGGAGAAGAAGACGGAGTTGTAGGTGCAGGTGAATGTGCAGATCCGAACGAGTGTAAAGCAATCGCTGACCTCGGAATCGACTTCCTTGCAGCAGGTATCGGTAACATCCACGGAAAATATCCGGCTAACTGGGCAGGATTATCTTTCGAGACATTAGATGCTATCCAGCAGCTCACAGGAGACATGCCATTAGTTCTTCACGGTGGTACAGGTATCCCTGTAGACATGATCAAAAAAGCAATCAGCCTTGGTGTTGCTAAAATTAACGTTAACACAGAGTGTCAGTTAGCATTCGCTGCAGCTACACGTAAATACATCGAAGAAGGCAAAGACTTAGAAGGTAAAGGATTTGACCCTCGTAAGCTCTTAGCTCCTGGTTTCCAGGCAATCAAAGATACTGTAAAAGAAAAAATGGAAATCTTTGGTTCTATCGGACAGGCTTAATTTAAGCGAACATAGTATACGGAGAGCATGGTGAATAATCGCCATGCTCTTTTGTGTCACAAACATAAAAACCATTAAAATAAAGTTGAAATATATTTACAAACCATCAAAATGATGGTTTAATAAAAGTGAAAAGAATGTAAAAGGATATAACAAAGTGAAATGGGGGAGAGAATGGAAATGAAACGATTTATCACGCCGGAATATGTAATGCCTGCGGATATCAAAAGAGTTCGCAAGCAGCTGGGACTCACACAAAAAGATTTTGCAAAGCTTTTAAATTGTGCCAAGTCTACCGTTGAACGTTGGGAAGGCGGAAATGAGCCTGTTTCCGGACCGGTAACACTTCTTTTGCATATGCTGGAAAGACATCCGGAATATGTAAATGATGTTTTGCTTCCCGAGAAAGCATATTCGCTGCGGCTTTGGTATATGCATGAGCAGACCGTCTGTACGATTATTGATGTGGATGAGATCCGGCGGGCTGTTCGTATTGTAAATTACGCACAGCATCCGATGTTCTGCGCGTTTGGTGTGGAAGAAAATCCGGCTTACGATAGGTATATGGAATTTTTGGAATCAAGGTGTTTTCCTCGTAGCCGTGACAAAATGAAGTTGGCACTTAAGGAATTGGATATTCCGTTTTATGATCCGTTTTTGATTATTGAAAAGACAGAGGGGCGCATGGCAGAGGATCATTTCTGGATCCGGATCGAGAGGTGACGATGGTAGAATTATTCGAACAAAGTTTACAGGCAAACAATCGTCAGTCATCTAAAGGTAATCAGCTGAAATGGAAAAACGGTGATACATGGTACAAGGCAGATTACACAGGATACGAAGGGTTGGCAGAATATATGGTTTCGCACCTCCTTCAAAAGTCGACGTTATCCGGGGAAGAATTTGTGATATATGATCCGGAAGAAATAAAATATAAAACAGTAAGATTTACCGGAGCACAAAGCCGTGATTTTCTCAAAGATGACTGGCAAATCATTACACTGGAGAGATTGTTTCAAAATTATTTTGGGGAAAGTTTAAATAAGGCAATCTATGGGATAGCTGATCATAAGGAGCGTTTGAAATTTATCGTAAATCAGGTAGAGAGGGTTACCGGATTAAAAGATTTTGGGGTATATATGAATAAATTATTTACGATTGATGCTTTTTTTCTTAACGAGGACAGACACACGCACAATATTGCAGTACTTATGAATCAGCAGGGCGAATTTTCCTATTGCCCGATTTTTGACCATGGGGCAGGTCTTCTGGCGGATACGACAATGGACTACCCGATGGGAGAAGATGTCTATGAGTTGATGAAGAATGCTAAATCCAAAACGATTTGTCCCGATTTTGATGAGCAGCTTGATATTTCGGAAGAATTGTACGGGTCTCATTTGAAATTTGATTTTACGAAAAAGGACGTAAAGCGGCTGTCAGAAAAAGCAGCGATTTATTCGGCAGAAGAAATTTCCAGAGTGGAAAACATTATTTATTCACAAATGAACAAGTACAAATACTTGTTTTAAACACAGAATTTCCCCATAAAAAGGGAGGAGGCCAGGTAAACAATTTACCTGGCCTTTATTATGAAAAAGTTTTAAAAAATTCCAACACTTCATTGAACACTGTGTTATTTTATATTGTTATTATATGTTTCGGAAATGGATAAATAATGTTATGTAAATTAAAAAATGTTAAATAAAAAATGAACAAATTGTTAACAAGTGCGGTTTTTCGCGAAAAAAAGAGAATTTTGCATTGCAAAATTCTCTTTTGGGTTTACATAAAGTTGTTACATTTTGTCCGGTTCCGGATAGTCAACGCCGAAGCAGTCTACGGTCATGGATTTGATTTTCTGTGTTTCCAGAGGTCTGTCCATATAGTCGGTAGCTGTGGTTGCAATCTTATTTACGACATCCATGCTTTCTTCCGTAACTTTTCCGAATGCTGCATATGAGCCGTCCAGATGCGGAGACGTCTTGTGCATAATGAAGAACTGGCTTCCTGCAGAGTCCGGATGCATGGCTCTTGCCATGGAAAGAACACCTTCGGTATGTTTTAAGTTGTTTTCAAATCCGTTGGATGTAAATTCTCCTTTGATATTGTAACCCGGGCCACCGGTACCTGTTCCGCTCGGACATCCGCCCTGAATCATAAATCCGTTGATTACGCGGTGAAAGATCAGTCCGTCATAATAGCCTTTTTTGATCAGACTGATAAAATTGTTTACGGAAACCGGTGCGATTTCAGGGTAAAGCTCCGCTGTCATTACATCGCCGTTTTCCATAGTAATCGTTACGATTGGATTCTGTGCCATGTTGATTCCTCCTGAATAAATGCATTTTCTTTTTACATGGTTTAGTTTAAAATAAAATCAAACAGGCGTAAAGGGAAAAATGAAAAATGCAGAAAGAATATAAAGAATTACTGATTACGGATGAAATAAATATTGCGAAAAGCGCCAAGGCTGCAGGGAGGTATGTCGTTCTCTGTTATCCTCTGAAAGGCGACGATGTGTTGCCGGATCTCAGTGATTTTCCCTATGCAGTCGAAAATGCAGAAGAGCTCGATGAGAATTATCTGAATCATGTTTTGTGCCGGCTCAAAGGAATTCCCTGTCATATTCTCGATACGGACCGTTGCCGCGTCAGGGAGATTACGCCGGAGGATGTGGATGAATTGTATGAAATTTATGCACAGCCCGGAATTACCGATTACATGGAAGATCTCTATGAAAACAGGGAGGATGAAATTGCGTACACCCTGGATTATATCCGGTATCATTATGGATTTTATGATTTCGGTATGTGGATTGTGGAGGATAAACAAAGCGGAACCATTATCGGACGGGCAGGCTTTGATATGAGACCGGAGAGCGAGATTCCCGAACTGGGTTTTCTTGTACGGACGGAATATCAAAAACAAGGTTACGCTACGGAGGTTTGTGATGCGCTTCTTTCCTATGGGAAGGAATATTTGGGCTTTGATGAGGTTGTTTCGTATGCGGACGCCGAGAATGCTCCGTCCGTCGGTCTGCTTAAGAAGCTTGGGTTCGTATTCCGGGAGGCGGAAATAGTGCAAAGCACCAAAACAGACGGACGCAAATTGGACGGTTATCTGAAAAAATTGTAGTTACATCGTGCATGTCCGTCAGAAAGCACAGTTTTTGTTCGAAAAATTTGTACAATCTGGCGGGAATAAGAGAGTGCTTATTGAACGGACAAGTGGTATAATATATTCATTAGAGTGGATTTTTACACTTAATCTAACATCAAGGAGGACGCGTAAATGTCTAAAATGGTCTATTTATTTGAAGAAGGCGACGCTTCCATGCGTAATCTTCTCGGCGGAAAAGGT